>NZ_JAMYNR010000049.1:0-24581 GCF_040319155.1 Mesorhizobium sp. M0954 | reverse complement strand
ATCTCGGACGCCGTCGCCTCAGCCGAAAGTGAGGACATCGCCGTGGCCAGCGCTTTGGCCGTCCTGCGCTTGCGGCTCGGCTGGAATGCGGACAGCGAGGCGCGCACGGAAGCGATCACGCATTTTGGCCCCGTTGCGCTTGCGTTGTTCCAGGCTGCGAAGCTGCCCGAGGACGAACCCGCCACCAATATCGGCGAGGCCCTTGCGACTTTTGAGCATTGGTACTCCGAATCCCGGGGATCGCCGTTCTGGCTGCTATTCGAGCACCAGATCGTTGACACGCCGCTGGTCGACTTTTGACCGACGGACTTTTCGGCATACCCGGATGTGAAAGCAGAGAGCGCAACGTCGCTTTATTACCGACGACTCGATGCGGTAACCGGCGCCTCGGTCACCGCCGCAAGCAGCTGCTTTGGGGGCGGACGCCGGAAGGCGTTCACTCCCATGACATAGGAGCCATATTCGAGCCTTATGTCGTCGAGGTTGACAAATTGACCGGCTACCTAGAGATCGCGCGCGCTCTCAAGCCAGGGGATATGTCACAGAACGAAAGGCGCTCGGCGGAACGGCGCGCAAGAAGACACAGAGCAATCAGCAGGCGGCCCGCGGAGCGCGGCAGCATGGCCACTCGCACTTCCTCTTTGGTGTCGAACCCGGCCGAATCCGGCTAACTGAGCCAATGGTGCGTGGCATTTGGGCATTGACAGGCGATGTACGCGCAAAGGCGAGCTGGCCGACCATGCACCAGGACATAGGTGGTTGAGTTTGTTCGGTAAGTGACAACAACGTTACGTCCGACGTTCACTTTGTGAGGCATTCGCATCAGATTCGCGATAAACAGATAGCCAGTGCCGCCGACGCTATCCCTTGACCGCCGAGCCGACGATCGAATCCACGAAGAAGCGCTGCAGGAAGACGAAGAGCACCAGTGGCGGGAGCACGGCAAGCGTCGCGCCAGCCATCACCAGTCCCGTGTTGAGAGCGCCTCGATTGTAGCTGAGCAGGCGACTAAGGCTGATGACGATCGGATATTCGTGTGCATTGCCCTGCAAAACTGTCAGCGGCCAGAGATAGCTATTCCAGTGATAGACGAAGGCAAACAGCGCCAGTGCCGCGATTGCCGGCGCCACGCTCGGCGCGACGATCTTGAACAGGATCAGGAGTTCCGACGCTCCATCCATCCGTGCTGCGTCGATCAGATCGTCGGGCACGCCGGCTATGAACTGGCGCATCAGGAATGCCGAACGCATTGGCGAGATTGGGCACGATGATGCCGGCAAGGCTGGCGTTCAGGCCGATTGATCCGACGAGACGGTAAAGCGGGATCAGCGTGACGATCGGCGGCAGGAACATGGTGGCGATCAGCACCGAAAACAGCAGTGAGCGGCCGGGAAAGTGATGCTTGGCGAAGGCGTAGCCAGCCATCATGCTGGTGACCAGAATGCCGGCGGTGGTGATCGAGGCGATCACGAGCGAATTCCACATCGAGCGGCCGACATTGATGACGCCGGACACGTTCTCGTACGCTTCGAGGGTCGGCGTGTGCGGTATCCACACTGGCGGCACCTGCATGGTTTCGGCCGGCGTTTTCAGGCTGGAGAGCACCATCCACAACAGCGGGAAGGCGGAGGCCACGGCAACCAGCAGCATCAGCGTGGCGAGCAGTGCTCTGCGGCCCGCCAGGCGTTTGCGCGCCAACCGGCTCGATGCTGAGCGGCCCGGCGCGCTCATTCGTCATCCTTCCGGTTGGCGAATGCAAACAGCGCACACACAATGACGATCAGCGCCAGCATCAGCATCACTGCCATGGCCGAGCCCAGCCCGCCTTGTGCCCGCTCGATGCCGACTCGGCGGATATGGTAGGTCAGCACGTTGGTCGAGCCGACCGGCCCGCCTTGGGTGATCAGTGCCACCGGCTCGAACACCTGCACGGCGTTGATGATGGCAATGACGGCGCTGAACAAGAGCGTGCGGCTCAATAGCGGCAAGGTGATGAAGCGGAACTGTTCGCGCCGGTTGGCGCCGTCAAGCGTCGCCGCCTCGTAAAGACTGCCCGGGATCTGGGTCAGCCCGGCAACGGCCAGCACCGTAAAATAGCCGATCTGCTGCCAGACATTGAGGACGACGATCGAGATCAACGCCGATCTTGGCGAGGACAACCAGAGTTGCGGGCCGATGCCGGCGAGACCGAGCACCTGGTTGAGCGGCCCCTCGCTCGGCGAATAGAGCTTCGACCAGACCAGCGTCACGGCGATCATCGGCACCATGTAGGTGGAAAACAACACGGTCCGCAGCGCCGTGCCGCCTGCGACATCGCGCTGGTAGACCATCAAGCCGAACACTACCGAAAGGGGCAGGATGAGCATCACCGACAGTGCCGTGTAGATCGCGGTGTTGAGCAGCGCTCGCTTGAAATCCCGCCCGACCGAGGTCGGCCCGAATATTTCGCGAAAATTGTCGAAGCCGATGAAGCTCGCGTTGGAAAAAGGCGTCTGGGTCGACCAGTCCTGGAATGACAGCCAGATGGTGAGCAGCATCGGCAGCAGGATGAAGACGCCGATCAGTGTCACGGCGGGCGCCAGCATGATGCCCGCCGAGGCACGATAGGTCTTCATCATCGCTCTGCTTCCAAAGCGTCGGGCTCTCGAAACAGCGCCTTCGCTATTTGGCGGCACGCTCCAGGATCGAGACGGCATCGGCCTGCGCGTTCGCCTGCGCATCCTTGGCCGAGAGCTGCCCATACTGCAACGCCTCGAGCGTCTGCTGCAGCGATTCGCTGAACTCCTGGCCGCCCGGGACGACCGGGAAGGGCTTGGCGTCGGCAAGCACGCTGACGTAGCCGGACAGGAACTCGGAACCGAGCTTGTCCTTATGGGCTTCGATGTCGGAGGTCCGCGTCGGCAGGATGCCCATCGACATCAGAATATCCGACATTGCCGATGCGCCGTTCTTGCCGGACTTCGGACTGTTCAGCCATACCAGGAAATCCCATGCCGCTTTTTGTTCGGCCTGACCGGCATTGGCGTTGACGACGGTCATCCATGAATAGGAGATCGAATGCGGCTTGTCGCCGCTCGGGCCAACCGGAATGGGCGCGGTGGCGATGTTGGAGAATTTTTCGCCCATGCCGCCCTTCAACGCGCTTTCCCACCAGTTGGCCATGATGATCATGCCGGTCTTGCCGGAGACGAAATTGTCTAGGAAGGGGCCCGTTGTGTTGGCGTCGGCCGTGGCCATCGCCGGATCGCTGGCGCCGGACTTGATCAGGTCCTCGTAAAGCTGGAAAGTCTCACCGGCTTGAGGACTGTCGAGCATCGGTTTGCCGTCCTTGACCAGCTCGCCGCCATTGGAGACCAGCAGCGAGGCGAAGGGATGGACGACGCCCGCCGCCCAGGAATTGATCATGCCGAAGCCTTGCTGGCCGGCATCTTTCCTGGTCAGCTTCTGGGCCGCATCCTTCAATTCGGACCAGGTCTTCGGCGCGGCTGTAATGCCTGCCCGTTTGAACAGCTCCTTGTTGTAGTTCAGCGCGTAGACGTCGATCTCGTTTGGAATGCCGTAAAGCGTGGCGCCAACAGAGGCCGCACTGACGACACCGGCCGGCCACGCACTCTTGACCTCGCCGGCAACTGCATCGGGGGCCGGCGCGACCAGCTTGTCTCGCGCCAGTTCGGGCAGCCACAAATCATAGATGCCGCCGATCGTCGGCCCGTCCGAACTGCCGCCCTGGGAACGCAGTGTCGTGAGGAGATCGCCGAAGGGAACGGCGCGCACAGTGACCGTCACATCCGGATTGCTCTTGGCGTAGTCCTTGGCCGCGCCGTCCAGCAAAGCGACCGTTTCGGGCGACCAGTGGGTCAGATAGGAGATGTCGACCGATTGGGCCCAACCAATGGTAGGCGAGGCCAACAACCCTGCAGCAAGTGCCAGTTTCGAGATCCAAGCCAAAGACATCCGACCCTCCGCATGGCCACACAGCGATGTCCATGACGTTATGACAACTTGAAGTAACGATGCAAGCGCTATCTTCGTGGAGAGGTTCTGTCGGGTTGCGGCGTTTTCCCACTTCGGTCCACAAAGCATGCGAGATTACATTGTAAACACAATGCGTTAGTTGATTAAGTTCGAGCTGATTCTCTCCTGACGGCCATGCCCGAACAAACTGCAAGACCCCTTGCGGCCGAAGTCATGTCGTTATAATGACATGAGAAAAGCTTATGACTGCCTCTCGGCTTTTGAACCGCCGTGGGAATGACAATCGACAAGAATGGGAGACTGAGTATGTTTTCAATTCATCGACGCGCCGCACTCGGCCTGATCGGCGGCTTTGCCGCAGTCTGCACCGGGGTCTTCACCGCACTGCCGGCAAAGGCTGACGACACCGTGACCCTGTGGAGTTGGCGCACCGAGGACGAGGCTGCGATGCGCCGCATCTTCGACGCCTTCGAGGCCAAGACTCCCGGCATTAAGGTCAACATCCAGTTCACCCCCGACGCCGACTACCAGAACCGGCTGAGTACGGCGCTGCGTGGCGGCCGCGGGCCTGATATCGCCCAGCTCAAGGCTTACGGCGAACTGCAGCCGTTCATCGAGGGTGGCTATCTCGATGCGCTCGACGACAGCGTGCCGGAGCTGAAGAGCATGCCCGATGGCGCGCTGGGCGGCGCTCGTGGCCGCGCCGACGGCAAGATCTATGGCGTACCCTATTCGGTGCCGATGATGGGTGTGTTCTACAATCAAGACGTCTTCGCCGCCCAGGGCATCGAAATCCCCAAGACCTACAAAGATTTCGTCGCCGCCTGCGAGAAGCTGAAAGGGGCGGGGATAACGCCAATAGCCGCCGGCGGCGCCAACGGCTCCGCCTGGGCGCTGGAGATCGGCGTCGGCGTCGTCGGCCCGACCATCTATGGCCCGGGCTTCTACGACGAAATGATGAGCGGCAAGGCGACCTTCGAGGATCCGCGCTATGTGGCTGCCCTGAAACGCTATGCCGAGTTGAAACCGTATTTCTCCGACGGCTTTGCCGGGATCGATTACACCACCTCGACACAGCAATTCATCGGCGGCAAGGCGGCCATGTTCTTCGGCGGCTCGTTCGAGAACGGCAGCTTCAAGGCGCAGAACCCGAAGCTGAAATTCTCGATCTTCCCGTTCCCCGCCGATGACCCGGCAACCAAGCTCTACACATCGGCCTTTTCAGACGGCTCCTATGGTCTGGTCTCGGAAAGTACCAACAAGGAGGCAGCGATCAAGGTGCTCAACTTCATGGCCTCGGCCGAGTTCGCGCAGCTCTTCGCCGACGAGTTGGGCTGGCCGCCGGCCCGTACCGACGTCACCGTCAAAGACCCGGTGCTCGCCACGATGATGGGGATGTCGAAGAATTCCACACCCTATCTGACGCTTGTTGGCTTCCGCTGGCAGACGCCTACGGCCTCCTCGATCCTGCAGTCCGAGATCATCGACATGGTCGAAGGCAACATCACGCCGCAGAAGCTGGCGGCCGACATGCAGGCCGCCGTCAGCAGCTGGCTCAAGCCGAAGCAGTAGGCTGTCACACCTGCGCAAGAGCAGCACATGATCAACCGCCGCCGCAAAAGCAGCCTTCAGCGCACCCAGCAGCGCATGGCCGTGCTGTTCATCGTGCCGGCGCTGGCCGTTTATGCGCTGTTTGTCCTTTATCCGCTGCTGATGTCGCTGTGGGGCAGCTTCTTCGTCTGGAAGGGCCTGCGCATGCTGGAGTTCGCCGGCCTGTCGAATTTTACCCGCCTGTTCGTGTTTCCGAGCGGTGGGCGGCTCTACGGAGCGCTCTGGCACAACGTCGCCTGGTTCTTCGGCATCATGCTGTTCCAGAACGGCCTTGGTCTGCTGTTGGCCTGGCTGCTGTTCCTGCGCGCCAAAGGGGCGGCCTTCTTCCAGTCGGTCTTCTTCTTCCCGGCAGTGCTGAGCCCGGTCATCGTCGGCGCCCTGTGGCGGCTGCTGCTGGCGCCCGGCGGCACCATCGAATGGATGCTCAACGGCCTTGGCCTGCATCAAGGCAGCCTGACGGTTCTCGGCAACAGCCACACGGCACTCGTGATGCTGATCGCCGTCGACGCCTGGAACTGGATGGGCCTGCCGGTGCTGATCTACACCGCCGGCCTCAGGCAGATTTCGTCCCAGATATTCGAGGCTGCCAGGCTGGATGGCGCCGGCAGCGGCCGCATGCTCGTCTCGGTTGCCGTGCCTTTGCTGATGCCGGCCGTCGGCACGTTGACGACGCTGTCATTCATCAACACCTTCAATCAGTTCGACATCGTCTATGTCATGCAAGGCGTGCAGGGCAATCCGAGCTATTCCACAGACACGCTGGTGACCTATTTCTACCGGCTCGCTTTCGGCGCCGAAGGCGCGGTCGGTATCACCGATATAGGCCTGGCGCTGGCGCTCGGCACGCTGCTGTTCCTGATCCTGAGCATCGGCACGCTTTTGATGTTGCGTTTCTTCGACCGTCGCACGGTGCAATTGTGAACACGCTCGCCATCCCTCAACAGCTCGCACGGCTGCCTGGCTGGACGGCGCTGGTCCTGTGGACCGCAGCGGTGCTGCTGCCGCTCTATATTCTCGTCGTCTCCTGTTTCAAGACCACGGCGGAGATCTACGACAACAGGCTCGGCCTGCCGCAAAGCTTTGCCTTCGACAATTTCGTTGCGGCCTGGACGCGCGCCGATCTCGGCCAGAATTTCATCAACAGCCTGATTGTCACCGGCGGCGCGGTGATCCTGACGATTATCGTGTCGGCAATGGCCGCCTATCCGCTGAGCCGTTATCGGCTGGGCTGGAACGGCATCATGCTCGGCCTGTTCCTGTCCGGCATCATGCTGCCGATCCGGCTTGCCTCGGTGGAGCTGTTCACGCTGATGCGCAACCTTGGCCTGCTCGATTCGCTGACCGGCCTGATCCTCGTCTATTCGGCCATCCGCATTCCCTTCGCCGTCTTCATCTTCGCAAATTTCATGCGGGTACTGCCGTCCGAACTCGACGAGGCGGCGCGCATGGACGGGGCCGGCGAGGCGCGCATCCTGTTCCAGATCGTGCTGCCGATGGTGAAGCCGGCCATATCGATCGTTGCTATCTTCACCACTATCGCCGTCTGGAACGACTTCTTCTTCCCGCTGATCTTCATTTTCGACGACCGCTACAAGACTGTTCCGCTGGCGATCAGCGTGTTTGTCGGCCAGTTCCGCACGGACTGGGGCCTGGTGTTCGCCTCGCTGGCCATCTCCATGGCGCCCATCCTGATCATGTACTGTCTGCTTGCCCGCCAGATTCGCGAGGGCGTCGGCTCCGGGGGAGGCGCGAAATGATCGAGGACAAGGTCTATGCCGCACGCTCGATCCTGGTCGTGGGAGCGCACGCCTTCGATGCCGAGGTGATTGCCGGTCCGCTGGCGGCGGTTGCGGTCCAAGGCGGCGCCTCAGTCACCTTCCTGCATCTCAGCATGGGCGAGCAGGGCCATCCAAGCCTCGCCTCCGAGCACTATTGCGTCCAGAAGCAGGAGGAGGCCGCAAAGGCCGCAGCCAGGCTCGGCGTTGCCATGCGCAGTCTCGGGCTGCACGACGCCTTCTTGCCTTGCGACGACGAGACGGCGCTCAAGGTTTGCGATGTTGTGCGCGAGTTGAAGCCGCAAATCGTCATCACGCACTGGCATGGCAGCTGGCACAAGGACCATCGCGCCGCGGCCCGACTGACACAGACCGGCATCTTCTTTGCGGCATTGCCGACGCTGAAGCGCGACCATGGCGCATACACGCCGCAACTGCTGCTGTTCGGCGAGAACTGGGAGGACGACGAAGGCTTTCGCCCCGAACACCTCGTCGACGTCAGTGACGGCTTCGACGCCTGGAGCGAGGCGGTGCGGGAATACGAACTGGCACGCGGCCTGAGCAGTTTCCCCTATGTCGATTACTACAGTGCGCTTTATCGGCTTCGCGGCTGCCTGCGCGGCACGCGCTACGCGCAGGGTTTTGTGGCGGCCTCGCAGTCCTGGCATGCCGGCAGTGGCCTGTTCGCGCCGGCGGCCAATCGGAGCCGCCCTCGATGACACGCGTTCTGGCCATCGATCTTGGCGGCACCAATTTGCGCGCCGCAATCCATAGTGGCGATGTTCGCTGGCTGGAGATGCTGAGCCGCGAGCCTGCGCCGGCAAGCCTGGATGCCTTCGTCGCCCGTATCGGTGCCTTGCGCGCCGAGGCCGGTCCGGTCGACGCCCTCGGGCTTGCGGTGCCCGGACTTGTCGAGGGCTCGGTCTGCCGCTGGATTCCGAACCTGCCCTATCTCGACGGCATCGACATCGCGGCCTTGTTTCCTCGTCTGCCTGTTGCCATTGGCAATGACGCGCAGGTCGCCATGCTGGCCGAAGCGGTCGAAGGTGCCGCAAAAGGCCTGTCCGATGCCATCCTGCTGGCGATCGGCACCGGTATCGGCTCCGCCGTTCTGGCCAACAACCGCATCGTTGCAGGCGCACGTGGCGGCGCCTGCTCATTCGGCTGGGCCTGCGCCGACATCGAGGATGAAGGGGAGGACCGCAGCGGCTGGCTGGAGCGCTTCGCTTCCGGGCGGGCGTTCGACGCTGCGGCGCGCCAGATCGGGCTGGCCAATGGCGGCAGGCTGGTCGAGGCCGCGCGGGCTGGCAACTCGACCGCACTTGACGCCTTGGAGCTGCCGGCGCGCCGGCTGGGCACTGTCCTTGCGGGTGCGGTCGCGCTGCTCGATCCACAGGCGATCCTGATTTCCGGCGGGCTTGCCGATGCGCTGGACGTGATAGAGCCGCCGCTGCTTTCGGGATTGCGACGTCAGTTGCCGCCGCATTTGCGTGATGTCGTTCTGCGGTCCGGCGAATTCGGCTCCCGCGCCGGTCTCGTCGGCGCCTCGCTGGCCGGTCTCGCCGGAGCACAGTGGAGGCAGATAAGATGAGCCAAGTCAGCTTCCAGCTGCCCGACCGCAGAAGGCCCGAGCCGCTCTGGTATCAGGTGGAAGAAGCCATCCGCGCCATCGTCAAGAGTGGCGAGTGGGCGACTGGCGACCAGATTCCGGCCGAAGACAGACTGTGCGCCTTGTTCGGGGTGAGCCGCATCACGCTGCGCCACGCCTTGCGCAATCTTGAGGAGCACGGACTGCTCAGGCGCGAACATGGCCGTGGCACCTTCGTGCGCTCCACCACGCTGGTCGCCGGCACCCGCGAACTCACCAGCTTCACGCAGGAAATGGGCAATATGGGCGTGGTCGCCGGCTCGCGCTTGCTCGACTGCAGCCTGACCACCGCAAATGCCGCCGCGGCCGGAGCGCTGGAGATCGAGGAGGGCGACCCGGTGGTGCGCATCCGGCGGCTCAGGCTCGGCAACAACGAACCGATCGGTATTCAGACTGCGCAACTCTCGGCCGCGCGCGTGCCCGGCTTTCTCGATGCCGGCCTGTTGCAGGGCTCGCTCTACGAAGCGTTGGAACGCCATTACGGCATCGTGCCGGTCGCGGCACGCGAAAACTACCGTGTTGGCGCGGTCGGGTCGGCGGATGCCGAGTTGCTCGATCTGCCTGCGGGGAGCCCCGCTTTCGTGGTCGAGCGCATCACCACCGACGAGCGCGGCCCGTTCGAATTCACCGTCTCGGTCATGCGTGGCGACCGCTACGAAATCCGCTCGACGCTGCGTGCCGGTCGCGCCGCGCCAACCGCAAGAAGCTGAGCCATTACCGAAGCCGACACATAACAGGAGTACCGACGTGTCCGATCTTTACATACCCCGCCTTGCCGCCCTCATCGAACAGGCCTCGAAAGCCAATGCCGAAGCCTTTGGCGAAGCGGCCAGCCGCTTTGCCGACACGCTCGAGAGCGGCGGGTTGGTTCATCTTTACGGCTCGGGCCACTCGGTGTTGCCGGTCCAGGAAGTGTTTCCGCGCTACGGCAGCTATGTCGGCTTCAATCCGCTGACCGACCCGCGTGTCATGTGGCATAACGTGCTCGGCGCCGGCGGCGTGCGCGAACTTCTGTGGCTGGAGCGGACCGAGAAATACGCCGAGAAATTCCTCGACCACCAGCCGCTGAACAAAGGCGATTCGATCATCATCTTTGGCCACAGCGGCCGCAATTCGTCCGGCATCGACACCGCGCTTTATGCGAAAAAACGCGGCATCTTCGTCGTTGCGATAACTAGCAAGAACAATCTCGACAAGCCGGCGACGCACTCTTCCGGCAAACGGCTTGCCGATGCCGCCGACCTTGTCATCGACACCTGCTCGCCGATCGAGGATGCCATCGTGCCGGTCGAGGGCTGGAGCCGGCCAGTCTCCGGTTCGTCGACCGTGCTTGCCATGATCCTGGCGCATGAGCTGATCGCCCGAACCGCCGAGGCGCTTTCGAAACGCGGCATCGAACTGCCGGTTTTTGCCTCGCCGACAATTGCCGGCGTCACACTGCACGACACCGACGTCATCTATGGCGTCTATCGCGAGAAAATCCTCGAGGCACAGAAGAAGCACCTGCCGACCTTCCAGGCGACCATGCGCGGCGAATGACAACCGGGGAGGGCACGCAAAACGCTAGGACGTAGACTCATCACCGCGTAGCCAGATGCGAGTTGAGACGAGTTTCAGGGCAGCAAGGTGCCAGCTTGTCATATCGAGTTGCGATGCGACGGAACTGCTTGGCCTTGTTGAAGAAGCCTTCGACGAGGTTGCGGGCCTTGCAGAGGAAGGGGCTGAAGCACATCGGGTCCTTGCGGTTGGCCTTGGGCGGGATGTTGGCCCATGCCTTTTGCTCGGTGACGGCATTGCGCAAGGCGTTGGCATCATAGCCCTTGTCGGCGAGCAGCATGGCACCCTCGGGCAAATCCTTGATCAAGTCCGCTGCGTAGGCGAGTCACTCATTTGACCTGCCGTGAGCGTCAGCTTGATCGGCCTGCCTTCGGCGTCGACAAGAGCATGGATTTTGGTCGCCAGCCCGCCTCGGGAACGACCGAGACAATGATCTCGATCCCCCTTTTTGCTGTCGCGCCTTGCTGATGGACGCGAACAATGGAGGTGTCGATCATCTGCACCGTTGCATCATGGGCTTTGGTGATGCCATGGATGAGGCGTTCCCACACACCTGCTTTCCGCCATCGAACGAAGCGATTGTAGCAGGTGGTGCGTGGGCCGTATCGCCCCTGGCAGATCGCGGCATGGCGCACCCGATCGCAGCACCCAGAAGATGCCGTCTGCCTGCTGTGCCTGGACGGTGATCGTGCCGAAGAAAACCAGTGCTGCAGCGAACGTTCCTCGTAACATTGCGTTTAACCATGAAAGACGACGATTCGCCCAAAGCATGCAAAAGGGCCCATGGCTCTCGCGCCGCGATGCAAGGCCAGGAAAGCCTTACGCAAGATCAGTTTGTGAAAAGTCATTGGCCTTGTAAAGCAGGGCAAGCCGGTGAGCCTTCGCGCAAGCGTAGGCAAAACAATCGCCGAAATTGAGATCGGCTTTGTGCCCGACTGCTTTGCCGTATTTCATGCTGGCTTCGATCGCCCGGTCGCCGATGTCGCCGGATATCATGATTTCCTTGCCTGCGATCTCGATCAAAAAGGCGTCGACGGTATCACGGGCTTGCGCCAGCATGTTGGCCGTGGGCTTGGCGTTCTTTTGGATGGCTTCGGCCGACGCTCGCGCGAGACCCTGGACTGCCTCGAACCGGACGAACGGGGAGATATACAGCGGCTTGGTCGCGGCCGCGAGCCGCTTTTCCAGTTCTTCCGCGCCAGGTTCCTCGTTCAGGATGGCAACGATCACCGAGGCATCGACGAACATCAGTCGTCGCTCCACATTTGGTCGGTGAATTTCTTCATATCGAAATCAGGGTTGGCCGGCCCGATCCGCCGCGCCATTTCCTTGACTTTGGCAAGTCTCTCGCGCAGCGGGACGCTGCCGCGGTTGCGCTCGATCTCGTGGCGCAAGGCGGTCCTGACGGCCTCGGTCTTGCTGCGCGCCTTGGTAATGTGCTGCAGCTCGACGGCCATGGCATCGACGTCGGGATCGCGAATGAAGAGCGGCATTTGTATATCCTCATGAGTGATATATGTATATCATACCGGAGATATACTCGCCAGCGAATTCGCGAGCGGCGGTTTTGATGAGGAGGGGAGGGAGGAATCCAGCTCGCGAAAATCCGTCGGGAGGTTCGGTTCCGGTGCTCAGTCCTTGGAATTGCTCGGCGTCTGAAACACGTCGCTCCGGCCATGTCACTGTCAACGCCCGCATGCCCAAGGCGCATCGGCGCTACGTACGCCGACGCCTGCGCATCCCAACATCCGCGGCGACTGATTGATGTCGATAGACCGCCCACGCGCCCGACGAGGCGAGCGCCAGCTGCATCGATTGCGTCAGGTTCATAACGGCCATGATCCCGGCCCAGCGAACTCTCTCGTTAGGGCAGTTCGGGGAGTGCTACGGCTGGATGCTCTTGAGAACATCCCGAGCGCATGATCCGGCGGCGAGGATAAACAATCTGAACCACGCGCTGCCTCCACGTGATGGCGCCGGCGAACTCAACGAAGCCGTGCTGCCATTCGTGGTGAACTGGATAACACGGCCCATCTTCTCGCTCGAAAATTCGGCGGCCTCGACAATCATTGCCGGGGTTACCTCGACGGATCCCTTCGCCGTCTATCCGCGTCTCATCGGCTGTCGCGCTGATCCGGATTGACAGCCACCCCGCAATTAAAGGGCCGTTTGATGACACCTAGGCCTCCCCAGCAGTATTAGTTCACAAAGCAGGTCGGCACGCCCTGCGATCGGCTGGATCCGGTCAGCGTGTGCTTCGCGTTCGGGGTGCAAGATCAGGGGGTGCCATTTGCACGGATGGCGGCGAACCAACCACCACGGCAGGGGCGCCAGATTGCTCACCACGATGGCTCTCCACTTCGCGGCTCATACCTTGGTGAGCAGCTTGCATCTCCGGAACGGTGAAAACCGGCACCTCGCCCTTGAAACCCTGGAGTTCAAAGGCGCCCGCCTGGACGACCGGCATCGGCGCTCCTGCCGCAAAGCCGGGACCAAGCACCAGGGGGATGCCCAGCTTCTTGGTCGTCGACTCGAGCCGAGCCGTGCGGTTCACCGGAGAGCCGATCGCGGTGTAATCGAAACGCCGTTCGGAGCCGAAATTGCCTACCGAGCAAATGCCCGTCTCGATGGCGACGCCGATTGCGATGGAGGGGTGGCCGTCCGCGCTGAAGGCGGCGTCTTCACGCTTCACCCGTTCGATCAGGGCAAGGCCCGCGTCGAGCGCGCGCTCGCGATGGTCCGGCTGATCAAGCGGCGCGTTCCAGAAAGCGAGCACCGCGTCGCCCATGAACTTGTCGATGGTGCCGTCGCGCTTGAGGATCTCATCGGTCGCAATGCCGAGGAAGTGGTTGACCACCTTTGCGATTTCCTGGGTGTCGAGTTGTTCGCTCATCGTCGTGAAGCCGCGTATGTCGCTGAGCAGGATCGTGATCTCGCGCTTCTCGCCGGACAGGATCGCTTCGGTGTCTGAGCTTGCGAGGCGCTGCACCACGGAAGGCGACAGATACTGGGCGAACTGCCGTGCCAGGGTGGACCGGCGCTGCTCGCTGCGCCTGTAGAGAACATAGCCTTCGAAGCCGGCTACCAGGATCGTCGCAAGCGCCGGCTGCAACGGGTCATAGAGTGCACCCTGCAGGCTGTATTCGAGAGCGCCGAACACGAACGGCGTGACGGCTAGCAGCACGAGAGCCAGGGCACCAAGCACGACACGCCCGGCGAGCACTCCGGAAAGTCCGATGAAAATGACGGCACTGAGGACAAACCAGAGCCGCTCCACCGTGCGCGCATGCGTTGGCTCTGTTAGGTAGTGCCCGGCAAGCAACTGGGCGATTGCATCGGCGTGGATGTCCGCGCCTGGTCGCGCTGGACGTGTCGGGGTGGGCAGGTACTGCGTCAGTCCCACGGCCGACAGATCGACAATGGCGATGGCGTCCCGCAGCCGCGGATCACTGCCGCCCGAAAGGATAGTGCTGGCAGATATACGCGGCGTATCCGTGGCGGTTTCCCAGAGGCGGATGCTCCCCTCCGGCTCGAGCGGCACGATGGCGCCGGCCATCCTGAGTGCGTCGAACCCGGCGGCATTCATCCGGGCTATGTAGCCGTCCTGCCCGGCGTAAAGGCGCAGAAGCTCGAGCGCGAAGGACGGCCACAGCTGCACGCCTTCAGCGGTATTGCGAAGCCACAGCAGCGGCACATGGCGCAGTACGCCGTCGGGATCGGGCAAGGTGCGAATTACGCCGAGGCCCGCGGCGGCGTTCGAGAATTCGGCAAGGGAGCCGGTCAGGCCGGCAAAGCCGGGAAGCGTGTCGGGTACCTGTCCGACGATCGACCAGCCGGCTTTGGGCCCTGCATCTGAAACCGTCGCCTCATTGCCCAGGCTGACAGCAAGCGCCGTTCGATTTTTGGCCAGCGCCGCTGCCAGGCGCTTGTCTCCGGCGATGCCCTCAGGCGAGGTGTCGGCCTCGGGCAGCACCAGCGCAAGCCCGATGACCGCGGCGCCGGACTTGGTGATGCCATCGACCAGATCGGCCAAGAGGCCCCGGTTCCAGGGCCATCGCCCATGTGCCTTGAGGCTGGCGTCGTCTATCGAGACAATCACGACAGGATTGCTCGTCGCCTGGCGCGGAGCGAGAAACTGGTAGAAGTCGTACGTCCGCTCACGCAGGCGCGACAGCGGCCCGTCGAAAGCCAAATGGCAAGCGAGCAGCAGGAGCACGACCAAAAGGCCGGATATCTTACTCCTGGCAGCTTGCCGCCAATCAGCCCAGCGCCAACCGACCAAGAGGCTCATGTCGTACGGCCAGGCCTATTCACAGTAGTAGCAGCAACCCTCACCCTGACACTCGCCCTTATTCACGCCGCCGCCCACGGGTGGCGTTGGGGTGTCGGGGAACTCCATGACCACTCCTGGCAATGCGCCGTCGGTGGAGTCGCAGATTTTGAGCGAGCCGCCGAGTGCCGACGCACAAAGTGCGCTTACGTCCAATCCCGGACCCGGTGCGCCTGGCAGGCCGGTGCCGGCAATCCGGTCGATGCTGTCCAATATCGGGAAGGTGTCGATTCCGCCGTAGCCGGTCAGCAGCTTGCCATCTTCCGATGTGCAGGCGTAGCCCGGGTTTGTGATGACCAGCCGTTTGCCATTGATCGTGCAGGTCATGCGGCCGGCGCGCAGAATGCCCACGGTCTGGCCGGCTGCCACCAGCACTTCGATGATGCCGCCTCTCGCCCCGAGCACCATATGCGGCGTCGCAACCTGCATGACGCCGCCTTTCGAAACCTGGCCGCCATAGAAACGGGCCAGGCCGCTGTTCATCCCGATGTCGATCTTTCCCGATCCGGAGCCCGGATTGTAGACGAACTCGTCGATCGTCAGGCTGGTGTTCGGACCAATCTTGGCGCTCGATTCGTCCCGGAACACCAGCATTCCAAGACCAGTGGGATTGCTGCGTAGCTGGTCACCGAGTTCGACGCCGGCCCCCACGTTCATTGTCCCGCCGTTGTTGCGGACGATGTTGGTCTGGTAGGCCGTCATCGACCCGACCGTCTCAGCGGCGGATGGTGCCGCAAAGGCAAGGCAGGCGATAAAAATGGCGATCTGACGGTACGGGGTCCTCATCGCGGCCTCTTTCAATTGAGCGTCAACGTATAGCTCATGAGCATTTCGAACGATTTTCGGTCGCGGTTGGCGATGTCGAAGTTGGTTTCGCGATAGGCGACATCGACACTGATCTTCTGCGCCTCCGTCAGCTGAAAATCGCTTTCCGAGGCAATGCGCCAGAAGTCGCTCTTGATATTTGTGCCGATGCCGACGGACAGATCGGGAGTGTTGCTGTGGCCGGCCGAAAAAGCGATCTGATGCGACCATGCGAAAAGATCCGGTACGTTCATCAACAGGCCGCCATAGCGGACCTCGCCCGTGTAGCTGTGGCCGATTTCGCCAGATCCGGAGGCGAAGTCATTCGAGCCGACCAGCCGCAGTCCGAGCGCCTGGCCATTGCGGAAGCGGTAGCTGCCGCCCGCCTCATAGAAAACCCTGCTATCGGCGAAAATGCCTTGCGAGGCGCTTAGATCGATGTAGCCGCCGCCTGCGAAAAGCGTCGTTTCGACCGTCGGGCGCACAAGAAAGCGCCCACTGACGCCGATGCCGGTCTCGTGGATATCGCTGTCGAAACGATCCGTAACTGTGAACGCCGAAAGCAGCAGGCGCAGCGAATCGATCCCACTGTTCGGCAGCCCCTTGTCCCAGGTGATTGCGGCGTTGCCGTGGATGAAGGTCTCCTCGCTACCCGGAACCGACAGGTCTTCCGTGAAAAAGCGCTGTGTTGCGGTCAACGAGCCTGAAAGGACGAGAGCGTCGGCGCTTGGCGTGCCGAGGTCCCACCGGACAAAGCCTTCCGCCCGGCCATAGGGCGAGACGAAGCTGTCGTCGTCCTGCGCCCCGCCTGGCTCAAAATCGGTAAATGCGCTGAACACGCCGCCGGTCAGGGCGAGTTCCCAGGTGACGCCACGCAACGCGCGCTCGATGCGGGCGAGCAGGCGAACGGCTTCCTGCTGCTCACTTGCGCTCAGGCCGCCGACTTCGATGCCGTACTGCACCTGCCGCCGGGCCAATTCATAGGAGCCGACATGATAGTACAATCGGCTGGCCGCCAGTCGGGCGCGCGCATCGCGGGGATATTTGATCAGATACTGCTCGATTGAGGAGATCGCCTGATCGTATTGTCCCGCGTTGACGGCAACTGTGACGAACTGGGCGAGCGTTCCATTGTCGGCCGGACTGGCGATGCGGGCCGAAAACGCATCGTCATATGCCGTAAAAAGACCTTGTGCGCCGGCCGGCAATACGCCGGTACAAAGCAGCGCTGCGGCCAAGCCGAAGATCGTTCGAAACGAAGATTGCATGCCGAGAACCCACCCCAAACCCGACTAGTGCGAAGGATTTAGCACGACTCCAAGAGAAAGGCGACTGAACTGTCACCAGACCATGCGAGTCTCAGCAGCTGTTGCAGCGGCGCAACAAACTATCGGGTTTATTCGTATTTCGGCTGCGCTGGTTGTCAAAACATCTTCTCAGCGTTGCTGTACATAATTGAAGTATTCGGCACAAGTGGCAACTAACTCAAATCATCATCAGTGGCGGATCGCGCAGCCGACAAGATTAATATTGTTTGCGCGATCCTGCGCGTATCTGGTCATCGAATGAGGCTTCAAGGTCACCCACGGCTCATCCAAAGGTCTTCCGTCGCGTTGCGCAAGGGGTCGGAGAGCTGCCGGAAGGTGCTTCTCACGACGCGTGCGCGATCCGCTCTTGCTGTTTCGTTGAACGCGACGAGGTCAGCTTATCGCCCCCGACTCCCAGGGACGCGTCACCGGACGCGTCTTGCTACAGCACGAGCATGGTGGCCAGCCCCAGCATCAGGCCCATGCCTACAATATCGGTCACGGTGGTGAGGAAGATCGCCGAAGCGACCGCCGGATCAGCGCCGACCCGGCGCAGGCCCAGCGGGATCAGCACGCCGGAGATTCCGGACATGAGGCATGATCCGGACATAGCAAGCAGGATCACAAGTGCCAGCATGGGTGCCTGGGCCGCCGACTCCGGTTGCCGCGAGGCGTAGAACCACATCGCCGCAGCCGCAACAAGGCCGACGAGCACGCCGTTGGCGATCCCGAGCGCGCCCTCCCGCATCACCAGGTGCAGCTTCGGTCGTTTGTCCACATCCCCCAGGGCAAGGCCACGCAGCGTCATAGCGAGTGCCTGGCAGCCGGTGTTTCCGCTCTGCCCGGCCAAGACCGGGAGGAACGCCGCCAGGGCGACGATCTTCTCGATCGTGCCTGTGAATGAACTGACCACGAAAGCAGCCATGAAGGCCGTCAGCAGGTTCAGCTGCAGCCACGGATGACGCTTCAAGAAGGCTGAAAACAGCGGCGTAAAAGAACGCTCCTCCTTCTGGACACCCACCATCTGGCCAGACTGAGCGGAAATCTCGATGATTTGCTGCTCGAACAAGCGCCAGCCGCGAACCTGCCCGAGCAGCCTATTCTCCGCGTCCACCACCGGATAGACAGGGTACTGACGGCGTACTGCTGCCTTGCAGGCGTCGCTCAAAGACAGACCGACATTAAGGGCGAACGGCCTGGGCAGCATGATCTGATCCACCGTCGCGTCCGCTTCGCTCAGCATCAGATCGCGCAGGACCACCAGGCCAACCAGTTTATTGCCCTCGTCCGTGACGTAGAGATAAGTGAGCTCGGTCGGCACCTTGGCACGTCTGACCGCCTCCACTGCGGCGGCAACCGTCGTCGCGACAGGAACGCTGGCGGGAATCGGGTCCATCAGCTCGACGAGCGAGTCGGGGACCGCGAAATCCTTGCCACTGCCATGAGACCTGATGGGCCGCATATGCGGTGGCAAATGCTCGGCCACCTTACGGGCGTGCCCGTCCGGCAACAGCTTCAGTGTGTCGCGGATGAACTCGGGAGATTCTCGGGCCAGCAATTCAGCCGCGTCATCAGGTGCTCGAGCCCGCAGCGTGCGCACCAACTTCTGAACGTCGTTCTCTTCTTTCATTTGCTGCGGCCCCCAAATTGCTAGTGTCTTGCCTGACAGTATGACACGGATCGGATCGTTCTGTCTGGCGCGCAGTGGCTCAAGCGCCTCGATCCCGAAATCTTCGCCTCTCGGGCGCCGAGTGGACCGAACCCAGACAGATCTGAGCCGTTGCGGCGTACATAAAGGCGAGCTGTAACCTCTGCGTGTCGCCGAGAATTCAACGTGTTGCGAACTTCACCGGTCTTATGGGCTTCGCGAGCACGCCGCACCAATGAAACTCAAACTCGGAAACTCTGCAACGGCAGGGCCTCCGCCGGTCGAATTGATTTGCCTCATGCCGCGCATCTTGCCAGTTCCTCCAGCTCTGGAGGCTGATGAATTCGCCACGATGACAAGGTGATTTGCGTGAACCTGTAATAGTTTAGCTTGAGAAAGGGGTTCTCACTATCAAGTCTGTCTGAACGAGAGGTGCTCTTGAGAGCTTCCAGGT
Source organism: Mesorhizobium sp. M0954 (assembly GCF_040319155.1). Classification (NCBI taxonomy): domain Bacteria; kingdom Pseudomonadati; phylum Pseudomonadota; class Alphaproteobacteria; order Hyphomicrobiales; family Phyllobacteriaceae; genus Mesorhizobium; species Mesorhizobium sp. M0954. The sequence continues at coordinate 5,472 of NZ_JAMYNR010000049.1, read as the reverse complement.
TCTGGGGCAGGTAGTCTGCTTTGTGAGACTCGAGGTCGTCGCGGTCCGATCCGAGTTAATGTAGGCCCACTGGCAATAGCGTAGACCGCTCGATCGAACCTGGGGTGAACGAAGACTCGTTTCGAGAATGGCATCGGTTCTGTAATTGCCATCTCACCTGACAAATGATGCGGACCGGCCTGGCATTCCTGGCCGCCCGTCATTGGGGGATGCTTATGAGCAACGTTATTGCCGCAGGTTTTAAGTCAGTCTCTTTCCATGGCAGATGGAGAGCCTTGAGGCGAACTTTCGCAGCTTTGCCGATATGGGCGTCGAAGCCGTCGGACTGGAACTGACGACCCTCGACCTCATGGTCGGTGGTCGCGTCGTCCCCGAGAGAGCCGAGAGGCTTATCGCGCTGACGAGGAAGTTCAATTTCCGCTATACGGTTCACGGTGTCGTCTCATCGAACCTCACGGACGCGGCGGTCTACCGCTACCAGATTGATGCTGCCAAGGCCCTGAACGCGAGCGCGATGCGTTGTTCGAGCTTGCCGAGTTCAGCAAGCCCTATGGTGTGCGCATCGCCTTCGAGAACCTCTTCGCCATGACCTAGTCAGTGCCGGCAGAGCCCGGCTGAGGTGGCGCAGACGGTGAAGGCGGTCGGCCATCCCAACCTGGTGGCGCTCATCAATTTCAGCCACGCTTATGTTGGATCCACCCATCGCGGCTTGACCTTCCGCGAGCAACTGCGGGCGATGGCACCAGTGGCAGGGCACCTGCATGTCCATGACTCCTTCGGGCGCCCGCAGGGCTTCCACAGGACCTATCTCCCGCAGGAGGATGCAGCGCTGGGTTAGGCGACCTGCACATGCCGCTCGGCTGGGCCGATATCGCATGGGATGACATCTTCAGTGAGCTGGCCTTCTTGCAGGCGACCGTCCTCATCATGGAAGTGACGCGACTTGCCCATCCTGTTTTCGATGAGATTGTGACAGGATGCAATCAGGCCTGCCTGTCTGCCATACGCTGACGAGCATGTGGCATGCCGGCCCTTGGTGGTCGAGGGCGGGCAGGGCCGGAAACGTGCCAAACCTGCACGTTGGCCAGCCGGCCTTTGGGTATCCTGCATGGTGCAGCCGCATGCCTGCCCACCAACTCGGTTTTCAGGTTCGCATGGGATGCGTCCGCATTTCACTGGAGCTGACACCGAGGTATTTCTGTCGCAAAATGTTGGGGAAAATCGGGTCCTACGCGGCACTCGGTCGCGAGAGATTCGCCGCAGTTTCATTCCAATGGGACGTTTCACCGTAATGGTTATCTGTTGTTAGATCGGCGTGCCAGCCTAATGCCAGGACCTCCACCGTTCTCCGGAATGAACTCAATGCCGGCCGATTTGAGCGCGTGACAAATACGATCGACAGTTGCTTGCTTAAGCGCCTCGCCGCGTTCGAAGCGGACTATCGTTTGGGTGGAGACTCCCGCTTCCCGAGCTAGATCCAATACTCCCCAGTCCAGCGCCGCCCGAGCCATTCGACACTGTATCGGCGTCATGCAATCACTATATTATGATGATTTCTGTTGCGCATTTGCTGCTCAAGCTGTACCTTTATCTGCATTTAAGCGGCTAGGCGCGGTGTTGACGCACCGTGCCCAGCCTGACCACAACCCAAGCTGCTTGGAGCTCGGATCATGGCTGATTCCGACAATACCACGACTTTATCTTTCGTCACCCGCAGGCGAGTGCTTGCGGCTGGGATGATCACGTCCGCGGCGTTGGTGGCTGAGAAAAATTTATTTGCCGGAAGTCCAGCTGCACCGAGTATGCCGGCAGACCCAGCGCTGGCACTTTGGCGGGAATGGGAGACAGCCCATAAGAGGACCGAACGGCTCTGCCGTAGGCAGCAGCGTCTGGAGACGAGGCTCCTAGAGAGCGTCGGCCTTCCTTGTGTGATCGTCCGCCTGCCCAAGGGGCGGGAAGTGACAGTCCACTCTATCGAGGCGCTCAACGAAGTGCTCGGCAAAGAGCCGGAGATGGCGCTTCGTGAAAAGGCCGAAGCTTATTTCGCGATGTATCAGGCACGCTGGAATGCGGCTGCCGAGGAGACCGGTTACACTGCTGCGCTCAGAGCCGAGCGCGAGGCTGGCGAACGCGCGGCGGATCTGCTGGAAGCGTTCTCGACGACGCCGGCCACCACTCTTGCGGGCGTGGCGGGCAAGCTGGATGCCGTATTGCGCGAGGGCGAGGCATGGGAGGAATGCTCCGAGTTCCCCTGGCCACAAATCCGTTCAGCGCTCAGCGACCTGGTGCGCATCGCCGAAGGCCTTGGTGCTGACCGGGTGCGGCGCCGAAGGATCCGTCATGACCAAGCTGAAACTCTCCGCCATTCCCGATGACCGTCCGGTCAAGATCACGGCCGAACTGCCCGGCGCCGTTCATCGCGATTTCGTCGCCTATGCTGAATTGCTCGGCCGCGAGGCCGGACAGATAGTCGCCGATCCGGCAAGCTGATAGCGCCGATGCTGACCCGGTTCATGGCAACGGACAGAGCCTTTGCTAAAGCCCGACGAACCCTGAAGGCGGGATGACTATTCGGGTCATTGCGGCCGTCAGGACGAATACCGATCGCGCAGGAACGCGATGAAGATCGGCAGGACAGGATTGGCGTTGTCCGGGCGCCAACGGGCAAAATTGCAGATCTGGATTGGCTTGCCCCCGATCCTCAGTTTACGGCAGACGGCACCTTCAGGAACACCGTTGGCATCTCCGTCGTGGATCAGAGCGACTCCCAGACCGTTTCCGACGAGGCGCAGAAGGATGCCCGCACTGACATGATGTTCGACGATTGCGGGAAGCTGCACGCCATTTCCAACAGCGTCGGCGAGCAGAAATGCTTCGCCCCTGCGCACCAGCAGCGTCTCCTGGCCTAGCTCCGACCACTCGATCACGGGACAGTTTGCGAGAGAATGATTTGAAGCAACAACGACGGCCAGAGTATCCTTCCACAACATTAGTTCGAATGGGCCGCCATTGGAGCGCGAGGAGGAGGTCACGGTGACGTCGACCTCGATGCCGCCCAGAGCCCTAGGGTCGGGGTGGGATCCCTCTATCAAGCTGACGGCAACATTTGGATGACATTTCCCGAACTCGATGATCGCATCCAGCGCTCGCCCGGCGAGGATGAGTCCGTTGGAGCCGATGGAAAGCCTTTGCTGTTCATTCTTAATGTCGGTCCGGGCCAGCGTCAGAGTATTGTCCAGTTCGAGCAGCACGGAGCGCAGACGATTGAGGAAACGCTCGCCCGCCGGGGTTGGCCCAACGCCGCGGGCATGGCGATGAAATATCGTCGTTCCCATCGCGTATTCGAGATCGCGTATGCGCCGGCTGAGCGCAGTGTGGTCGATCCCGGCGCGCCGCGCGGCGCGCAGAAAGCTGCCCTCTTCAGCGACCACAAGCGCATAGTTGAGTGTCCTGAGTTGAATGGAGCTCCGCATCTTTGCTCAAGGTCAATGCAGCGACAAATCGCTGACGTTTGACCGCTTTTGGCCGTGTCGGGCTATCCCCAGATCTCAGTATTGACATTGAGCGCAACCATTCAGGCCACTTTTAAGCAAGACCAGGATCACGAGGGACAAGGACGTCAGATGGCGTGCAGCAAAACTTTCCGCGATAACCGGATCATGCTGCGCTGGAACGTGTGGGTTCCGCTCGTGGGGAGGGCTCGCATAGGCGAATTAAGCGAAGCTCGTTTGGCATGCTATGCTCGCGGCGAATAAATCCCCGGAAGACACTCACCAGACGAAACCACTCCATTTGCGGGTGAACCTTACGGAGGGCACGCCGCGCTAGCTCCAGGAGGAGAGCACAACCCAGCCTGGTCACTTCGCTTGGAAAAATCCGGTGCTTGAGCAAAGATAAAGCGGCGGACCGTCTCGAATTGAAGGTCCGCCGTTCCGGGTCGTTCAGATCACAAGGAACGAACCTGCCGTAAGCGACAGACCTGGAGAGAGAGTGGCGAACTGTATTTGAGCTGCGCCGCCGATGCCGTCGCTGTCGAAAGAGAGCGCTCCGGTTGAGCTGTTGTAGATGATATGGTCGGAGCTATCATGCGCAGCCGTGCCAGCAAAGAAAGCATCGGATGAAAGGCCGCCCAATTTAAGCCCGGCAAAAACGGCGTCGTCGAGCTGGATCTTGTCCTGGAGCTTGTTGAAGTCGGTGACCTTGTCGATATTGCCGGCTCCAAGGGCGCTGTTGAACACGAATGCATCATTGCCTCCGTTACCGGTCAAGATGTCAGCACCGCCGCCACCATTGATGACATTGGCGCCGGCATTGCCCTGGATGGCTTGGGTAAACTCGTTGCCAGTGAGATTGATTGCTCCCGTACCTGAAGGACTTGTGGTGGCAAGAAGCTCGATCTGTGAGCCTGCTGAAAGGGCATGGCTTACCGAAGCGAACACCCTGTCGATGCCGCCGCCTACTGCCTCGATCGCTTTGTCGCCAGCATTGTCGACATGATAGGTGTCGTTGCCGCCATAACCGATCATGGTGTCCGCGCCGCGTCCGCCGTTGATGACATTGGCACCGGCATTGCCCTGGATGGTCTGGGCGAACTCGTTGCCGGTGAGGTTGATTGCCGTCGTGCCGGACGGGTTGCTGGTAGCGAGAAGCTCGACCTGCGAGCCGGCCGTAAGGGCGTAGCTCGCCGAGGCGAGCACCTTGTCGATACCACCGCCGACCGCTTCGCGTACCTGGTCTCTGACATTATCGACATGATAGGTGTCATTGCCGCCATAGCCGATCATCCTATCGGCGCCACCGCCGCCAATAATCGTGTTGGCACCGGCGTTGCCCAGGATGGTCTGAGCGAACTCGTTGCCGGTGAGGTTGATTGCCGTCGTTCCGGACGGATTGCTGGCGACGAGAAGCTCCACCGACGACCCAGCCGAAAGGGCATAGCTCACCGTACTGAGCACCCTGTCGGCGCCAGCGCCGGCCATCTCATTCACCCTGTCGCCGGCATTATCGACGTAGTAGGTGTCGTTGCCTCCATAGCCGACCAACGTATCGGCCCCACCGGCGCCGTTGATGACATTGGCACCGGCATTGCCCTGGATAGTCTGGGCGAACGCATTGCCGGTCAGGTTGATCGCCGTGGTGCCGGACGGGCTGTTGGTGGCGAGAAGTTCGATTTCCGATCCGGCCGCAAGCGCATGACTTACGGAGGCGAATGCTTTGTCGGTACCGCCGCCCGCGGCCTCGATCTCCTTGTCGCGGATGTCATCGACATAATAGGTGTCATTGCCGCCATAGCCGATCATCGTGTGGCCGCCGGCGCCGTGAAACACATCGTCGCCGCTGGTGCCATACAAGGTGTCGCTTGTGTCGATGGGAGGCGGTTCGGTCCCAGTCGTTGCGAGGTTGTGCTCCCGGAAAACGGCTTGTAGTTCCGGAGAGCTCTCTAATGCGGTGTCGCCGTTCTGCGTTCCCCAT
>NZ_JAMYNR010000048.1:0-24957 GCF_040319155.1 Mesorhizobium sp. M0954 | reverse complement strand
GCTGCGATTGCCCACCATCAAGCGCATTATGTAATCAGTGGTGCTGCGTCGCTCTTTCGGATCCATCCCAAGCAGAAGCTGCCACACGACTACCGGGAAGCCTATCCTTCGCCCGATGAAGCGGCCGCAATGAAAGCCATGAGCCGGTTCTTCAGAAACAATGGAATCGTTCTGCCCGTGGATGCCTCGGCTTGCTTGTCGACGGCTATGTCTGACGCTGACATCGATAAAATCGCAAGCGTTTTTGAGCGGTTCCTGGCGATGTCGGTTTCGAACGGGGAGGCGCGATAATGAACATTTCTAGGCGATGTCACGTTGTCTGCACATAATAGTGGTCGGAGCCTCCTCATCAGCCTGGAGTCCGATCATGTTCGACACCCTGTTCAGTTACCCGAAAGTCCTGACACGCCATCAAACCGGTCCCGCACGAGACGAGCGAGAGCGATATCTTGTGGACCGCGCCACTGTGGATGGGCTTGCTCATGCCACCTTGCTGCGCATTGCCGGCGAGCTGCTGATTGTCGCGCGATGGATCGGCCTTGGGCATGACGGGCCTGTCACGTCTCAGGATATCGTATCAGCTGCCCAAAGCTGGGCCGACCATCAACTTGTCCAAGGTCGCGCGCGAGATGATCGGTGGCCACGACAACTGTTTCGTCCAAACGGCCACCGCTTGGCTCCGCTTCCTAGGTCGTTTGGTTGAGCTGCCGCGGGACAAGCCGGATGGCTTGTCGGCCGACGTCGAGGACTTTGTCACGTCCTTGCGTCATGAACGCGGCCTGGCGTCGGCGACAGTTCGGAACCGGCGCTGGCATGTCGACTGCGTTCTTAAAACGGTTCGTCCGCGCACGACATCGACCGCGCAGATCACGATCACCGATATCGATACCTTCCTCGGCTTGAAAGGCAAGGAAGGCTGGTGCCGCGTGTCCGTCCCATCGAGCGCTGGCTGCGTTCCTTCTTCCGACACGCCGAGGTGCGCGGCTGGTGTCGCCGTGGGATTGCCGCGGCCATCGACGCGCCGCGGTTATTCAAACAGGAAGGCCTGCCCGGCGGTCCGGCATGGGACGACGTGCAGCAGCTGGTCGCCAGCACCGGCGGAGAAGACCCGCGCGACATCCGCGACCATGCGATCCTGATGTTATTCGCCATTTACGGTCTACGAAGCGGTGAGGTGCGGGTTGCGCCTTGAAGATCTGGATTGGTCGAATGAAGCCATCACCGTTCATCGACCTAGCAGCGGCGCGCGCAATGCTACCCGCTCGTGACTTCCGTCGGTGACGCTGTCCTTCAGTACCTCAAACGCGTCAGGCCACGTTGCGCACGCCGGGAGCTCTTCCTGGCACTCAAGGCTCCATTCCGGCCGCTTTCGGCAGGCGGCATGTACCATGTGGTCAGCAGTGTTGGCGCAGCTGGGCATTCCTGTTCCCAACCACCATGGTCCGCATTGCCTTCGCCACGCCTGTGCCACCCGCCTGGTCGCGACCGGGCTCAGCTTGAAGGAGATCGGCGATCATCTCGGCCATCGCAGTGCCTATGCGACGCGTGTCTATGCCAAGGTCGACCTGACCGGTTTGCGCGAGGTGGCGGATTTTGACCTGCGGGGGCTCGTATGAAACTCGCCGACGCGGTCGCCCGCTATGTCGACCATAAGCAGGCCATGGAGATGCGCTTTCGAACGGAAGCGCACACCCTCAGGTCGTTTTGCCGGGCCATGGGCGATGTCGCCGCGCGCGATGTCAGCGCCGTCGACGTGGTCTCCTTTCTCGCCGGACATGGCCCGATCACCCGTTTCTGGGAAGGCAAGCGCAGCGTGCTTCGCGGCTTCTACAGATTTGCTGTCGCCTGCGGCTTCACCGACCAGTCGCGGCTGCCGCAGCGTGTTCCCAAACCGCAGCAAGCCTTCGTACCCTACATCTATTCTGGCGACGAATTGCGTCGCCTCTTCGATGGCATCCCGGCAATTAATCATCCGCGTAGCCATATCGCCCCGGAGACCTATCGGATTCTCCTGCTGGTGTTGTACGGTGCCGGACTTCGCGGCGAAGCGCTCGCCCTTACCCTGGCCGATGTTGACCTTGGTGCGGGGGTCCTGCTCATTCGCGAGAGCAAATTCTACAAGACCCGCTTCGTACCGATTGGTGGCGATTTGGGCCGCGTTTTGATCCCTTATGTCGAAATGCGCCGCGGCGACGCCGATGCACCGCTCTTTCTGTCCCGGCGCGGTGAGGCAATCACGCGTCAGAGTGCTGAGAAGGCCTTTTGCCGGCTCCGTGCCGGGCCGGCGTCATGCGCGACGACGGAAACCCACGACATCAACCGCGTCTGCACGACAATGGTGTTGATGTCGACGCCGGCGCGCAACATATGGGTTGCCGTGCTGTGGCGAATGGTATGCGGGCTGATCCGTTTTGTTGCCAATGCCGCGAACTTGGTCAAAAGCTTTGCCGCATGGCGTTCGACCATGGTGTGGATACCGAAGCGGGTGATCGGCTGGCCCTGGCGGTTCTGGAATACGGGCTCGGTCGGCGACCGTCTGTTGATGAGTTTGACGATTTGGCGACGGTAGCCGGCCAAAGGGGACAAAGGCGTTGCTCTCCACCCTTTCCGTGGATTCTGACGCAAGCGGCGCGCATATCGAGATCACAGATCATGAGTTGGGCCGCTTCAGTGGCTCGAGCGCCGGAGTTGTACAGAAACAGCAGGAGGTACTGCGCGCCAGCTTTGCCGTTCATCGCCTCGCCGCCTGGTACCGCGCCGGCGCCGACGTCCAGCGACTATTGCCGCAATTGTCGACCTATCTCGGCCATGTGCATATCGCCGGAAGACAGCGTTACCTCGCCCTGACTCCAGACCTGCTTTGCGAAGCAAGCATCCGCTTCGAGCGCTACGCCATGGAGGTCCTTCCTAAGGTGTGCCGTCCTGCCAGGCGCGCCAGAGAATTCTGAGCCATGCTCTAGCGAGGATGCGCACCGCGTGGGGGTGTCTGCATCCTCGTTTTCTGGCGTCCTGACAGAGCTTTGCGGTCCAAGGGCTGGCATGGCGGGAGTATCGGCGAAGCAGGTGAGTGCGGCGCGCAGGCGCTTGTTGCAGGCCCATCGCCATGTGACGCTGCGGGATTTGCCGCTCTGGTGACCGGAGCGACGCCGGCCTCGGCAGCGAGGTGCTCCTGGCTCTGGAAGCGAGCCCGCACGTGCCAAGTTCGGCGGTGATCTGTGCGGCACAGATCTTTCCGGCACGCGGGAAGGACATGACGATGCGCCCTTCGGGGAGTTCTGCGACGGCATGCCCGATGCGGCTGGAGAGCCTGGCGATCTGGATGACGATGCTCTCGAGGGTTGCGGCGATGGCGCGCGCGAGTTCGCCCTTGGCATCGGCCTCGGCCTCAGCGGCCATTGTGGTGGGAGCGGCGCTGAGCCGGCCGAGCACATCGGCAACGCTGCGCCGGCCGCAATACTGGTTCTGGGCGAGGAAGGCAGCCATGCGTTTCTCACCCAAGCGAGCGGCGCTTTTGGGCGTTGGATAGCGCTGAAGGAAAGCCAGCGCGATCGGACTTGCGATGTCGGCGAACAGGCTGGCGGTGCCAGGCCAGAAGCTTTCGAGCAAGGCGCGCAGCTGATTGGCGAGCACGAGTCGTATGGGGACGAGATCGTCGCGCCCGCGCACCAGCGCGCGCAGCGCCTTGATGGCGTCGGACTGTGGCCTGAGCGGGGTCAGCCGGTGCCCATCGGTGCGCGAGATGTCGGCAAGAATGTAGGTATCGCAAGGATCGCTTTTAGTGGCGACGGCGCGGTAGCGCGGCCGGCACGCCTTTGCGACATTGGGATGGACCGGCGTGCGACGAAACCGGCCTCGATCAGCACGTCGACGATGAGCCCGCTGGGCCGTTCGATGGCGACCGGCGTCTCTTCGGGCCGGCCATGACGGCGCAGACGCGCAACGGGATCGGCAAGCCCGTCGCGATCATGAGTTATGACAAAGCCTTCAAGGATCTTGCCGCCAGCGTCGGCGATCCAAACGGCATGGCTCGATCCGCCCCAATCGAGACCGACGAAAATGGTCATGGATCCACCTCGCATAACTGGAGTATGGTGCCCGGTGCAGGGAGCCCTTACGGGATGCTCATCAATTGGCGCTCTGGACGCATCTTGGTCGACATGTCCGTGGCGCATCTTCCTGTAGCCCGTCTGCGGCTTCCGGCCACCGCAACGCAGCGGGTCTCATGCGGGCCCTCAAGGGGCAAGCGAGCTTGGCTGTCGTCGCGGTGGCGCGGGACCAGCGCCCAACCAGTCCTTAAACTGATTCAGCGCATCGGGGAGGTTGCCTGATGAGCGACCACACTCTTCTGGGTCCGTGAGTCCGACGTTTCCTGCTGGAACATGTGGTGGCCGAACGCAATCTCGCCCGCAATACAGGGTAGCTCGGCACGTCTCGCTCGACACGACCAACATCTATGCCGAAATCGACTTCGAGATGAAAGCTAAGGCCTTGGCCGCATGCGAGCCCGCCAGCGACGTCAAACCGACAAGGTGTTGGCGAGATCGGCCCGACCTGAGGGACTTCCTCCGCAGCCTGTAGCTGTCCCATAATGTGGCGCTCGAAATGTCTTCATGGCGGAAACGCTGGGCGCCGCGCCCGAGCGTCACATAAGTGCGGACGCTACATTACGCATCAAATGTGGCCGGCCACATTTGATGCTGGAAATCCGCCCGCCCGGATCTCAGGGTGATGGGCGCGCTGCTACCTCAATTTCCTTATCACTCAATCAATGTGACAGCACCCCGCAGTCCGAAACCTCGTCGTCCCATCGCAGACCAACCGCCCGGCAACACAAATTCGAACCCATCGCCGCCAGGCATGGCCACGTGGGAAGCCGTGCTTTTTGATTGTCCGCTTTATCGCGCAGCATTATTTCTCGCCCTTGCCGACAAACCTGACCCCGCCCATGCGGTCGCCCTCCGCGATCGCCACCGCACGCTGTTTGTTGGGCTATGTCAAACACGACAAATGCTCCGATATACCCTCGGATGGCCCGCCTCCGTGCATGAGGATCGGCTTGGCCCACCCGAGCGACCGAGCCTTTCATCGCACGAAAGGGCGGGCCACAGCGCGGAGCCCGCAGGTTACAGAACCAGGGTTCGATCAAGCAGAATGGCGGCATGCAAGCGCCATGGGCCGAGCGCACTGCCGGCGGTTTGTGCCGCCAGATCGTGCCCGACGCCACGGCGGCGCAACTCCGAAAGTAAGAGCTAAACCGCCGTGAATATTACGAAATAAGTAGTTTTAATTAGACTTGTGAGGCGCATTTTGTTGATGATGAAATAAAGTAGAAACATAATATAACACCACAAAAAGATATTTCGTTGACTTTTTGCATTGACAGCTCTGCAATTCCACATTTAATTGCGGCTTAGGCCTTTAGTCACGGTGCACATACAGATAGGCTGCGAGTGAATTTTGATATAGATCGTCAAACGAATGAACTGAGGAAGGGCCATCTCCTTTGCAGAAACAGAATCGCCAACGATCTCGATAAAAGGAAATATCAGATGCAACACCGCCTGCTATCTATATTGCGGTAGACTTGCAACAGAATTACTATGAGTCGGTAGTTCTTCTTGGAGCAATTACGCCCATCGGAGCGTCAAACTTCTGAAATTGTGGAGTCCCTACAATGTTGCTGACGAAAGAAAATTTCACCGACGCCGTTTGGAACGACTGGAAGTTCCATATGCGCAATCTAATCAGGACGAAGGACAAGCTCGCGCAATGGGTTGCCCTAAGCGACCAGGATGTCACAGCGATTGATGCGGTCAAAGGCACCTACCGGTGGATGGTGACTCCCTACTATGCGTCATTGATGTCGAAGACGGATGACAAGTGTCCGATTCGCCTGCAAGCCATACCTCATGCGGATGAAATGAATACTGATGGTGGCTCGGATATTGATCCCGTTGGGGACGCGATATTCATTAAGACGCGACGTGTTATACACAAATACCCGAATAGGGTCGTTTTCTTGGTTTCAGATACATGTCCTGTTTATTGTCGTTTTTGTACCAGAAAATACCATACGTCTAACGAGAAAGGCACATACTATAACACGGATTATGATGCCGCATACGAACCTGATTTCGAGTATATAGCCCGGCACCAGGAAATATCCGACGTTCTACTAACAGGTGGCGATCCGCTCGTACTGAGTGATGGAAAGTTGGAAGAAATAGTAAGTAGGTTGCGATCTATACCGCACGTCAAGGTAGTAAGAATCGGATCCCGTTACCCGGTCTTTTTGCCTCAGCGAATTACCGATGAGCTATGTAGCATGCTGGATAAGTATCGGCCCATATGGCTTAGCACGCACTTCAATCACCCGATCGAAGTGTCTGCAGAGGCTGCCGAAGCCTGCGACCGCCTCCTTCGGCACGGTATTCCCGTGCAAAATCAGACGGTCCTATTGAAGGGTATTAATGACAATCTTGAGACACTGAAGGCGCTCTTTCGCAGGCTTATCGAAATACGGGTGAGGCCGTACTATCTCTACCATTGCGATCGTGTCACTGGCGTTTCCCATTTCGTGACTGGTCTCGAGCAAGGCCAAGAGATTGTCGATGGGCTTGTCGGGTTCGAAACGGGTTTTTCCGTTCCGAGCTATGTGGTTACTACAAAACTTGGAAAGATTCCCGCTCAAAGGCCCTATCTATTTCGGCGCGACAATCGAATCTATGTGAGGAATTATAATATGGAAGAGGACGATATAACCGGTTACCTCATCTGAATAAGTCTCTTCGCTGATGACTGATCTATCCCGTCTTATGCATAACAGCGTGTTGAAAAGGCTGGCGTATGTAAGCTATTTCGCGTCAGGAAAATCGGCGGCCACTCCGGCGCCTCGCATGGGGTCGCCAGAGCTGAGGACCAGGCATTTCGGTTGGCTTGGATTCTCGACCAGCTCAATCACGCGAACTGAGCCTCTTGAATAGTCCAAGAAACAAAGAAGGTGTTCAAGAGCTACCCGATCGGCTAATTCGACATCGGCATCGCCGACTGACAGACTGCTGATCTCCATTCTTATCGTCTCGGGCCGGGACCACCTTCACATAGACCGGCTTTAAGCAATCCATCAGGAGGAAACATGCTGGAGACCAGTCCGCGCCCGGTACGCCAGACAGACGGCCGGGAGTTCGTGCGTAGCGAACACGGTGTTCTTCAGGAGGTCGCGCTCTGTCGCCCCACTTACTACGACTGGGCCGCCGAGAACGCGATTGTTGAGCAGTCAAAGTCTTCAGGCGCGTCAGTCGACGTGGACGCCGCCATTTCCCAACACCAGGAACTGGTCGCGGCGCTCGAGGGGGAGGGGGTGACATGCCACTTCCTCGAGCCCGATGACCATTTGCCGATGCAGACGTTCGCCCGCGATAGCGGGATCATGACTCCGTGGGGCATGCTGATCGCCCAGATGGCCCGCCCGGAACGGCGCGGCGAATGGGGCGCTATCGAAGATCTCGCCTCCCATCTTGAGCTGCCTATCTGGAAACGCGTTACGGCGGCTCCGGTCGAGGGTGGCGATGTCCAGATCCTTAGAGAGGGGGAGATTATCATTGGTGTGAATGAGGTCCGGACCTTCTCAAAAGGCGCGGACCAGGTCGCCCGCTGGGTGGGGGGCGAGGGTTGGAGTGTGCGCAAGATCCGCGTTCCAGCCCATTTCCTCCATCTCGATGTGCTTTTCAGCGTGCTGAATGAGCGGCTTGCGCTATGCGCAACCGAAATTCTGGATGCTGCTGATGTCGGCTGGCTCTCATACAGGTACGAACTTATCCATGTGAGCTACGGCGATGTGATGCGGATGGGCTGCAACGTTACCGCACTCGGCAACGACGTTGTCCTGTCTGCCCAACAACAGCCCGAGATCAACGCGCGTATTCGTGCCAACGGGCTTAAGGTACTGGAGCCGGATCTCCAACAGTTCGTGCTCGAAGGCGGCTCGACACACTGTCTGACCATGCCGCTGAGACGAGGTTTGTGATGCCTACTGCCGCAGCGGCTGTCTATGACAAGATAACGAAGTGACCGCTGATATTTCGGCCAGAACATGCGTAGGGTCTATTTCGGCCTGTCCGGCTCCGCCGCAAACGAGACCAACATCAAGCTCGTCTGGTACTACAATAACATTCTCGGCCGCCCTGAAAAGAATAAGATCATCTCGCGGCATCGCGGTTATCACGGTTCCGGGGGGCTGGTCACTGGTAGCCTGACGGGCCTTCCGTTCTTTCATAAGTTTTTTTACCTGCCTTTGAACTTGGTGCGCCTTACAACGACGCCACACTACTATCGCCAGTCGCATGAGGGCGAAACTGAGGAAGCCTTCTCCAAGCGCTGCGCCGACGAGCTTGAAACCCTTATTCTTGCTGAGGGCCTAGATACGGTGCTGAAGGAGAGAAACATTCTGGAGCATGTCCGCGATGTCGGGCCCTATTGGCTTTCCCGTAATGAAAGCCGAATTGGAGGACATCCTATTCTCGGCGAAGTTCGCGGCGTCGGAATCCTATCTGCCGTAGAGCTGATGCGAGATCCCAAAGCGCGCGTACCGTTTGAGCCCGAACTTCAGATGGGGGCGCGTGCCGCCGCTGCTCTGCTTGAGAATGGGGTCATCGGCCGGGCCATGCCGCATGGCGATATCCTCGGCTTTGCCCCGCCACTGATCATCACCAGGGACGAGTTGACATCATCGTCCACGCCATCGCGAAATCGGTTGACACGACGTTCCGCGCGCTAAAGCCCGAAGGCGCAGTATAATTTTTGCTGGCACCACCACCTTTTTTTGCCGCTGGAGTTGGCTTGCGGACAGGTCGGCCAGTTAAACCCGGGGCTTCCATCACCGCAATCAACTTGTAAATTGGCGGGTGGCACGAGGGGGTACCCTGCCAGTCGCCGGACAGACATAGGAGGACCCGACAACCCCCATTCCGATGCTTTTGATTGGGATGGAAGAGCTGCGGCGCCGCGAAGTATGGTCATAGGGGTTATCAACTTAACTGTAAGCGGTGCGCCAAGGCACCTTTCCCGAAATAGTGCGTCTATGGTAGGTCAGCGTTGGTCGGCGCGCCGGCGCCGATCACTCCGGGTCGTGGTGGGTAACGTCGTGGAGTTCGCGGAGGGCGGGGATGGATCGCGGCCAGGCATTCGCGCGTCACGTCGTCGACGATGTTGAGCACGCGGAACCTCCGGCCGCAGGCGAACTAGTCATGCACGAAATCCAGCGACCAGCGCGCGTTCGGCTTTGCCTCGACCAGGATCGGCGCCCGCGTGCCGACCGCTCGCCGCCTTGCCCGGCGCTTGCGCACCATCAGGCCCTCCTCGCGGTAGAGCCTATAGATGCGGTTGACGCCAGATGCCTCGCCCTCGCGCCTGAGCAGGATGAACAGCCGCCGGTAGCCAAAGCGTCGGCGCTCGTTGGCGAGGTCACGCAGCCGACCACGCAGCTCCGTCTCTGGCGGACGCCGGGACTGGCAGCGGATCATCTTGCGATCAGCGGCCACAAAGGAACAGGCCCGACGCTCCGACAAGCCATGACGGCCCGCAGAGGCGCGACGGCTTTGCGCTTGACGGCGGGCCCTACCATTTTTTGGACAGAAGCTCACGCAGTGCCGACGCTTCGAGCATCTGGTCGGCGACCAACTTCTTCAGCTTGGCGTTCTCGTCTTCCAGAGCCTTCAGCCGCTTGGCGTCAGAGACATCCATCCCGCCATACTTGGCCTTCCAGTTATACAGCGTCGCCTCCGAGACCCCGTGCTTGCGGGCCAGATCGCCCGCCTTTGCTCCCGCCTCATGCTCGCGCAGAACCGCAATGATCTGCTCTTCCTTGAACCGCTTTCTCTTCATCAGTCCGTCCTTCAATCAAGGGCCGGACTCTAATCTCAGATGGAGGAAAAACTCAGTGGCAGGCAGCCAGGGCAAATTCTTCCGCGTATGGACAGGCTGAAGCCATTGCGACCTTGATCCGACGCACCGAGACACGGACCTGCGCACCGATCTTCAGCAGCTTCAGCCTGACTGTGCCGCAGGGGGCGTGTGAGCGCTGGTGCGGTCGGCGCAGAGGTCGAGCTGACACTCCTTGATCCGGTTCTCCATGTCGCCGCGGGCACAGTGTCGGTAGAGATCCTCGTAAAGCCCCCGTGCCGCCCAACGCTTTGGCTGAGCGAGGGTCACGACGAATCGCGGATTGCGCCCTGCGTCGTCCACTCGGCCTTGGCGATGACCCGCCATCGGCGTGACCACATGAAGTCGCGGAACACGCGCGCGGCCTGGTCGCTTTTCCTGCCAGGCGAGCTTCCTGCAAGGCTGGAGCGATCTTCTTCTCCAGCCGCTCGTTGCGGGCAAGGCCAAAGACATAGTCGACGCCGTTGGCCTCGCACCAGGCAATCAGCTCTTCCCGGGCAAAGCCGGAATCGGTGCGCAGGACAATGCGCACTCTGCGCCACTTCCTGCGGATCTGCCGCTCCATCCGCTTGACCTCCTCGACCGCTCCCTTGCTGGCGTCGATGTTGGAACGCCTAAGCTTTGCCGCCAGCAGGTGCCGGCCGCAGAAGATGTAGAGCGGCAGCTAGCAGTAGCAGTTGTAGTAGCCGTGGAAGAACCGGGTTTCCTGGTGACCGTGCACGGGGTCGTGGCGGAGCGTGTCGTGGTCGTTGACGTCCTCATATCCCAGCGCGATCGCCGTGATGCGCTGTCCCACTAGCGTCTGTACGCTGTGCACCGTGCAGTCCGAATCGCGTCGCTCGATGAAGCAGGCAGCCACCCGGCGGAACAGACCGACGATTTTGTCAACGTGGCGCACAAGCAAGGCGCCGGCATCCGAGGTGATCGCTCCGCCGTCGAAACCGGCGACCACTTTGTGCCGTCGAAGCCTTCAAATTCGAGCTGATCGGAGATACGTTGTGTGTGCATCGGACCCCGTTCCTGTCTGGTAACTCTTTGTCACAAACGCAGTTTCTCAGATTTTTGGGGCCGATGCACCCCTTACCTTGAGATATTCAGGCTAGCCTTGCATCTTAAAATAATGCGCATTAGGGAGGTAAGATCTTGCTTGAAATGTCTTTGAATAGGCGTGGGCTGCTGTTAGCCTCGGCAGGCTTGGGCGTCTTCAATACTCGGAGGGATAGCATTGCCTTTCAGAGCGTTCGCGGCCGAACCGAAAAGAGGCCGCGATATGCGGGTGACGAGGATGTGTTGCAACATTTGATGCGTAAGCAACAGGCGAGGTTCGCCTTCAATCCGAATCCATCCCTGGCCGAGCAGTTCCAAATCCTTGCCGCATGATTGGCCTCGCGTCAGATCTCTCTGCGCTCCCATTCAGCCGTTGCAACAAAACCATTTTCGGTGGCAATCGTCTCGGTGCAGTGCTCTTAGGCGTCGCGATTTCAGCGTCGCGATGGGTCTGCCTCTGGTTATATATTCGGCCCATGTCGGTACGTGGTAACACTCTCGGTCCATAGTTCGGGCTTTTCGAGGTCGCGTAGCAGCGCCCACTGCCTGGCACCGTCTCGAAGTCGGGCTTTTCGCCACGATGTCATCACGATGAGGTATTCTGGAACGTCTTTCTGATCAATGCGATAATCAACCATCACCATGATCGGTCCGCTTCGCGATCGCAGGTCAAGTCGGCCGGTTCGCTGAATTTATTGGTTGGGTCGAGATTGAGCGCTTCGAAATCCGGTTGGCGAAGAAAAATGCCGATCAGCCCACCGAACCCAAGAACGAGGCTGGCAACGAACAAGGCTCCAGAAACGCCCTGGATATTCGCCAATTCACCCCAGATCCAGCTGCCGGCCGCCATGCCGCCATATGTAGCCGTCTGATAGAGGGACATGGCTCGCCCGACGACCCACCGTGGCGCCGAAAGCTGAACCGTCACGTTAAACAGCGAGAAAGCCTGCAGCCATGCCGCACCAGCCGGTATGAGGAGAAGGCAGCTCAGCCAAACGTGTTCGCTCGATGCCAGAAAGAAGCAGCTGATCGCCAACACAAAGAACGCGGCACGAATGACCCACTCGTTGCTGAGAACTTCACGGGTCCGTCCGATGAGAAGCGCGCCGCAGATCGCACCCACGCCAAAGAACCCCAGCATCACGCCGTAGGTGATCGCAGTACCCTTCACCTGTTCTCGGGCAATGAGCGGCAGCAGAGCCAGAATGACGATCGCGGTGAGGCCGAAAACGAAACTCCGACACATCACCTTGAGAAGGTTCGGCGACAACAACACATAGCGGAAGCCCGCGCCCATGGCACTACCGAAAGCCTCCCGCGGAAGCGACTGTCGTGCACGTACAGTTTTCCACCGCAAGAGCGCGATGATCAGGGCGAAGTAGCAAAAGACATTGAAAAGAATTGCAAACGCCGCCCCGGCTGTCGCTACGATAAGACCACCAATGGCCGGTCCGATGCTGCGCATGAGATTGTAGCTCATGCCGTTAAGTGCAACTGCGCTCGACAGGTGCTCGCGAGGGACGATATCCCCCATCGAAGCTTGCCACGATGGGTCGTGCAACGCCCAACCACAGCCGATCAGGAACGTGAGACCCAACAGGGTCCAGGGTGTGAGTGCCTCCGCGTAGGCCAGACACGCCAGAGACGCGGAAACGCCCACCATCAGCAGCTGAGCCGTCAACATAATCCGGCGGCGATCGAAGTTATCCGCGAGCGCTCCCGCTGCTAGCGAAAAGATCATATATGGCAGCGTGGTCGATGACTGGACGAGTGCCACCATGCCAGGCGACGTGGCAATGCTCGTCATCAGCCATGCAGCAGCCACGCCCTCGACCAGAGTGCCAAGGTTCGAAACAAGTGCAGCCGACCATAGAGAACGGAACATCTTGTGTTGAAACGGCACGAGTGGAGATCTTCTCTTTGCCATTGTGGAAACTTTCGGGATCGACTGCTGGATGGAATTCACAAGCTATCCAAACATGCCCACGCCATTAAAGCCAAGCTGCCACGCTCGCGCGCCGGATTTGTTGCAACGGCTGAATGGGAGCGCAGAGAGGGCTGACGTGAGGTCAATCACGCGGCAAGGATTTGGAACTGCTCGGCCAGGGATGGATTCGGATTGAGAATATTCTCATTATTTTTTCGCCTTATGATTTTCGCACCAGTAGAAAAAGTATCATTTCGGCAGGACCATACCACCTATAGCGAGTTAAGTGCATGAATAGTCTTTAAGCTTGTTTTAAGGTTATATTGCAGAACCAGCTGAGCTGCTCGTGAAGAAGGGCGCCGATCCGGAGATCCTCTGCCGCAAAGAGACACTGATCGCACAGGAGGAGGCGATGGCCTGAAAGAAGTTCGAGGCCTACCGGCGGGTTAGCGGGGCCTGGTGTCGCGAGAACGTCCTATACCGCTAAACGCTCCACTACTTGAGCCGGGACAATGGGCGCGTCACCCACATCGGTGTCCGGCCAGACCCGTGCGCGTTTTTTGGGGAAAGCACCTGGCACGAAATAGGAGAGGCCCGCGCTTGCAACATAGATAGTCGCTGCAACGCCCTCGAAATTCCGATTGAAGTGGAACTGCGACTTCATGACGATAAAGTCCTGCTCGCTGATATTGATGTCGTGGGATTCGAAAATGGCCGGATCAACGATGAACCCTGGCTTTGACGTGGCAATCACAAGGAAACGGTTGTCAATCTCGATAAGGGCCGTCTTTCCTATGGCAGCGGATTCGTTGGCAAAACTGGGTCCAATGAGTTTGATATCCCTGTTATTGAGCATCTTGACCACGCCTTCGACCTCGAAGGGCAGATATAGCGGGGTTACCTTGCCGGCGAGACGCATCTTGATTTTCGCGCCGACTCCGGCGGCATGTGCCTGAGCGACGGTTTCCGGATCATTGACCGTCATCGCGCCCTGGAGCTTCACAGGATGCTTCAGTGCGGCCTGCAGGATCAAGGTGCTGTCGCCCGGCGCGCCGGCCAGCGTCCGGTCACCAAGATCGGCAAGCGCCTTGGTGATGCCGCTCTTGTCCTTCGCAGTGGCATCTAGGGCCTCTGCGATCGTCACAGTTTCATCCTTGAAGCACTCGCGCAGATCCCAGAACTCCTTGGCGTAATCCTCGACGATCGCCTTGGCTTGCGCATACGGCCCGTTGCTCAGGATCACAGCGGCCTGACCCATGTCCGTTAGATCCGCAAAGCGATAGGCGTTGTAGATGCTAAGGTCCACCACTGGCGCTTCCGACTTCTCGAGCGCACGGGCACGCGCGTGCATTTCCTTAAGTGGGCTGAGATGAGTTTCGAGCCTGCCTGCGGCAATCATTCGGGTTTTCGCGAAGGTATAGACCGGGCACAGACGGCCTTCCAGGACATCGAAAACCAATCTGACGACCTTCTTGCCATTGTCGTAGTAATCGTCATGGGGATTGTTCTTGCAGGCGATGCAGATGTCGGCTGCCTTTAACATCTGCGGCGTGATATTGGCATGAAGGTCGAGACCTACTCCGATGACTGCGTTTCCGCCGATGGCGCTGCGAATGTAGGAGAGGAAATCACCTTCCGCATCCTCGATCTCAGTCGTGGACATCGACCCATGCAGGTCGAGGACAATCGCATCGGGCGCGAGCTTTTTGAGTTCATCGCCCCAGAACTGGCGTTGCTCAACGTAGAAACCATGATCGATGGCGCCGCTGGGGGCGACCATCGAATCCGAAACGGGAAGGGTTTCAATGTCAGCGCGTTCAATCAAGGCGTCGACAATCCCGCCGAGCGTCGTGCCATTTCCCTTGGCCGCCTCGATCACAGTCTCGCCGCGAACGACCGTGATATCTGCCGCCGCTGTCGCGGGCGCATATCCGTGCGATTCATGAAACAGGCGTCCGACTGCTATGCGCTTCATAATATCAAATTGTCTCCTGAATGTCAGGGTTTGATCGCCAGGGACTTCGCGCTACCTACTCGGGCAGCGTGCGATCACGTATTGCTGCGTTTTATGCCGTGGTTTCAAGCTCACCGAGCGGATGGAGTGGCCGGTGGTGACCCGCAACAGGGTGCGTCGGGGACAAGTGCTTGAGTTCTTAAGGGGCCGCAGTCCGCTCCTGTTCGCCAGGGGTCGAAAATGGTGTAATCGACCAATCGATTAAGTCGACGGCACGCTGAAGTATCGCCTCTGTCTGAGCACGGCTGGGGGAAGCGGCGATGACATACCCGATCAAGTCTCGGAGATCGCCTTTCCTGACGATTGGCGTCTTGGCTTCAACATAGAATTTGACCTCGGCTACACCAGGTATGGCAGCCGCCCGACTGTCGCCACTGATCCAATCGAGAGTGCCATCACCATCAGGAACCAGGAACCGCGCGGCCGCAGTGTGCGAATACCTTCTGTGCAAATCCCATTCGTCACCGATGACAAGCTTGATGTGCTCGGTGACGAGATCGATGCCGTAGGCCAGATGAACCAGTTGGGGAGTTGGGCTGCCATGAAGGCGTGGATTGACTTCAATGACGACTGGGCCACGCTTCGTCCACCGGAATTCAATGCCCGTTGGCCCCCAGTCAAGGCCGAGAGCGCGCAAACAGCTTAGCGAGACATCGGCGATACGACGATGCTCGTTATCAGTCAGCGGGGCCGGAACGGTCCATTCCCGACCGACAAAATGGGGTAAGGGGCCGAAGTCAGCGGTGCCAATTCCAATGATCTGATCTCCCATTGTGTCGGCCCAATAAGAGGGGCCTTGTGCGAATTCTTCGACCAGTATGCTCGGCGGGGACTGCCATATGTGCTCCCCGCCCAAAAGATAGGTCGTATGTTCGGCTAACTCATCGAAGCTGCGGCACAGTCGGACACCTCTGCTGCCGGCACCAACTGCTGGTTTAAGAATCACCGGCAGACCGATCTCCGCAGCAAAACTTTCCACCTCCGTAGCATCCGCTGCCAAGCGATAAGCAGGTATTGGAACGCCGGCCTCTGCGAGTAGGTGACGTTGCTTGAATTTGTCGCAGCATTGTTCGATGGATGTGGGGTTCGGTCCCGGCAGATCGAAATGGCGGCAGAGCTTGCCAACTCTCGCATAGAACGAGTCCCCGACGGACGTAATGCCAGCAATGTCATAGGTTGCGCGGAGCCGGGAACATTCGCGGATCAGCGCATCGAGATCGGCTGTATCGCCACGGATTGCCTCAATTCCTTCGGCCCCAAGATAGTCGTACTGAGCTGGATCAGCCGACAGGACAATTGGATGAAGACCAAGTTGCAGAGCTGCTTGGACGTATAGCGGACCATTATACCTTGAACCTTCAAGCAGGATGAGCGCTCTTCTTGCCATTGGCCGTTGTCTCCGACGTTGCGTGCTGTGCGGCGGTCCGGGCGTACATCGGCAAAATCTGTTTCAGCCGTGCCTGATCTCAGACCTTGTAGTGAACGTACCATTGTCAGCGATTTCCGTTCGCAAAGATTCTGCAAACTTAGTTCAAGGACTTGTTGCAACAGTTTGGTCACCGGACCGTGTCCCGCTTATGCGATTCGCTGCTGGTGCCGTCTCTTAGTCGTTTCGATTGAGATAATCTTTGAGCTTCGTTGCTAGGACGCGTACATGGGGCGGAGCGACCATCGTGTAATGGTCACCTGGCACTTCGTGGATTTCCAGGCGCGCCCTCGCGAACTGCTTCCACCCAAGATCGCCATCAGGTTCATTAGTGAATGTGCGCAGCCCCTTCTTGGCTGCAAAAAGAACGGACCTGCTGTCGTTGAACCGAGGCGTATATTCGCGCAGCGCAATTTTATTTGCCTCGGCAACTGCCACGATATTATTGAACTGCGATTCGCCCATGTCGGGTACGTTGCCTGCTTGCATTCCGAAATCGAGCAAGGCCGTGACCTGACACTCACGTTTGATGGATTTCAGCTTTCGCCAATGTTTCTTCAGCGCAGGAAAAAGGACGCTCAATGTGACCGCTTGCTCGCTAAGCCACTCAGGAATACGGCGGTCGCCGAGCAAGCGGTGATACCGGTCGCTTGTGTGCTCTTCATCCTTGTGAAGCGCCTTGGCATCGAGCAGCCCAACTATAGCTACCTCGTCACCAACATCGTGCAATTGGCAGGCCATTTCCCAAGCAATGCTACCACCCATGGACAAGCCGACCAGATGATAGGGGCCGCGCGGTTGTACACTCTTGATAGCCTCAACGTATTCCCGCGCCATCTCCGGAATGCTCAGGTGAGGTCTTGCCTCACCGTTCAGACCGCGCGCCTGCAGGCCGAAGAGCGGCTGCTCTGTGCCAAGTGCCGTAGCAAGAGGCTTATATAGAAGCACATGTCCCCCAAAAGGGTGGGGGCAAAACACAGGCGTCCGCGAACCGCCCGTTTGTATCGGCACCAATGCGTTCGGACGCGCGCTTCCACGGATCTTCGACAGGGCTGTTGCGAGCCCTCTTGGAGTCTGGTGTTCCAGCAGCAGGGAGACAGCCAATCTCTCTCCTGTGAGCTGCTCGATGCGATCGATGACGCTTAAGGCGCTCAACGAATCGCCACCAAGATCAAAGTAGCTGTCGGTCAGGACAACCTCATCCAAGCCCAAAATGTCTCGATAAATCGCCGCAATTTGGCTGTCTAAAGCTGCCTCAGCAGACATCTCAACAACAGTCGGACTGTGCACCCCTTCGTTTCCAGTCCGGCGGTCGACGGATACGGCTGCTATATCAGGCTGATTCAAATCGGCATTTCGTTCCTGCTCCTTGGTGACGACCGCATCGAGCCAGTAACGCTTGCGATCAAAAGGATAGGGCGGGAGGGGGGTACGCTGCGGGGGCTTATGATCGTGCAGGACAGACCAATCTATGCGAACGCCGCAGGTCCATAGCTTGCCCAATGTCTGTACCAGTCTCAGGCGATCGCCTTGCCCATGATCGCCTCCCGGCAAGGCCGCAAAGGCGAGGGGACTACGAGGGTATATCTTTGACTTGAACCGCTTGGAATGTCCTGTCAGGGCAGCGCCAGGCCCCATCTCAATGAACAACTCATGGCCCGATTGCACTAGCCGATCGAAGGCCTGATGGAACTGCACCGTCTCTCGCAGGTTGCGGACCCAATAGCTGCTATCGAGCGGAACGTCCGGCTCAAGCCAGTCACCGAGTACCGTTGACATGAAAGGCATTTGCGGCGCGTGCAAATCGATTTGTGCGGCGTGAATCTTAAACTCTGGCAGGATTGGGTCGAGTAGAGATGAATGCACGGCATGACTTCCAAGTATTCGTTTGCTCGCAATAGATTTCGCCTGCAATCGCTCATGAAACGCTTCGATCTCGGATGCGGCCCCCGAAACGACGCACTGACGTGGACCATTTATTGCCGCCAATGAAAGGCGTTCGTTCCAAAAGGGCTGGAGCTCTTCCGGCGACAGGCTGACTGCAACAATCCCGCCGGCAGGCACACGCGACGTTAACTGTCCTCTTATCAGCGTCAATCGAATAGCATCAGGTAACGAGATGATGCCGGCAAAATGAGCGGCTGCATATTCTCCGATGCTGTGGCCGATCACAGCTGCAGGGAAAATGCCCCACGACATGAAGAGCTTCGTCATTGCATATTGCGTAGCAAAGATGACAGGCTGTATGACGGCTTCCAGCTGAGGCTCAAGCTCGCCATCAGATTTGCCTTCGCAGTAGAGCAGGGGGCGGAAATCAATATGTCCGAGCTCATCAAGCCAGTTTGCGCATTCGTCGATGGCGTTGCGGAATACCGGCTCTTCTTCATAGAGCTCCCGACCCATTCCAATCTGCTGCCCGCCCTGGCCCGAGAACATGAAAACGATGCGGGGTTCACTGCTTGACACCTCTCGCGTCGCGCCCACCTGCAGTGCCGCCTGGTCGATTTGGCCGGCTAGTTCCACCAGACCGGATCCGACGAGACTTGTGCGATATCTGAGAGCGGCTCGACCCTTCTGCAGGGTGTATGCGATATTTGCTGCGCTGTGCTGAATATCGCTTCGGCGCATAAAGCCGGCCAGTTGCTGGAGCATTTCGGTCATTGCCGATCTGCTCGCCGCCGATACCGGAAAGACGTGCGGCCTGCGACTGGCCTGCGCACTGGTTCGCGGCGGAGCCTCCTCGAGAATCGCGTGCGCGTTCGTGCCACCAATGCCAAATGAGCTGACCCCGCCGCGCCGCGGCCGACTACCCGTGGGCCAAGCGGTGCAGGTCTTGTTTACGAACAACGGGCTCTCCTGAAAGTCTATATTTGGGTTTGGTTTTTCGAAATGTAGGCTGGCGGGAATGACTCCCCTGTTCAGCATAGTGGCGAGCTTGATCAATCCCGTTACACCCGCTGCGGCGTCGAGATGCCCGACATTTGCCTTCACCGAACCTACCGCGCAGAATTGTTTCCTCGCCGTGTGGGAACGGAAGGCCTTGGTCAGACCGGCGATTTCGATGGGGTCTCCAAGATAGGTTCCCGTACCATGCGCCTCCACGTAGCCAATCGTATCCGCTGGGACGTCAGCATCGGTGAGGGCAGCTTGAATAACTGCAGCTTGTCCGTCGGCGCTGGGGGCGGCGAAGCCTACCTTGGCGGCGCCGTCATTGTTGATGGCGGTCCCCTTTATGACCGCCCAGATATAATCTCCGTCTCTACAGGCATCGCTCAACCGCTTGAGAACGACGACCGCGGCTCCGCTGCCTCTCACCGTTCCTTGTGCTTTAGCATCGAACGCACGGCAGTGGCCGTCAGGGGATAAGATGTGGCCCTGTTGATGGAGATAGCCTTTTCCATGGGGCAGGGAAATCGATGCGCCGCCTGCCAGCGCCATATCGCACTCATTGCTGCGCAGGCTCTGGCAAGCGAGGTGGATAGCAACCAACGAAGTGGAACAGGCCGTCTGAACTGACACGCAGGGACCGGTCAGGTTGAGCTTATAGCCAATGCGGGTCGCCGTGAAATCGTGGCCATTAAGAATGCGGATCTGCAACTTCTCTGAATCCAGCAGGTCGCGGCCTGCTTCACGTTCAGCGAGATAGTGGTTGGCCCCCACGCCGGCAAAGACACCGACTCGGCCTTCTGCGTTCTCGCGCGATCCGTATCCCGCATGGTCCAGCGCCTGACACGCCGTTTCCAGCAGGATTCGCTGTTGCGGGTCCATCCACGCTGCTTCCTTAGGCGAGATGCCGAAGAACGCTGCGTCAAACAGATCAACTCCGCTGATAACGGCTTCGCGCCTCACATAATTAGGCTTGCCAAACGTATCAGGATCAACGCCAGCTTCTCGCAATGTCTGTTCATCCAAGTCTGCGATGGACTCAATGCCATCGACCAGATTGTTCCAGAACTGATCGACATTCTCCGCCCCCGGGAACCTGCCCGCCATACCTATGATCGCAACAGCATCGCGGTCCTGTTTGGGTTCGCTGCCGCTTCCGGTCGAACCAATTGTGCTCTTTAAACCTCCAGCGGAGTGAGGAGCAGCTTGAGTTGCGGCCAAATGCGCAGCGAGCGTTCTTATGGTGGGGTGCTCGAAAAGATCCAGAATCTTGCAATCAATGCCCAGACGATCTTGGATACGCGCTTGAACCTGGACGACAGCCAGGGAATGTCCGCCAACATCGAAGAAACTGTCTTCAACGCCAACGGAATCCAACTTGAGCACGTCCTTCCAGATGTCAGCCACTTCCGTCTGCAACCTGCCGGTCGGAAAAGTTGCGGCCTTTAATGCCGAGGCGTTTCTCCTCGGCTCGGGAAGAGCGCGCCGATCGATCTTGCCGCTGCGATTGGTCGGTAGCTGCGGAAGGAACACGAACTGTGAGGGAACCATGTAGCCAGGCAGCGCGGCGCGCAGAAAAGACTGAAGTTCATCGGTATCCTCCGAACTTTCCGGTCGCCTCACCACGTAGGCCGTTAGACTCGCGTTGTCTTCGGGACCGTCTGTCAGCCTAACGCAGCAAGTTTTGACGGTGTCGTGCTCCATCAGGCACTGCTCGATTTCGGCAAGCTCGACCCGCATGCCCCGAATCTTGATCTGTCCGTCTTTCCGGCCCAGGAACTCAATTGTGCCATCTGACCGATAGCGGGCCCGATCCCCAGTTTTGTATAGTCTGGATTGCTGATCATCATCGAACGGGTTTGGCCGAAAGAGCTCGGCCGTGAGTTTATCGCTATTGAGGTAGCCGCGGGCTACGCCGACGCCTCCGATGTAGAGCTCACCGATTGCGCCGACCGGTGTCGGATTACCATAGCGATCGAGGATGTAAGCCTTAGTATTGATGGCGGGGCGACCAATGGGTGGCTTTCGCCCGTCGGGTTTTACCTCGGTCCTTATGCAATAAACGGTCGTTTCGGTGGGCCCATAGGAATTGAAGATGCGGCGCTTCTCACCCCATCGCTCAATGAGGCCCGGCGGCAAGGGCTCTCCACCTGACTTGATTACGGTGAGATCTGGAAGATTGGTCGACGGCAAAGATGTCCATGCTGTCGGCGTAAGACCAGCAGCGGTAATGCGCTCACGGCGCATGAACTCGACAAGTTCTGCTCCGGGCAGCGACGCTGATGGGGGCGCCAGGCACAATTGACCACCGGAAGTTAAGGCCAGCATAAAATCGAACAGCGATGCATCGAATCCGCAGGAGGCGAACTGTAGTACCCGGCTATCCGGCCCCAACTGATAAGTGCATCTTAGGTCCTCCGCCATGTTGCAGGCGCTGCGATGTTCAATCATCACGCCTTTCGGCTGACCCGTGGAACCAGACGTATAGATCACGTAGGCCAAATCGGAGGGACCGGCGGGGCATTGCGGAGGCGTGATTTCATGTTGAGCAATTTCGGTGTGGTCTTTGTTGAGGAGAACCACTGCGCATTCATTCGCACCTTCAATGTTTCGCCCTGACAGGGCTTCCCCGAACGTCTGTTCTATGAGCTCCGATTTGCTGATGAGGACAGTGGCACCAGCATCCCGCAACATGAAGCGTAGACGCTGAGGCGGCAGTCGCGGATCGAGAGGAAGATAGACGGCCCCCGCCTTCAAGACCGCGAGAAACCCGACAAGGAGATCGCACGAACGCTCAACGAGAATGCCGACCACGTCCCCAAGGCTGACACCTTTTGCAATTAGATGACGCGCAAGCTTGTTTGCCCTTTGCTCAAGTGCGGCATAGCTGAGCGCCTCCGATGGGCAGCTGACAGCGATATTGTCCGGGTAAGCGGCAGTCTGCGCTTCGAACAGGTTGTGCAGGCAAGTGTCGGACGGATGACATGCAGCTGTGTCGTTAAAATCATGCAGGAGCTGCTGCTCCTCCTTTGGCCTCAGAAGACTATAGTCGCCTATCCGTCGCGCTGGCTTATCTGCGATCGCCTCAAGCAAAAAATGATAGTGCTTCGCAAGCCGCTCTATGGTGCGAGCATCCCACAAATCCGCTTTATACACGACGTCAAGGTGGATACTTTCCTTGCTGGCCAGGATTCGAAAATCAAGATCGATCCAGGTATCGGTCTCACAAAATCGAATTTGCGCAGGCAAGCCGTAGAGGTCGACGTCGCATGGCGTGAAGCCAAGAGAACTCACCGCCTCCGGAGTGAAGTTGAAAACTGCTTGCGCGAGCGGATTGCGATGAGGTGTAAGGGGGAGCTTGAGCTTCTCTAGAAGCAGTGGAAGAGGAAAATACTCGTTGCTGCGCGCGCTGCGCATCAGGTGTCGCACCCGCTGCAAATGGTCGAGGAAAGTGGGATTTCCGGAAAGATCCTGCCGCAGGGCCGCCAGGGTCACAAAGTAGCCGAAGGTCCCCGAAAAATTTCGCGCCGGACGACCGAGGCGTGGCACGTAAAGGGTGATGTCGTCCTGGTCGCAATAACGATGCAGCAGGACATAATAGGCAGCAAGCAGAACGGTGGACAGCGTCACTTTTTCCTCGTGCGCCAGTCGTTCCAAGCGCGCGACCACGGGCTTGTCGATATCCAGGGAGAAAACTGACCCCGTGTGCCTCGCGGGCGCAGTTCGCGGTTTGTCGGTCGGAAGGGCCAGGTCGGGCTCATGATCGACAAATTGGCTGCGCCAGTACGCCCACATACGCTCTCCGTCTTCGCCGGCAAGGAGTCTCTCCTGCCAGGCTACGAAGTCCTCGTACGGGGTCGTCGTGGTCAGGACCGGTATTTTCGTGTCGCCACAAAACGCCTGGTAGAGCCTGCCGAACTCGTGCAGGAAGGTGCGAATGCTGTAGGCGTCGGAAATGATATGATGAAAATTGAGGAGAAGACTCTCGTCCGCGGCACTGCGCTTGAACAGGTGTGCGCGAAACAATGGCCCATGTTCCAGATCGAAAGGCGAGCGAGCTTCCGCTGCGATGGAGTGATGGAAGGCCGCCTCTTCAAGACCTTGTAGCCGAACGACATGAAAACTCAGAAGAGCAGTCTCATGAATGCGCTGATGGATCTGCTCGCCTT
This sequence comes from Mesorhizobium sp. M0954, assembly GCF_040319155.1. NCBI lineage: Bacteria > Pseudomonadati > Pseudomonadota > Alphaproteobacteria > Hyphomicrobiales > Phyllobacteriaceae > Mesorhizobium > Mesorhizobium sp. M0954. Next base: position 1,549 of record NZ_JAMYNR010000048.1, on the reverse strand, counting down.
CCTGGTGAAAGGTCGTGCGCAGCATTTGATGGCGGTCAACCAATGACTGGAGCGCGCGCCGCAAGGCATCAATGTCGAACGGTGCCTTTATGCGCAGCTCGACTGGCAGATTGTATTCGCTACCGGTCGGTCGTTTTTGATAATGTATCCAAAGGCCCATCTGGCCATGCGACAGCGGGCGCGTAACATGATCCATTGCTTTCTCCAGCCACATAGTTGTGCGGAGAACATTACCTGTCTTCTCTTGGGGGCGGTCTGAATTTTTAGAGAATTATTATTTAATTCATGTGAAGCTATTGTATTAAGAAATATTATATTCACTCGAGATGGGAATTGCTGATGACCCGAGATATAAATTTTAAACAAAGATTAAAAGAAAGATCGAGACGCTTAAAGTTGTTTCAAGATCGTTAAAATGTCTTCATATATCTTTACACATCGTGAGCCGTCGGCAGCGTAGAAGCGGGTCAGTAACGACCCGCGCCAAATAAGGCAGCTGAAGGGTGTGAACGGCCAAAGCGTGAACGACTTGACCGTTGTGCTGATCACGCAGGAGCGTGTAGTGGAGCGAGCCACATGCTGTGACGCATGCATCAGAAGGGCAGACTGGCACAGCCGACGTTTGGGTTTTCCGGCATTCACAGCTGACGATCACGACGCTGCAGATGCGAGAAGCTCTAAACCCAGTTGAACTGGAAAGGGCAGAAAAAATCCGCAACTTAGATCTGCGTCTTTCATATCTGAAGGCAAAGTTTGCTTTTCGAACGATCCTTGCTGCGCATTTGCATGTTCCGCCGAAAAATCTCCAAGTGACCATTTCGCGCTTTGGCAAGCCCAGATTGCCAGCGCATAATATTGAAGTGAGCCAGTCTCATAGCCACGATTGGTCCGCCGTCGCCGTATCAGCCATGAGCTGGGTTGGGATAGATGTTGAGCATTGGCGTCCCTTGGCGAATTGCCGACGGTTGGCTCGCCACATTATGACTGACCAAGAGGCAAGAATATTTGAAGAAATTGCGCAAGAACTGTGTGCACGAAAGTTTCTGGAGCTTTGGACCAGAAAAGAGGCCGTACTGAAGTGCGCAGGTCTTGGCCTTTACCAAGATCCGCGAGGCCTCCATACGGGCTGGGATGAGCCCGCCGTGCAATTTAATGGCCTGCAATATCACCTCAACGCGCTCCCAGTACGCGGGCAGTTGACAGGGCATCTGGCATCGCATAATCGCCAACAAATCATCATGCGCAGCCTGCCATCTTGGCTGATGCGCCGTCCTGCGGCCGAGTTTCTAGACTTGGTTCCGTCCACAAACCCAAACTATTGATCTAATTGCATATCGTCATTTTCTGGGAGCAAAGCCCGGCGGTCTAGGTATCTTGGATCATGCCCTGATTCCAAAGGAAAACCTGCAGCCGCTAGAACCGACATGCACCGTCCAAGCCAGATTTCAGTTGTGTGCGTCAAGTTCTGCAAAATGGCGTGGCATTGCGGTGACGTCGGCGTGTCCGCCGCGCAGCCCCCGTGTTTAGCGGAGCGGCGGACACATGACGG
>NZ_JAMYNR010000047.1:0-26510 GCF_040319155.1 Mesorhizobium sp. M0954 | reverse complement strand
GCCATGCTCTGCTCGAGCCGAACGACGCTCAACGCGAGCGCGACGACCGGTTCTTGATCTCTACCTCAACCGCAGGCGCCCCTCCCGCGCAGCGGGTTCGTTCCCCGGCCCCTAGCGCAACGTAGAGCATCTGCTCGGCAAAAATCGCTCCTGTGAACTCCGACCTCGTATGGCGGACCAACAGGTTCGGCCAACATCAGGTGAGACGTAGTCCCAACAAACATGCAGTTCAGACAATCGATTACGCGTCTTTGTTGAAGTCGTGCCATGCGGCCGATCCGAGAGGGTCGGCCACCTCCAGCATCCTTCACTGACTGAAATACGCCCGAAAATCGGGGGCCCCATGTAGACTAAGTTGCATGGACTAAGTCATGAGGCCCGCAATGCGCACCGTCAATATCCACGAGGCCAAGACGCATCTGTCTCGTCTTGTCGACAGGGCGGCCAAAGGCGAATCCTTCATTATCGCCAAATCCGGCAAGCCGATGGTCAAGGTCGTTGCCATAGACGCACCTGCGGCCGGCGAAATGCGTCGGGTGGGGTTTATGGCCGGGCGGTTTTCAGTTCCGGACGATTTTGATCGCATGGCCGATGACGAAATCGAGAAGCTGTTTGGCGGCGATGCATGAAACTTCTTCTCGATACCCACCTTCTGCTCTGGGCGGCGGGCGAGCCCGAAAAGCTCCCGCCAGCCCTCGCTGAGATCGAGAATGCCGATAACCACTTGACGTTCAGCGCCGCAACTCCCTGGGAGATTGCCATTAAACGCGGTCTGGGCCGCCCTGACTTCAGGGTCGATGCGCGTCTTTTCGTCGGGGCCTGATCGACAATGGCTATCATGAGCTGCCAATCACCGGCGAGCATGCCGTTGCGGTGGAGGGGCTTCCACCCATCCACAAGACCCCTTCGATCGGATCCTGATTGCTCAATCGATTGTGGAAGGCATTACTTTGCTGACCGTCGACGATCTGGTCGCGCAGTATCCTGCGCCCGTCCGTCGTCTCTGATCAAGCGGACCCCAAGCGGTAGGGTAGTCCAGTTATCGCTTCAGACCACCCATGAAAGCCTTTACTCGAGCAGAGTCGACTTGGTTCCACCAGACGCCGTCGTGCTTCAGCGCGCTGGCGATGATGACCCCGTCGACAATGGCGAGGATATCCTTGGCATTGTCCGGCGTGACACCGCTGCCGACGAGCGTCGGCAGGCCGGCGGCCTGCTTGATCATGCTTATGTAGCCCAAATCTGCGGCGTGGCCGGTGCGCTGGCCAGTGGCGATGATGGCGTCGGCGTCGAAGAAGACCAAGTCCTTGACCAGTTCCTCCACCGGGCGGTCGGCGACGATGGCGTGTGCGCCGTGCTTGACATGCGCATCGGCGAAAATGCGGATGCCGTTGGCGCGCAGCCTGGCGCGGTAGCGCGCCGCGCGGCCGGACTCGCCTTCGACAAAACCCTCATTGGCGACGTAGGCATTTGCCCATTGATTGACGCGGACGAAGCCGGCGCCGGCTGCGCTGGCGATCGCCAGGGCCGGGATCGCGGCATTGGCCAGCACATTGATGCCGATCGGCCTGCCGAGTTCGCGGCGGATGCGGTCGGAAACGACCGCCATGTAGGCCGCCGTCTCCGGGCCGATATCATCAGGCTTGGCGAACGGGATGTCGCCATGGTTCTCGACGATGACGCCGTCGCAGCCGCCGTCGAGATAGGCCTTGGCGTCGTCGAGCCCGCGCTGGTAGATCGCCTCGATAGCCTCGCCGTCATAGCGCGGCGCGCCGGGCAGCGGCGCCAGATGAACGACGCCGATCACCACCTTTGTGCGGCCGAAAAGGTCCACGAGCGCGTCGCCGCCGGATTGGCCGAGCTGGGTCATGAGAGCTCCATTTGATCGATGAGCGCCGCCATCTCGGAGGCGGAAGGACAGGATGCCAGTGTGCCCGGCCGTGTCACGGCGATTGCGGCGGCGGCGAGCGCCAGCTTCAGCGCCGAGATGACCGGCATGCCCCGGGCAAGCCCACCGGCCAGACAGCCGCAGAACACATCGCCCGCGCCGCTGGTGTCGAGCGCTTCGACTCGCAGCGCCGGCAAACGAAGCGGTTCCGTCCGGTCCGTGCCAAGCACGATACAGCCTGCGGCACCGAGGGTGATGACGACGGTGCCTGCGCCTTTGGCCACCAGCGCGCCAGCGGCTGCTGTCATGTCATCCCGGCCGGTCAAGATTTGCGCTTCGGATTGGTTGACCACCAGAACCTCCGCCAGGCCGAGATCGGGCAGCGAGGCCGTGTCGATCGGGCTGGCGTTGAGAACGGTGCGCGCACCGTTCCCCTTTGCTGCTCTGAGGCAGGAATTGGTCACGGCAGTCTGTAAATTTCCCTGGCAGACGAGGATGTCGCCGGGAGCGATCCAGCGGACAAGTGCTGTTTGCGTCACCGGATCGAAGGCTTCGCTGCAAGCGACGCCGCTGACGATGAAATTCTCTCCGCCTTTATCGACGACGATGGTCGAGCGGTCGCTCGGCAGCTCGAATTCGCTCACCTCAAGGTCTGACAGCTCGCTGTCGAGGCGGCTCCTGATCCATGCGCCTGCGGGGTCCTTGCCGAGCGCCGTCCAGAACGTCACCTCTGCACCAGTCCGTGCTGCTGCGACCGCCTGGTTGGCGCCTTTGCCGCCGAGACCGTCGGCGTAGCTCACGGCATTCAAGGTCTCGCCCGCGGCAGGGAAGCGGCCGACACGAAACATGGTGTCGACGCAGGCATTGCCGACGACGTGGACATGCATGACTCAGCTCTCACCGGTCGCCCAGCCCAGCATCTGTTCGAACAGGGTCTTGTAGCCTGGCCAGGCGATGAATTGCGGCGGCAGCCAATGCGGCCCGACATCGGATGTCCAGGCCACGGTGCGGCCCTTGCCGTAATGGCCGGTGACAAGCAGCGGCAGCGAGCCATAGTCCGACGACACGCTGGCCAGGACCTCGGCCCCGTCCTTCAGCGTCACCTCGTTAAAACCGAGCAGGATCGGCCAATCCGAACCGAGACCCCTGAGGATGGGATGGCTCGACCCTGGTTTCGGCACCGGCGCAAAGCCTTCGGGAACCTCGACGCGGTCGTCGAATGCCAGGCAGTTCACCGGCAGCACGTCCTCGACCGCGGTCTTGTGGTAGCGCGCGCCGCCATTGATGCCCTGGAAGCTGTAGTAACCGCCGAACATCAATAGACCGCCGCCGCCGCTGACGTAATCGCGGAGCAGGCGCAGGCGGTTCGGCGTCGGCTTGGAGTGGACCCAGGTGTCGGGATGCAGCAGCAGCGTGTTGGCGCCGATGTCGGAGAGCACGACCGCGTCATAGGCCGACAGCGCCTCCATGGTCTGTGGAAAGCCGCGCTGCGCCTCATGCGCCGGCATGAACATGACGTCGAAGTCGGTCGCCTTCAGTGCGCCCAGCAACTCGTCTGCGCCGGTGTGGTAGGTAACGGTCGGAAACTGGTCGAAACCCTTGATATGGGTCGCGGTCGACACCCAGGATTCGCCGGCAAGCAGGATCTTCTTCTTGGACATTTGAACTCCAGTGTAATTCCAGGCCGCTTAGAGCCGCGCGAATACGCTTTTCGGATTGGCGATCAGCATGCGGTCGAGGGCCGGCTGCTCGACGCCGTGGCGTTTTAGGCGCGGTATGAAATGCTTCAGGATATAGCCATAGCCGAAGCCGCCGAAGCGCGTCAGCATGATCTTGAGGAACACATCCTGCGACAACAGCAGGCGGTCGCCGAAGCCCGCCTCGACAAGGGCGGCGATGGCGCGTGCGTTCTCTTCGTCGGAGGGCGATTGCGCGTCCTGGTCGGCATAATAATAGTCCATGCCGATCATGTCGTATTCGAGGAACGCGCCGCGCCGGGCGAGGCTTTTCTGGTAGTCGGGATCGTCGTGGCTCGGGTTCATGTGGCAGAGCACGGTGTGGCGAAGATCGGCGCCCTCGGCCTCGACGATATCGAGCACCTCGTGCGCCAGCCGCTCCCAGCCAGGCAGATGGATCGACAGCGGCACGCCGGTTATGCGCGAGGCGCGCGCCGAAGCCCGCAGCGACTTGCGTTCCTCCGCGGTGAAATCCTTGCTGACGCCGACTTCGCCGATCAGCCCGGCCATGATCGGCGGCTGCGTCTCGCCGCCGCCGACATCGTTGACGATGAACTCGGTCACGGCGTCCACATCCATCGCCTTCAGCCATTCGGGATGGGTGTGCTCGAGATAGAAGCCGGTGCCCATGACGATCTTCAGGCCGGACATGCGGCTGATGCGGGCGAGCTTTTCGGGGTCGCGGCCGATGCCGATATTGGTGGCATCGACGACGGTGTGGCCGCCCAGCGCGCGATAGCGCTGCAGCTCAGACAGCGCCAGGTCGGCGTCGTCGAGCGAGACGTTGTCGCGGTTGACGTATGGGTTCATGCGCAACTCGCCGATGATCTCGATGTTCACCGGCTGCTCGGCGATCACCATGTCATCGGGATGGCAGGGGCATTTCCAGCTGCGCGCGCCATCGAGCAAGATGTGCTCGTGCATCAGCGTAATGCCCATCTCCTCGACCGGAACCGGGCCGAGCACGGTCATCACATGGCCGGTTTCGACGCCAATTGGTAGCCGTCGCCTGGGCACCGCGTCATCGAACAGATCGCTCATCGGCTCAACGGCTCCGCACGGCGCCGCGAAACAGGCGGAAGTTCAGCCAGATGGCGATCAGGATGATTGTTCCGGTGACTATCGGCGTCAGGAAAGGCGACAGATGCGCCAGGATCAGGCCGTTGCCGATGACGGCCACGGTCAGCGCGCCGAGCACCGTGCCGATGATCGTTCCGCGGCCGCCGAACAGGCTGGTGCCGCCGAGCACGACGGCGGCAATGACTTCCAGCTCGAAACCCTGGCCGGCATTCGAAGATCCCGATCCAAGCCGGGCAGCAATAATGATCCCGGCAAGGGCTGCCGCGGTGGCGGAAATCACATAGACGAAGAGCGTCGTCTGCCGCGTATTGACGCCGGCGCGCCGCACCGCCTCGGCGTTGGCGCCAATGCCGGTGACATAGCGGCCGAATGGCGTCTCGTTGAAGGCGAGATAGGCGATGGTCAGGATCGCCAGCGCGATCAGCGCCGGCACCGGCACGCCAAGAAACCAGGCGCGGCCCAGCACGGTGAAAGCGCTTCCTGGCTCGATGGGGATGGAATAGCCGCCGGTGATCAGCAGCGCCACGCCACGGATCACCGAAAGCCCGGCAAGCGTGACGATGAAGGACGGGATGCCCTCATAGGCAATGAAATAGCCCTGTACCGCCCCAAGCAGGGCACCGAGCGCCAACATGGCGAGGATAACGACTGGCCACGGCAGGCCAAACTGCAAAACCGTCGCCGACAGCGTCGCCACCAGCGCCAGCACGGAGCCGACCGAAAGATCGATGCCGCCAGTGGTGATGACGAAAGTCATTGCCGCGGCGACGATCAGCAGCGGCGCCGACTGCCGCAGGATGTTCAACAGATTGGGCGATGTCAGAAACGCGTCGGTCGCAACCGAGAAGATGATGCAGACGACCAGAAAGAACAGCGCGATCGAGACGACGCTGCCATTGGCGAGCAGCGCATCGCGCCAGGTGCCCCTGCGTACTCGTGAGGGCTGGGCGGTGTGGATCGCGTCGCTCATGCCGGCGCTCCACCGCGATAGCCGTTGGTGGCGGAACGCGCACTGAACTTCCGGCCGACGATCAGATTGACCACGTCTTCGATATTGGTCTCGCCGATCAGCCGCTCGGCGACATTGCGCCCTTCATACATGACTTGGATGCGATCGCAGACGAGGAACAGATCCTGCAGCCGGTGGGTGATCAGGATGACGCTGACACCGCGCGCACTGACTGCGCGGATCAGTTCGAGCACCGCCTCCACTTCGGCCACGGCAAGCGCTGCCGTCGGCTCGTCCATGATCAGCACGGCCGGCTCGAACGAGGCGGCGCGGCCGATCGCGATCGACTGGCGCTGCCCGCCGGAGAGGTTTTCGACCTTGAGCCGCGTGTCTGCAATCACGATACCGAGCCGATCGAGCATCTGGCGCGTCTCGTCATGCATGCGCTTCTTGTCGAGAAAGGAAATGCCTGCGATGCGGCGGCGCGGCTCGCGGCCGAGAAACAGATTGCCGGCAACATCGACCGTGTCGCACAGCGACAGGTCCTGGTAGACCATCTCGACGCGCGCCGCACGTGCGTCCGCCGGCGAGCTGAAGATCACCGGCTTGCCGTCGATCTCGATGGTGCCGGCATCGGGAACCACTGCCCCCGACAGCACCTTGCTCAATGTCGACTTGCCGGCGCCATTGTCGCCGACCAGCCCCAGCACCTCGCCCGGCTTCAGCGTCAGCGACACGTCATCGAGCGTCTGGATGGCGTTGTAGCGCTTTGAGATGCCGCTCATCCGCACCCGATAGGTCTGGCCACTGCTCATCTGGAATTCCACGCGATTGCAAGGGATCCGCGGCGCAGCCTCGGGCGGCGCCGCGGCTCGGTCGCCGACGCAGTTTACTTGAACATCCCGCGATATTGGTCGACATTCTTCTTGGTCACGATCGTCACCGGGATATTGATGATCGGGTCGATTTTCTCGCCCTTCTTGATCTTGCCCAGCGCTTCGACCGCGGCCTTGCCTTCGCCGGCCGGATCCTGCTGCACGACCGCCACCACCCAGCCGTCATCGATGCCCTGAACGGCCTGCTTGGTCAGGTCCCAGCCGAACACCTTGACGTCGCCGGTGCGGCCCTGGCTGGTCACCGCCGAAACGGCGCCGAGCAAGGCCGGCTCTCCGGTCGCATAGAGCGAGTTCATGTCCGGATTGGCCGTCATCAGGTTTTCCGAAGCGCTCAACGCGGTCTCCTGAACGTTCTGGCCGTCGACTGTGTCGAGGAAGGTGACGCCCTGGCCGCTTTCGGTCACCGCCTTCTTGAAGCCGTCGAGCCGCTGGTTCTGGATGAATGAATTGAGTGCGCCGACGATGCCGATCTTGGCCTTGCCGGCCATATCGGTCTTCACATAGTCGGCGTAGAATTTGCCGATGTCCTCGCCGGCTTTGGTGTTGTCGACGCCGATGAACGAAATATTGTCGCCGTCGGGGATCTGCGCGTCGATGGCTATGACGGGAATGCCGGCCGCCTTGGCTGCAGTGATCGCCGGCTTGACGCCGTTGACGTCGATGGCGACCAGAATGATGCCGTCGACTTTCTGCGTGATGTAGTTCTCGATCGCGTCGTTCTGCGCGCTCGGCACATTGTTGGCGTTGAAAATGACCAGCTTGGCGCCAGCGGCGTCGGCAGCCTTTTGCGCGCCCTCGTTGATCTGGTTGAAGAACAGGGCCTGCTGGTTGATGTTGACGAGAGCGAACGTATCGGCAAGCGCCGATCCCATGGCTGCCGAGCCCATGGCAATGGCGGCGGCACAGCCGGCGAGAAGTTTGAACAGACGCATTTCGGTTCCCCTTGCTTGCGGACCAGACCTCGGCTGGTCCCGTTGGTGCTACAGGCACGAGGCAAGCATTCAAGAGACTTGAATATTTGTCAATCCAAATGAACGCACAGCGTTGCTCAGAAAGTCGCCGGCGTGTTGACCCAGAAAATGCTAGCGCGTTCCTCGCCGACGTTGCGGTAATGATGCGGCAGCTCCGACCTGAACACGAAGGCATCACCCGTGGCGAGAGCATGGCGCTTGCCGTCGACGATCAGTTCGACCCGCCCGGCGAGCACGTAGCCGACTTCCTCGCCGGCATGCTGGATCGGACCTTCGCTCGAGCCCTCTGCCTCGATGTGATGGATGTTGCATTGCAAGAGGTGGCCAGGCGAATACGGGATGATACGTTCGAGCGAAATTCCTTCCCCACGCCGTAGCGCGTCGAGCGCGATCAAAGGCCTTGCGCCCGCCCGGAATACGATCGCCTCGTCGTCATCGACTTGCTCGAACATCCAGCCGATGTTGGTGTCGAGAACCTCGACCAGGCGGTGAAGCATGGGCAGTGACGGCGAAGCCTTGCCGTTCTCGATCTTGGACAGCAGGCTTTCCGAGCAATTCGCAGCCGCGGCCAGCGTCTTCAGCGTCATGCCGCGTGTCTGGCGGGCGAGGCGCAGCCGAGTTCCAAGTCTTGCGGCATTTACGGTGGCGTCCGTTTCTGATTCTGGCCGCCGTCGATCGATTTTGTTCATCTGTTCGCCAACCATTCAACGGTCAAGGGCAACTATCGCGCGAGCAAAAGACCTCGGCTGACGATTTGCAAGTGCTGATGCGTCAAATTCGAGACTGCAGCCGCAGCTACCTCATCCGGCGAATGCCGCTCCCGCATGAACCGTGCTGATGATCCCGCGCCAGTTATCCCCTATCGCTTGGCTGTCCATCGTGGTCGAAATCGCCAGCCGTTACCGCGTTTGCATCACGTGGCGAGTGGACTTGGAACGACAATGCGGGCAAGGCGGGCCACGCAGCCAATCTACACAACCACGGCCGCGCCGACACGATAAAATCTGGACTGTCACCGAATTGCGCAGCGCGCCCAGAAGTCACCCGCGGCAGCGCGCCATGGAGTTACACCAGGTGCGCAGGCTCTCGATAGCCGCGACGTACTCAATGAAATCGCTGGGGGCAGTCGCGCACCGCTTGAGCTTCGGCAATTTTGAAGAAAGTCCAACAGAATTAATGGACCTAGCACCTTGCTGATGTAAGTTGCGGAAGCGACGCGCGGTTAATGCTTTAGAAGTATAGATACATCGACACGAGGTGCGAAGAAGCAACGCCAATACAACTGATTGGTTACAACATATTTATTTTCGCAGATATGGTATTGCCCGTCCGGGGATTCCTGTACACGGTCACGTGGGATGGTGAAATTATGCGGCAAATAAGTGTACCCGCCGTCTACCCTGGACCGCACCGAAGACCGAGGTATGGCGCGGCAATCTGAACCGCCGCAGCACTTGAATTTGGTCTGTGGGTCAATCTTATCTTCGTACCAATCATGGGCGTTAGCGGCTGTTGCGGCGGCGATACACATCGCCGTGAAGATGAGCCTTCGCATGGCATTCCTCAGGTATCTGGCAGGCGCTGCTCGTTGGGTTTCCATGCATATTAGCTTTCCATTGAAAATACCATTGGCCTCCGACCGACTTAACGCAGCTCCAGCAAGCGACGCTCGCAACGGAAGACGCATTGGGTCACGTCAGGACGACACTTGCGCCGACCAAAGGTCAGCTCTTGTCGCTCCGGGTTGGAAACCCGACCGTCTGCTCTGCGCCCTATGTCGGCCGTAGACGTCGGTCTTGTCATTGCCCGGAAGCAGACGTCGCCCAAAGCGGGAGCGATCGTGGTTGCGCGACATCTCGAGCACAGACTAGCTATAGTGGAGCGTTACGGCGACCCAGCAGCAGAGCGATGCCCAAGGCCGGAAGCGTTGCCGTCGCAACGACGAGGAAGACGAATTGCAGCCCGGCCGACCCAGCGACCAAGCCGAGCGCCGGACTGCCGAAGCCGAGCGCCACGTCGAGGAAGACGGTGTACAGTCCCATGGCCAGGCCGCGGCTGCGTTGCGGAAGACGGCTTACGGCCTCGGCACCGAAACCGGGATAGACCAGGGAGTAGCCAAGGCCAGTCAGGCCCGCTCCGATGGCGGCGAGAACAGGCCCGGGCGCAAGCCAGGTCAGCATCAGCCCTGCCGCCTCGACCGCCACGAAGATCACAGCGACGCGCGCGCCCCCCAACCTGTCAGGCAGGTGGCCGAAGCACAGCCTTGCCGCGATCAGCGACGCGGCATAAGCGGTGAAGGGAAGCCAGACCGGCTGCCAGCCGCGTTCGGCAAAGAGCAGCGCGCCAAAGGACAGGATCGCGCCATAGCCAAGGCTGCTGAAAGCAGCTCCGACGCCGGGAAGCCAGACCGCTTGCGCCACGCTCGTCCATGACTGTCGCGCGGCGCTCGCGGCGAGGCTGGTGCCACGCATAGGCAGGATGGCAAGCAGCGTCGCAAGCGGCAGGCCGACCGTCGCGAGTGCGATCGCGGCGAAGCCGCTCGCCGCGTAAAGCGCAGATCCGATCGGCGCGCCTAGCCCGAGCGCCGCAAACATCGCCGTCCCCACCCAGGCTATGACCTTTCCGGAGTTCTGTCCGCCCGCAAGGGAGAGCCCCCAGGCGACGCCGCCGGTGATGATGAAGCTCTCAGACGCGCCCAGTACCGCCCGGCCGGCGAAGAGCGCCGATGCGGACGCTACCGGCCGGTCGAGCAATGCCAGCGAGCCGAGATAAATGAATCCCGCCAGGGCAGCGGCAATGAGGCCGACGATGACGGCCCGCTTGCCGCCGCGCCCATCGGCATAATTTCCGGCTCCAATGCGCGACAGCATCGAGGCGACGAACTGGCTGCCCGTCACCAGCCCGACTGCGAAGGGGCCGAAGCCGAGCTGCTGGTGAAGATGCAGCGGCAGGACGGGTAGCGCCAAGCCGATCAGGAGGAAGCAGGCGAAGACAGCCGCCATGATTGGCACCAGTTCCGCCATTGCGCCATTTCGGTCAGAAGTCCGCGCCATTGTGGCCACCGGCGACATGTTGACAGTCGGGCTGTTCCGATCAGTAACGTTCGTAGGTCACGCGCCAGCCTTCGGCCGGATTGTCCGGGGTGAGGACCAGTTTGTTGTCCAAGACTTCGAATTTGCGTTTCATGCTCTTCCCGACAAGATTGCGGACCACGGAGGACTCGATCGTGATGACGAAGGTCTTGTCCTGGTCGTTGATGGCGACCGGCCCGTAATAGGCTTCGTAGCCATTCGCTGTATAAGGCGTGTCCGGCGCCTTGGCGTCGGGGTTCTGGGCCTGCACCGAGAGGGTGCCGGCCTCGGTGAAGATGAGCTGGCCGGAATATGGCACGGGCTTGAGGTTTCCATCGGCACCGGCTTCGAGCGACCTCATGCGCCATGCGCCAATGATCGGGGACTCTTGGGCCAAAGCCGGCGTGGCGACCGAAAGCGCAAGCGCAGCGATCTTCAATCTCATCGTCATATGTCGTTGTTCCTTTTCTGATTTGTGGGTGCGAACAGGCCGTCCGCCCTATCTTCGCTCACACCGAAAGCATGACCTTGATGGCGCGCCGCTCGTCCATGGCGCGGTAGCCTTCAGCGACCTCGGCCAACGGCAGCTTGAGGTCGAAGACCTTGCCGGGCCTGATCCTGCCCTTGAGCACACGGTCCATGAGGTCGGGCAGGAAGCGGCGCACCGGCGCGGGGCCGCCCAGCATGCGCTTCTGGCCGAAGAAGAGATTCTGGCCATCGAAGCTCACGCCATGCGGCACGCCGACATAGCCGATGGTGCCGCCGGGGCGAGAGCAGGCCAGCGCCTGGTCAAAGGATTCCGCCGTGCCGACGCATTCCAGGACGGAGTCCGCGCCGACGTCCTTGGTGAGCTCCTTGATGCGCGCGACGCCTTCCTCGCCACGCTCGGCCACAATGTCGGTGGCGCCAAACTCGCGGGCGAGTTTTTGGCGGCTGACGTGCCGGCTCATGGCGATGATGCGCTCGGCGCCCATCTCCTTGGCCGCAAGCACGCCCATCAGGCCGACCGCACCGTCGCCGACCACCACCACTGTCGATCCTTCTCGGACCTCGGCTGCGTCGGCCGCATACCAGCCAGTACCGAGCACATCGGACACGGCCAGCAGGTCGGGGATGAGTTCGGCCGGCGGCACCTCGGCGGTGGCGACCAGTGTGCCATCCGCCAACGGCACGCGGGCATAAGGTGCCTGCGCGCCCGACATGAATTCGCGTTGCACGCAGGACGACTGGAAGCCGAAGCGGCAGTGCGGGCAGGTATTGTCGGAGAGACAGAACGAGCCGACGACGAACTGGCCGGGACGGACCGTGCGCACCTCTGCGCCGACCTCGACGACGATGCCACAATATTCGTGGCCCATATGCATCGGGCCGTCGACCGGCTGCAGCCCGCGATAGGGCCACAGGTCCGAGCCGCAGATGCAGCTTGCCGAGAGCTTGATGATGGCGTCCGTCGGCCGCATGATTTTCGGATCGGCGATTTCCTCGCAGCGGATGTCGCCCGGTTTGTGAAGAACAGTTGCGAGCATTTTGGTTCCTTTCGAGTGGAGAAGATCAGGCGCCGTAGTCGGCGTCGCTGACATGTTCCAGCCAGTCCACGACCTTGCCGTCTTTGACCTCCTGGACGGCAATGTGGGTCATGGCGGTCTGAGGCGACGCGCCGTGCCAGTGCTTTTCTCCGGGCGCGAACCAGACGACGTCACCCGGACGGATTTCTTCGACCAGGCCACCCTCGAGCTGCACGCGGCCAAGGCCCGAGACGACGATCAGCGTCTGGCCGAGCGGATGCGTATGCCAGGCGGTGCGGGCGCCGGGCTCGAAGGTCACCTGTGCGCCTTGGACCCGCCCGGCATCGAAGGGATTGAAGAGCGGATCGATCCGCACCGTGCCGGTGAACCAGTCAGGTGGCCCCTTGCCGGAAGGTCTCGTGCCAGCGCGAAGAATATCCATGGTGCTCTCTTTTGCGTCCTCAAATGCGTTCGACGCGAAGCGGGAACTCGCCGCGAATGTGCAGGGCCTGCTCGCCATCGTCGAAGCGGCCGAGCCTGATCAGCCCGGGATGGCGATAGTCGGCGTAGAACATGGCCAGGTTGCCCCAGGGCATGAAATAACACAGGTCATAGGGCTGCTCGTTGGCGAACGGACCGCTTCCCTCCTCAGTCAGCTTGCGCGGCAGATAGGCGATCTTCTCGTTATGCGCGTAGTCCTCGATCTTGAGGTCGAGCGGCAGCATGGAGAAGAAATCCCGCGCCGACGGATTGTCGTAGAGCGTGGCGGTCATGGTGCGGCCGTTGAAAATCATCCTGATCTTCATGTCAGTTGGCTCCTGGCTTACAGGGGCTTCGCCTTCTTGGCTGGCGGCTGCGCGAGGCAGGGCCGCCACCGCGAGCGCGGCGCCAAGCAATGTCCTGCGGCTGAGCGGCGCACGCTCGATGGTCATGGCAAAGATCTCCGGGCCGTATGCGATGCGGCAAAGGCGGCGAGCGCTGATCCGCAGAGCAGCACCGCGCCTAGAGTGAACGCTCCCCACCAGCCGACCGTATCGAAGAGCGTGCCGCCGATGGCGGCACCGCCGGTGATGGCGAGCTGGATGACGGCTACCTGCAACCCGCCGCCGGCCTCCGCGTCGTCCGGCAACGTGCGGCTGAGCCAGGTGCCCCAGCCAACCGGCGCGGCCGTGCCGAAAAAGCCCCAGGCAACGAGCAGCGGCGCTGTAGGAATTGGCATCGTACCGAACGCGATGAGCGCTACGGCCAGCGCGGCCATGACAAGCGGGATGACGATGAGGATGCTGAACAGGCGCGTGCGCAAGAGCCGGCCTATGCAGAGGGTGCCGAGCACCCCGGCCAGCCCCATCGCCAGCAGGATCGCCGAAAGCTCGGCGATGTCGAGCTGAGTGACGCTCTCGAGGAAGGGCCGCAGATAGGTGAAGAGGGCGAACTGACCCATGAACAGCATCATGATTGACGCCATGCCGGTGGCGACAGGAAGACGGCCGAGGAGCGCCAGCGGATTGCCAGGACGCTTCCTCCGGCGCGGGGGCAGCGCCGGCAGGCTTGTCCACTGCCAGACCAGCGCCAGGACCCCAAGCGGCACGACGAGGAAGAAAGCGCCGCGCCAGCCGACATAGGCGCCAAGAAAACTGCCCAGCGGCGCGGCGAGCGTGGCCGCAATGGCATTGCCAGCGTTTAGCATGGCGAGACCCTTCGGAACCATGTCTTGCGGCACGAGGCGCATGACGATCGCGGTCGACATCGACCAGAACCCGCCGATCGCAATGCCGAGTAGCGCCCGGCCGACCATGAGGAACGCGTAGTTCGGCGCGAAGGTGACAGCGAGCCCGGACACGATGAGGAGAAGGGTAAAGCCGGTCACGACCAGTCGGCGGTCGATCCGGCGCGTGAGGCCGGCGACCAGCAGGCTGGTCACGACGGCGAAAGCGCCCGAAATCGAGATCGCCTGTCCCGTGCGGCCCTCGGTGATGCCGAGATCGGCCGCTAGCGGCGACAGCAGGCTGACCGGCATGAATTCCGACGCGATGAGCACGGAAACACACAGCGCCATCGACAGCACCGCGCCCCATGCGGCGCGGTCTTCGACAAGCCTTGTGTCGTAGGTCGTTTCCATAGTTTGGCATCCTTGCAAGGCGACTGGGGCGGATCAGCCGCCCATCCCCGTCGCCATGCCGGAAGATATTGCAGAGGAACCCATTCTATTAGACTAAGTAATTCGCATGGACTTATCTGCTCATGATATAAATGTCCGACCGGAGGTGCCCTATGCAGCGCGATGGCATGAAGGATCTGCTCTGGTTCGTGGCGGTCGCGCGGGAGCGCAGCTTCACCAAGGCGGCGGCCAAGCTCGGAACCTCGCAGTCGACCCTGAGTTCGACAATCAAGGAGCTTGAAGCTCGTCTTGGCGTCCGCCTGCTGACACGTACGACGCGGAGCGTCGCACCGACCGAGGCCGGCGAGCGACTTTTCCAATCTCTTGTTCCCCGCTTCGAGGAAATCGAAGCCGACCTCGCAAGCCTGGTGGCCTTTCGCGACAAACCCTCCGGAACGGTCCGTATCTCGCTGTCCGACCATGCGCTCCAGACGACCGTCTGGCCGAAGCTGCAGCCCTTGCTCGGCGACTATCCTGACGTGTGCGTCGAGCTCTACAGCGACAACGGCATGCAGAACATTGTGGAGGAGCGCTTCGACGCAGGCGTGCGGCTTGGTGAGAGCATCGACAGGGATATGATCGCAGTGCGCATCGGGCCGGATTGGCGGCTCGTCGCCGTGGCTTCGCCGGAGTACTTTTCCCGCCATCCGGTTCCGACCGCACCGCAGGATCTGGTCGATCATGACTGCATTAATATGCGGCAGGCGACGTTCGGCGGATTATATGCCTGGGAATTCGCCAAGGATGGCCGCGACCTTCGTGTGCGGGTGGAAGGCCAACTCACCTTCAATTCGTCCATTCCCATGATCGAGGCTGCGATAAGCGGTTTCGGGATCGCCTATGTCCCGGAAAACCTCGTCAGCCACCAAATCGCCAACGGATGCCTTAGGCTCGTGCTTGATGACTGGAGTCCGCCGTTTGCGGGCTATCACCTCTACTACCCGAGCAGGCGACAGCTCTCGCCTGCGATGGCGGTGATCGTTGAGGCGCTCCGCCATCGCATCTGACGGGAGGTCGGGCAGTTTGCGTCTCAGCGCCGCAAGAACCGATTTGGCTGCCTCGGGGTCGTCCAGAGTGATCGCCAGGGCCTTTGCGCTGTCAATTTTCGCGGCGGCCACCATCTCCTCCTGCGAAGCGTTGCCGAAAAAGACCGGTAGACGTTCTTTCCGGGACCGCTCTACATTTTTGGCGTCGAGGTCGACTGCAACCCACCTGTATCCACGCTCGTCGAGCAATCTGCCGATCACCCGGTCTACCCGCCCGAACCCGGCAATGACGAATGTCCGGACACGGCGCACTGAAGCAACGCAGCATTTTCCACTTTGAGGCGAAGTAATTCTCAACTATGGTCCGCCATGCTTTTGGCATGAGGGGGAATATTGCCGATGGTTTTATCACGCAGGGGTGTCGTGCTCGGCGGCCTGGCGCTGGTCGCGATGGGTGCAACCGGCAATATTGCTCAAGCAGCGGCGGCAAAATCCTTTTTCGCCGGTACCGCCAGCGACAACAATTTTGTGTATCGCAAGACCAACTTCGCGAAGATCGACAAGAGATGGCATCGCCAGATCGTCAAGTATTTCAGTAGCGAGCCGGTCGGCACCGTCGTGGTCGATACCCGCCACCATTTCCTCTACGTCATCATGGAAAACAAGACCGCCATCCGCTACGGCGTCGGCGTCGGCAAGGACGGCTTCAAATGGTACGGCCGCGCGACGATCGACCGCCGCGCGCTGTGGCCGGACTGGGTCCCGCCTCCCGAAATGCGCAAGCGCAGGCCGGAGCTACCGGACATGATCGCAGGCGGCGCGTCCAACAATCCGCTCGGGCCGCGCGCGCTCTATCTGCACCGCGACGGCGCCGACACTGGCTACCGCCTGCATGGCACGCTGGAGCCATGGAGCATCGGCACTGACGCTTCCAGCGGCTGCATCCGCATGTTCCCGGAAGACATCATCGACCTCTACCAGCGCTGCCCGATCGGCACCGCGGTGCAGGTCCTGCCGCACATCGCCGACCAGGCGCCCGCTTCCACCACTGTCGAATGATTGGCGCCTCATGAACCGCATCATTGAAAACACGCGCCGGCTGCTCGCCGCAGGCCTGCTGGTGCTGGCCGCATCCTGCTCGACCAGCAACACGCTGGCCCCTTCCACGCCCGACGTCACCAACACCGAGGTTGCCGGCTTCCAGAACGTGCAGCCGGGCAGCGAGGAGGATTTTATCCTCAATGTCGGCCGCCGCACCTATTTCACGCAAGGTTCGGCCGCGCTCGATTCCGTCGCCAAGGCCACCCTCGACACCCAGATCGCCTGGTTGGCAAAGCATCCGCGCTGGCTGCTCAAGCTGCAGGGTTTCGCCGACGATCCCGGCGCAAAGGAAATGGCGCTGTCGCAGCAGCGCGCCGATGCGGTGATGGACTACCTCGCCGCCGGCGGCATAGACCGCAACCGCATGTGGGCCAAGGGCTACGGCAAGGACAGGCTCGTCCGCGAGTGCCCCGACACCGCCTGCAGGTCGCAGAACCGCCGCGTTGTGTCTAATTTGCGCGATGAGAGGGACGAGCCGTAGGGGGCTGCTGTTCTGCTTGTGACCCGAAGCAGAGTCTCGCACGCGACGGCGGTATGGCTGCTTTGCGCCGCAATGTCGGCCATAGAGGCGAACTTTGCCTCCCCCGGAAGCAGACACTGCGATTGACCGCGCTGAAGGTCGTGATCGCGCCAGAGCCTGCAAAGGCACAACTCGGCACACGAGGGCGAACATTCCGCTGCGGAAACAACTTGAAGAAACGCTTCGCGACCCATAGCATGCCGCGCCATGGTGAAATCTGAGGTCAGTGAGATCGGTCGGGTTTTTGAGCCAGTGCAAGGTAGGGAGGATAATAATTATGGCTTCCGAAGTACAGGCAAACAACGGTGTTAACGTAGAGGCGCTGCTCGGCGCACGCGAAGCGCTCACCAACGCCCCGGAGGCAGCGCAGTTCAAGTGGCGCGCGGCCTGCGAATGGAAGGATGGCACCCACAGCCACTCGTCGGTCGAGAGCTTCTACGGTCTCGGCGAGGATCAGCATCGCAAGACCACCTTCACATTCGACGCAGACCATCCGGAGGTCTTCGCTTCCCAGGACAAGGGCGCCACGCCCGTCGAATACGTGCTGGTCGGACTGGCGAGTTGCCTGACCGCCGGCATCGCCGCGGTTGCCCAGAACCGGAACATCCAGTTGAAGTCGGTGAAGGCGACCATCGAAGGCGACATGGATCTCGCCGGAATTCTCGGCATCGACAGCGACGTGCGCAACGGCTTCAGCGGCATCACGGTGAAATACAACATCGACGCCGACGCCAAGCGCGAGGACATCGAGGCTATCGTCGCTCAGTCGCAGAAGCGGTCGGCGGTCTATGACATTGTCACCAATCCGACGAACGTCACGGTCGTGGTGAATTGAAAGGCGCTTCGAACCGTAGACTCTCCTGATGAGAGGGTGCGATTAGTTCCGTCACCACAGCGATCGTCGGCGCGGGGCACGCGGGGCTCGCGATGAGCCGCTGCCTCGCGGAGCGCTCTATCGACCATGTGCTGCTGGAGCGCGGCGAGATCGCCCATACCTGGCGCACCGAGCGATGGGACTCACTGCGGCTGCTCACCCCGAACTGGCAGAGCCGGCTGCCGGGCTTTCGCTATGACGGCGACGATCCCGACGGCTACCGGACGATGCCTGAGGTGATCGACTTCCTCGGGAACTATGCCAAGGCGATCTCGGCTCCGGTCAGAACCCACACGACCGTCACCTCGGTTCGCAGCGACGGGGCGGGATATCTTGTGCGCACGGACCGCGGCGAGTGGCGGTGTCGGACCGTCGTGCTGGCGTCGGGCGCGTGCAACATCGCGCGCCTGCCCGACGTCGCCAGCCGCGTGCCGCCGTCGGTCGCCATGCTGACGGCACAGTCCTACCGCAATCCGGGTCAGGTCGCCGACGGTGGCGTGATGGTGGTGGGCGCGTCGTCGAGCGGCACCCAGATCGCACAGGAGCTGCAGCGTTCGGGGCGTCAAGTGACCCTGTCGGTGGGCGAGCACATCCGGGCGCCCCGCGTCTATCGCGGCAAGGACCTGGAATGGTGGATGGACGCCGCCGGCGTGCTCGACGAGCGTTACGACGAGGTGGACGACATCAGGCGGGCGCGACGGGTTCCTTCGCTACAGCTTGCCGGCACGCCCGACCGCATCACCCTCGACCTCAATGCGCTCGACGACCTCGGCGTCCGGCTCATCGGTCGTCTTGCCGGCATCACCGAAGACGGCAAGGCCCAGTTTGCGGGGTCGTTGCGCAACATGTGCGCGCTTTCCGATCTCAAGATGGCCCGGCTGCTCGACCTCATCGACGAATGGGCGCGCGCCAACGGCCTGGACGCTACGGTCGGGCCGCCGGATCGCCCGCCGCCGACCCGTGTCGAGGACAACCCGCCGCTCGGCCTCGATCTTGCCGGAGACGCTATCAGGACGATCATCTGGGCCACCGGCTACCGGCCGGACTACTCCTGGCTGGAACTGCCGGTCCTCGACCGCAAGGGCCACGTCCGTCACGACGGCGGTGTAGCGGAACATCCGGGCCTGTACCTGATGGGGACGCAGTTTCTGCGCCGCCGCAAGTCTGCTCTGATCGACGGCGCTGGCGACGACGCGCGGGATCTCAGCGATCATCTGGCATCGTACCTCGGGCAAAATTCAATCTGATAGCAGAATCAACGTCTGAGACTCCAGAGGGAACAGGTTGGTTGCCGCGACACCCCCGAATTCTGCGCCCCTGCAGTCATATTCCCAAATGCAGCTTTGGCTTCCAGAAGGGGCGGAACAACTCAATCTTTGGACAGCGGTTCATCACCACTTTCAAGCCCGCTTCCTCCGCCAACTGGGCGGCAGCGTCATCGCGCACCCCAATCTGACCCCACAGAACCTTGGCATTAATTGCGATGGCCTCCTGTGCAACTTCCAACAGATCTTCGGAGCGGCGAAAAACCTCAACCATATCCACAGCCCGGTCGATGGCCGCTAGTGACGCGTACACCTTAAGCCCTCGAATCTCATCCAGACCGGGACTGGGGTTGACCGGGATCATGTCGTAGCCGATTTCGTGCAGCACCCTGAGTACCCCATAGGAAAATTTAGTTTTATCGGGGCTGGCCCCAACCATCGCGATGGTTTTGACCGAATTCAGAATGTCTTGCAGATAAGCCTCCGAATAGGGCTCATCATGATTCATATGGGTCATTTCTTTGCTTCCAACGGGGTCGCAATATCGGCTTTCAATTCATGAGCGGCCAGCGGGTCAAGGAAGGGGTTGCGATAGAGCTTGTCGTGGCTCTCAACGCCGACCTCCAGCGTGCAGTCGCTCAAAGGGCGGGCGACGCAGAGGATTATATAGCCATTGTTGATCTGGCGGTTGTTCAGCGCCCGCTGCGCTTTTTGATCGACTTTGCCGCTGATTATTTTGGCCGCACAGGTTATGCAGCCGCCATACTTGCACCCATACGGCAGATCCACGCCCTGCTCGCGCAAGCTTTGCAAGAGGGGCTTGCGGTGATCGACGTCAAAGGCCGCACCGCCTTGATTGGCGAGAATGATGGTGAAGCAGGTCATACCCAGATGTCACTCGTGCAATCACCCCCGGGATAACGGGTTTCGTGGCAGCGGCTTGGTCCATTTGGTTCCTTACCAAAATCAACAACGAATAGCGGATCGATTTCCATGCCGCCGTTTTCCGTATCGCAATTGACCATCAGCATGCATCCGCCATTGGTGCGGATTTCCGGATAGAACTGATTATCCCACGTCGAGAAGAGTGAGGTCGTCAC
The DNA here is from genome assembly GCF_040319155.1 of Mesorhizobium sp. M0954. Lineage (NCBI taxonomy): Bacteria > Pseudomonadati > Pseudomonadota > Alphaproteobacteria > Hyphomicrobiales > Phyllobacteriaceae > Mesorhizobium > Mesorhizobium sp. M0954. Next base: position 6,410 of record NZ_JAMYNR010000047.1, on the reverse strand, counting down.
ATAAAGGCGCTTGCCGTCGAGGCTGAGCTGTATCATCTGAGGCCCGCCAGTCACTTTCACGCCATTGACCTCAGGCGCACGGCCGAGAAGTCCGCCCATCCACACTTGTCCGGTAAGCTTGGCGTTGTGAGGGTCCGAGATGTCGTACTGACGAATGTCGCCATGCAACCAGTTGCACAGATAGAGGTATCTATCGTCCATGCTGAGCAGAATGACCGAGATCACGCCCGGTATTGGTATCGGCCATGCGGGATGCGGCTCATTGCCGACATCGACAATTTTTTCCCATTGCCAGTCACCCGCCGCGTTCTTCCACCAATGGATGATATTTGCAGAAAGGGCCGCGCCAACAAAGCCGTGACTGCTGTCGGGGTTATGATGGAATCGCACTTCCAGTGGGATCAAGCCATCTTCACCGAGATAGAATGTTTGCTTTGGCTCCTTCTTTTCAAAATCCCAGAAATGGATCTCTCGGCCATATTTCAGATGACCAACCTCTTCCAGGTCAAAGCCAGGCATGAAGGTATTGGGCGCGGCCCATTCCGAGCTGACCATTACGTTGTGTCGCGGCTGGTACCAGAAATCATAACCAAACTTGATCCTGCCCATGGAATTTTCCCAGCGGCCGACAATCTCGAACTCCTTGCTGAGTTGCAAATAGCCGCCGGGGGCATTGCCCTGGGCGTCACCAAGCATGGAAACGATGATGTCCGAGCCCAGGCAATGCACCGTGTGTGGCGCCGACAGGTTAGTCCTGGCTTTGATTTCAGCGCCGTCTATCACCTTGAACAGTGTCGGGCTGCGCGGATCGGTACCGCAATCGACAATATGCAGATTTGACGAGCGCACACCCGGCACGATCAGATATTTCCGCTCCATGCTCGCATCGCCATGGCACGACGAACAGGCATTCCAGCCCGAGTGATGAAGCTCATCGCCAATACCCGGCATTTGCAAACGCGAAATCACCTGGCTGTAGGTCGAACTCTCCGGGTCGACATCAATCGTGCACAGATAGTCCGGCTTCTGAATGCCCGTGCCGGTGTAGATGGCAATCGTATAGAGCAGCTTTTCGCGAGGTGCCGTCATCGCCTCGGCTGGAGAAGCATAGCCCGGTCCACAGCAATGATTGGTCATGGGTACTTCCCTTTGAACAGATCACTCGCCAGCCCCAAAGGGGCAAGCTGGAATGTTAGTGCATGCTTGGCATTGGCGCTATGGCCGGGGAGGCGGAGGCGGCATAATAGGCGCGCCCGACGGGGTTGACAGCCAGATGATCGTGCGCGAACGGCTCGACGATCATCCACCTGCCGTCCGGATTGAGCGAGCTACGAGCATGCGTGACATGGCGTCGAGGCTGCCGATCTCCCCCACAACAACGGTACAACAACGGGGAAGTTGCGCTCTCTCCCAAAACGCGGCTCCGCCTCGCTTTTTTATTGATCACGGCAAAAAAACAACGCTAACTGGCTCCCGCGAGGGGCCATGCTGACAAGTGATGAAGTGGGAGCAATCCCGTTGTTTTCGGGTTTGCCGGCGGCAGAGCTGGAGCGGCTGGCGCGGACAGCGGCCGATCTTCACCTCAGCCCCGGAGAGTTCGCGATTCACGAGGGTGGAGAGGCCGCGCTGTTTGCGGTTCTCGCCGGCAAGATCGAAGTCGTAAAGACCTTCGACGGCATCGAGCGAACGCTGGGTTGGCGTCTGCCGGGAACGATCTTCGGCGAGGTGCCGATTGCGCTTGGCTCGGGTTTTCCCGGTGGCTATCGCGCCGCCGAATTTTCCCGCGTCATGCGCATCGACGTTCAGCAGTATTATTCCATCGCCGCGGTGTCAAAGGACGTGGCCCAAAAGGTCAGCGCGCTTGCCCGCGAGCGGATGGGCGGGCTGCAAAGCGTCACTGCCGAGCCGCAGAGGCCGCGCGTCACATTGGTCGGCCATCGCTGGGACACGGCGTGCGGCGAACTGCGCCGGTTTCTGGCCCGCAACCAGATTTCGTTCACCTGGCTGTTGCCCGACACGTCGGATGCCGAGGCTTTCTGGTCTGCCCTCAGCAGGCCGGCTCTCGATGGTCCCGTTGCCCGGCTGGCGGACGGGGAGATTATCGAAGCACCCGCCGTGCGCGATCTTGCCATCCGCCTCGGGCTGCAGACGCGCCCGCGCGGCGCCGAGTACGACGTCGCGATCATCGGCGGCGGACCGGCCGGTCTTGCGGCTGCGGTCTATGGCGCCTCCGAGGGGCTGCGCACCATCGTCGTCGAACGCGAGGCGCCCGGCGGGCAGGCGGGAACATCCTCGCGCATCGAGAACTATCTCGGCTTTCCAAGCGGCATTTCCGGCGACGAGCTTGCCAGCCGCGCGCTGCAGCAGGCAAAGCGGCTCGGCGCCGAAATCCTGGTCACCCGTTCGGTCGCCGGCATCGACCCGACGACGCACGAGGTGGTGCTCGACGGCACCGATGTCGTGCGCGCCCGCAGCCTCATCCTGGCAACCGGCGTCGCCTGGCGCCGTCTTGCCATCGACGGGTTCGACCGGTTGATCGGCAAAGGCGTTTATTATGGCGCCGCGCGCAGCGAGGCGAGCAGCACGCATGGGCAGGATGTCTACCTGATCGGCGCCGGCAATTCGGCCGGCCAGGCGGCGATGCATTTTTCCGGCCATGCGCGCAGCGTGACGCTGCTGGTGCGCGGCCCCTCGCTTGCCGACAGCATGTCTCACTATCTGATCGAGCAGCTCAGGGCGAAATGCAACGTAAAGGTCCAGCTTCACTCCGAAGTCCAGGCGGTGCACGGCGAGACGCACCTGACGGCGATCGACATTCTCGACAAGACCGGCAACGAGGTGAGCCGGCACCAATGCGGCGGGCTGTTCGTGTTCATCGGCGCCAACGCCGAGACCGAGTGGCTGCCGGCCGACGTAGCGCGCGATGCACGCGGTTATGTGCTGACCGGCGACGACGTGAAGAAGGCCGGGCTCTGGTCGCATGGCCGCGACCCCTACCTGCTCGAGACCAGCGCGCCCGGCATCTTCGCCTGCGGCGACGTACGCCTGAGCCCGGTCAAACGCGTTGCCTCGGCGGTCGGCGAGGGCAGCATGGCCATCGCCTTCGTCCACCAGTATCTGGCCAATGAAGAGAAAGTAGACCGCAACCAAAGCTAGAGGGTCAAGTAACCAGAATGTCATCAGCCGGTCGATTCGGCGTGAAAACCGCCAATTAAGCATCGAAAGCACGCTTGACGGCTGGCCGCACTTCGCCGCGGGCTACATAAGCGGAGAGGTTCGGATATTCGTCCAGTATACCCGATCCGTTCAACCTGCGCAGCACCGCCACCATCAGAAGGTCACCGGCCCTGAACGCACCATCGAGCCAGTCGGCATTGCCCAGGCGATCGGAAAGTTCGCCGAGCCGGCCACGGATGCGATCCTCGACCATGGGCAGGCGCTGCTTATGCCAGGTCTCGTCGCGGGTCGTCAGCGGCCCCAAGGCTGGCGGGCGGCAATGCGCCCCTTCCTGGACATTACCAAAGCAAGACCACGGGGAATTCTGACCCACGTCCCGAACTTCATGGCCTTCGTCTCGCTGGAATGTCTAACGCGACTCCGTCATGATGTCCCAGCCCTGTCGAGCGACGCTGCCAAAGCCGTTGACGCCAACGCAGGTGATGAGGGCAGGCTAGACCAGTGCAGCAGATCCGCCCGGCGACTTTTCTTTTTGCGGCCCGAGCCCTGCGCGACATGGGCGATGGCTTCGTGGCCGTTCTGTTGCCGGTCTATCTCCTCGCATTAGGCTTCGCGCCTCTGCAGGTCGGCATCATAGCAACCGGATCGCTGCTCGGTTCAGCGCTCTTAACCATCGCCGTCGGACTCCTTGGTGCCCGACACGATCACCGCCAACTCCTGCTTGCCGCCGCCAGTCTGATGGTGGCCACGGGTGTGGCCTTTGCTGTGGTCCACGACTACGCGCTGCTTTTGGTGATCGCCTTCGCAGGCACCATCAACCCGTCGGCCGGCAGCGTCAGCGTATTCGTGCCCTTAGAGCATGCCGTGCTCACACGCGAAGTCACCGACGCCGCGCGGACCAAGATGTTCGCGCGCTACAGCCTTGTGGGTGCGCTCGCAGCCGCGGTTGGCGCGCTCGCTTCGGCAACCCCTGATCTTCTGGCTCCAGCCGGCCTCGACCAACTCACCGGCATCAAGGCGATGTTCGTGCTCTATGCGTTGCTGGGCCTGCTCGGCGGTCTGCTTTACGCGCAGATCCCGCGGCGCCGTCCAACGTCGGACTCCGGCAGCACGTCCGCGCTTGGCCCCTCGCGGAATATCGTTTTCAGGCTTGCGGCCCTTTTTAGCCTTGATGCCTTTGCCGGCGGCTTCCTCGTCCAGTCGCTGCTTGCCCTGTGGCTTTTCGAAAAATTCGACCTGTCGCTTTCGGAAGCGGGCTTTTTCTTCTTCTGGTCCGGGGTGCTTTCGGCGTTCTCATTCCCCGTTGCCGCCTGGCTGTCGCGGCACATCGGACTCATCAACACGATGGTGTTCACACACATTCCGTCCAGCATCGCCCTGATGCTGGCGGCGCTTGCGCCGACGCTTCCTCTGGCGCTCGCCCTGCTGCTGATCCGTGCCGCGCTTTCGCAGATGGACGTCCCAACGCGCTCATCTTACGTCATGGCGGTCGTCACGGAGGCGGAGCGGGCAGCCGCCGCGAGCTTCACATCGGTACCGCGCAGTTTGGCTGCCGCAGCCAGTCCCGCCCTGGCGGGCGCTCTGTTCGCTGCCTCGTTCCGGGCTTGGCCCCTGATCATCTGCGGTGCACTGAAGATCGCTTACGATCTGCTGCTGCTGCTGCAGTTTCGGCACCTCAAGCCGCCGGAGGAACGGTGATGCAGCCGCCGGTTTGGGGTGTTTGACCAGGATGGGTCAATCGCGAAGGAAAACGTTGGAAAGTTGTCGATCACTTCCGGCTGTCGCGGAGCGTGAAATGTCGCCTCGCTTCCTCGTGACATTGTCTGCCGCACTTTATCTGACATCATCGGTGTTTGCCGGGGCAGGATCACCCGTTCCGTCGAACGTCTGCTATGCGTGGAAAAGCCGCTGCAGAAGGTCCGCATCGGTGAAGGTTTTTCGATGTGGGCCGCAGCGCGAGGGGTGCGGGCTGGGTCGACATCGGCCCGCGTTGAAAAACCTCCCAAGGAGGACGCCGCGGGGTCATCTTCGGCTCTGCCGAGATGTTCGGCCCGAATGATTGGGTCGCGCGCAAGGGGATCGAGTCCCGCTCGCGCCCCGATTATCGGCCGTTACCAGCCGTAGCTGAAGATGGCGCCGCCACCACCGTCGCCGTTCTGCACGACATTGGCCTCGGTGTTCCTTCCGAACTGGAAAATACCGTAGGCGTTGTCGTTGCCGTTCTGCCTCAGGATGGCGGAATGGCCGTTGCCCTCCTGATGGATGATGCCCAGATTGCCGCGGCCGTTCCGGCCGAGGCCAGCAGCATTACCGTGTCCGGACTGACGGATTCTGGCGCCGTGCAGGCCGCGATACTTCGAATAGACGCGCAGGCCGGTCGCCAGGGCGCCGGCGCCGCGGGCGTTGGCAGGAGCAAATGTCACCGACACCCAGCCTCCTGCGTAGGCCGGTGCGGACAGCGCCACCTGGCCGATGCTGCCGGCAACGAGAGCGGCAGTAAGGGTTATGAACATATTGCGGGTCATCTTGGTCTTCATTTCCGGCTGCCTCAGCCTATGGCCAACCTTCCCGAATTGCGGCTGAACCATCCCGGAACCCGTCGTTCAGCTGTCGTTCAGTCATTTTTCCCGGCTCGGCACACATAGAAAAGGCGCCGAACGCCGACGCCCTTTTCGTGAACTGGCCGGTGCGATCAGGTCGCGCCGCCGACCCGCGCGGCGCAGCCGATGCTCTTGCCATCGACCGCAACTTCGAGCTTGGCGTCGTAAACGCCGGCCTTTGCGTCGAGCGTGACAGCGCCGAGCGTAGCTGGCTTGCCGGGCGCAGCGCTGAAGGCGCCGCCCTGCTCGATGCTGGTGCCGCCGGTGCGACCGGTGCTTTCGACATGGAAGGAATAGGTGCCACTCACGTTTCTGTCGGCATAGGCAAGCGCCTCAAGCAAGACCATGCCCCCTTCCGGCGTGGCGCGGATCTCGCAGCGCACCGGCCCAACGGACTGGTCGGCGGTGGCCATGGTCGCCAGCGCGCCGGCCGGGACCAGGACCAGGGCGAGTGCCGCCATGACGCGGCGGGAATGCTTGACGATGCGGGGCATGGTTCGTCTCCTTGGCTTGGCTAGCGGCCGGGCCCGGCCGGTTAAGCCGCCCGGCGGCGGGTGGGGGGGTGTTTTGGGGAGCGGGGGCGAAAGAGAGCCCAAATGGAGCCGCCCCCGCGCGGGCATATGCGGGCGGGCC
>NZ_JAMYNR010000046.1:0-27298 GCF_040319155.1 Mesorhizobium sp. M0954 | reverse complement strand
CGCGGCAAGCTGCGTTACGCCGGGAAAGTCGGCACCGGCTTCGATACCGCTGAACTTCTTCGTCTCTTGAAGATCATGGCGCCGCTTGAGCAGAAGGCCGCCAGCGTCGACGCACCACGCGCCGAAGTGCGCGGCGCACACTGGCTCCGTCCGAACCTGGTCGCTGAGATTGCCTTCACCGAAATGACAAATGAAGGGACGTTACGACATCCGAGCTATCTTGGTCTCCGTGAAGACAAGAAGCCGGAGGCGGTCGTGCTCGAGACGGAACGTCATGCAGCCGATCTCGCCGCGTCTGCGACAACCGCCATCGCGATAAGTAACCGTGACCGCGTCATCTATCCGGAGTCCAACATCACCAAGGGACAGCTTGCCGACCATTACGCAGCGGTCGCGGCGATCATGCTTCCTTGGGTTGGCAGCCGGCCGATCAGTCTGGTTCGATGCCCACAGGGCCGCGCGAAGAAGTGCTTCTTCCAAAAACACGACGCCGGCAGCTTTGGCGACAAAGTCCACCACGTCGGCATCACGGAGAAGGACGGGCACGAGGAACCATATCTCTATGTCGACGATGCCGACGGACTGATGACTTGCGTCCAGATGGGAACGATCGAGCTGCATGGATGGGGGGCTCGGATCGAGGATGTCGAAAAGGCCGACCGCCTCGTGTTCGACCTCGACCCCGATGAAGGTCTCGATTTTGAGGCCGTCCGCGCCGCTGCCTTTCAGTTCCGCGCAATCCTTAAATCGCTGGGACTTACGACTTTCCCGATGCTGACGGGAGGCAAAGGAGTGCACGTCATCGCGCCGCTCACCCCTCGCGCCGAGTGGCCAGAGGTGAAGGACTTCGCGTCTCGCCTGGCGCAGGCGGTCGCCCAGAGCGATCCGGCCCATTTCACGGCCGTGTTGTCAAAGGCGCGCCGCAAGGGTCGCATCTTTGTGGACTATCTACGCAATCAGCGCGGGGCGACCGCGATCATGCCTTACAGCGCGAGATCACGTCCGGGCGCTCCTGTCGCGGCACCGATCACGTGGGCGGAGATGAAGACAATAGACGCGCCCTCCCATTTCCACGTGGGCGATGCTCCTGAATTAAAGAAACGCGCAGTCTCCAAAGCTCTGGCTGGATGGGGTCGCGCTGACCAATGCTTGCCCAATCTGTAGCGTCCGACGCGGGAAGAGGCAGTAAAGCCGGGATTCAAAGGGCAACGCGGCGCTCACGGCCTTGCCTGATTGGAACCTGCGGAGATCGGTCTCGTTTGGCTGAAGCCATGGCAAAAATCAATCCGAGGACCGTCGCCAGCTTTTGAGGGAATACGCACAACGGGCGTCTATGCGCGGCGACAATCCCTATCGCATAAAGGCATACTTGCGCGCGGCAGACAGTCTGACGGCGCTGTCGCAGCCGCTTGACCGGATTCATCGCCGCCGGCGCGCTCACCAAGATCCCGGGGATCGGTGACGCGATCGCAGACATCGTGACCAAGCTTTACCAAACCGGCCCGCACCCGAGCCTTGAAAAGCTGCGCGAGGATGTTCCAGCGGGCGTGATGGAGCTGTTTGCCATACCCGGGCTTCGTCCTGATAAGATACTGAAGCTTCATCAGACGCTCGGCGTGAACTCGCTGGCGGACCTCGAGGCCGCAGCAAGAGAAGACCGCATACGCCCAGTCAAAGGCCTCGGCGCCGCGCTCCAGACAAAGCTCCTACAGAACCTGACCATCGTGCGAAGCGGCGAAACGCAACTTCACCTGCACAAGGCCGCCGCTCTTCTGGAACATGCGGTCATATCGGTGAAGCAAGAGCATCCAGGGTTTTCTCGCGTCGAAATTGCAGGCGACTTCCGGCGCGGTTGCGAGCTCGTTTCCGACTTCGTTCTGGTAGCGCAGGGCATAACGTCGACTGGTATCGAGGATACGACCCTCAGGCTTGTTGTCACGGACAGGAAGCACTTTGGCGCGAGCCTGCTCGAAGCAACCGGTTCGGCAGAACACCTTGAGCAACTGAAGAGGTTCGCGGCCGACAAGGGATTCACCCTAAACGCCGACGGGCTTCATCGCGGGAGAAAGCTGATCGCGTCAGCGACAGAAGAAGAAATCTACCAAGCTCTAGACTTGCAGTTTATCGAGCCTGAATTGCGCGAAGGCAGGGATGAGATTGAGCGAGCGGCAAAGCAGAAGCTACCCGCCCTCATTCGGGATGAAGATCTGCATGGCATCCTGCATTCTCACACGACCGCATCCGATGGCACCGAAACGCTTGAGGCAATGGCTGAAGCCACGCGCAAGCGCGGTTTCGAATACTATGGTGTCGCCGATCATTCGCAGTCCGCTCATTACGCAGGCGGCCTTTCGTTGCAGGAGATTGCTGAACAGCACCGCGAAGCTGACCGGCTGAACAAGGCATACAATGGAAAATTTCGCATACTGAAGGGCATCGAGGCGGACATCCTGGCAGATGGCTCGCTCGATTACCCGAATGATATCTTGGAGCAGTTCGATTTCGTCCTCGCGAGCGTGCACAGCCGCTTCAAGTTGCCCAAGAAGGAACAGACGGAGCGTATCATTGAGGCGATCGGAAATCCTCGGACGACAATCATCGGGCACATGACCGGTCGCCAGCTGTTGCGCCGGCCCGGTTATGATCTCGACGTCGACAAAGTCCTCAAAGCGTGTGCGAAACACGGCGTCGCTGTCGAAATCAACGCACATCCGTGGCGACTCGACCTGGACTGGCGCTGGCATCAAAAGGCACTCGATCAGGGCTGCATATTCAGCATCAATCCGGACGCTCATTCGATCCGCGAGCTCGATCACATGCATTGGGGTGTCGAGATGGCGCGCAAGGGCGGTGTCCCTGCGAAGCGGGTCCTGAACGCGATGCGTTTGACGGCCCTCCTTGCGCATCTCGCACGGCGCAGGCAAACGTGTTAACCTGCCTGTGCGCCCGGCCTATCCGCGCAGGAGTCCGTCATTCTCAAAATCTCCCCAGCCGCGCAAACTGGAGTGCGAGTTCTCATCGGGGCCATGGCCAGCTGAAGCTGCAGTTCCGCGGCCGCTTCTTTGAGCACGTTTCATAGCGGCCTTGCCCGCGGCTCGCCGCCTATTGTCTGCAGCTGTCGCTGCGTCCTGTTCGCGCCAGACCGTAACCAGGTCGCGGTCAAGAACATCCTCCACGTGCTGCGGGTCGTACACGTGAAAGGTGATGTTCCTTGCCCGCCCGCGGAGTTTCACCGTTTTCGTCCCGGCGCTCTGCAAGCGACCATCTTTCAACCAGCGGTGCCGTTCGGCCGTCGAGATCGTCAGAATGTCCTCGATTTCACGAGGGATTACGGGCAAGTCTTCGATATTCTGCAGTGCTTTTGATACGATCCCGAATACCACCTGCACATCGTTCTCGGCGCCCTCAGACAGGCGCAGGGTAAGCACGCGGGACTCGATATTGAGCAATTTCCTGAACTCCGTTGGAAGGCGGGCGCGTATTTCGAGAAAAATACCCCTCGCTCTGACGGACGATCCAAACGTTGCAGCTGGGGTTAAAGGCCATTCTCCAATCAGCTTCGCTGTTGCATTGATTTTACGGCGCGTGGACATGCCCCTTTATATAGGTCCCCGATTGTCGGCAGCGATGAGCCGATCGCAAAGCCAACATGAGTTCTAATCCGCCAGCGGTCTGAACCACGATCCTAAAGGCGCAACCACGATTGTTAGCGGGGCCGTTTGCAACTTCGGCTAAAAGGAAACGGCAGAGTTGATCTCGAAGTGCGATATCAGGCGCGTTGCCGCCTGGCGGCTTTTTGGGGGCCGTTTGCTGTCCGTCCGGTTATTGCCGAGGGACCAGTAAGCCGCCGTTCGGCTCACGACCTCTTCGCGGAATACGAGGCAAGTTCATATCCCGCGGAAGCCGACATTGAACTGCGTCTCCGTTTACATGTTTGGCAAATGTTGCGAATGGAGGGAGTTGCACGTTTGAAGGTTTCTCGCTGGAGCAGATCAAACTTCCGGAAGCGACGCTCAGAGTCCGGGTTGGTGGAAGGGGCCCACCGCTTCTGATGCTGCACGGTCATCCTCGCACCCATGCTACTTGGCATCGTGGCGCCGATTTTGGCTGAGGAATACACCGTAATTTGCCCTGATCTTCGGTGCTCGCCCTTGCGGTGTGTCGCAACACAATCAGCGCGTCCGGTTTGCCGTGAACAGATCTTGCTGATGCACCAGTTCGTCCGCGACGGGCTGACGGAGGCGGCGTGTGCCATTCGGGTGGATGGCCGAAAATAACCCCACCTCTGCATGACGCGAATTGTCCCAGCCCGGGTAGGCCGTTATCGGGTACAGGCAAATACCCTCGAATCGATGCTCCGACACCCATAGCGGCACGCACCTCGTCGCGGCATACATAGTGGAGCCAAGCCGGCCCGCCGGATCCCTCTGAGCCGGTCTCGGCAATGAACATCGGCTTACCGTACCGATGAGCAACCTCGAGCAACATTTCCGACAAAGCGCGGTACTCATGGTGTCCCATCGATATCGTCGGCCCGTTTATTTACCATTGATTGTGCGGCTAGAAATTCAGGCCCACGACATCGACAACATCTTCGCTCCCGCCCAACTCAGGTTCGACGCGGCCCAGCAACATGTCGTAAGCTTCGAACTGCCCCTGACGGGCGTTTTCGGCCCGACCCCGTTCGCTGCGGGTCCGGTCACGAGGAGCGATTTGGATAAGGGGCTCGGCCCAGACAAATCTGCAGGCGGGGTCGATCTCCCGCATTGCACGAACACCCGCGATGGCAGCCTTCACGAGATGCCGCTTGAACCATCCACGTTTGTTCGGCCCCACGCGGGAAATAGCCGACCTCAACAGCCCATGCGAAAAAGGAGATCTAGTTGATGGGACACAACAGAGGCGGTGTTCCGGCGATCGAACGCTGTACGCTCACGGCTTCTGCCGCGAACGAGGCATAGGCATCGATGAAATGCAGCGATCGCTGATCGACATGGTCTGGAGATCCGTAATGGAAGATGTCCCAGATAACCTGGACACCTGCCGATCGGGCCGCCTTGACCATTGGCGCCCAACTTGACCAGTCATAGGCGAAGCTTGCGGAACCGGAGCCTCCACCTGGTGCTCGTCCATACGCCCCACTTCGCTCATTCGAAGTCTTCTTTCAGCAGTCGGCTTCGAACTCGGCCGCCTTGTTAGGACCGGGAACCGCGTTGGCGAAATACCGCATCCAATGGGGCGCGCCATCTTCGTTGCTCAGTCCAGCTCGTCCTGGCGCGACCGGGTAATGCCGAACCGATTTGGTCGAGCCTTTGTTCCTGTGGTGGACTGTCCGGAGCTGGGTGGCGAAGGAGGAACAAGGAGGGCCGTGCCAAGTTCGGGGCGATATACCACCGCCGCCGATCGACTCGAGCGGCTGCTCAGCAACAAGAGAGGCACGGGATCACATGACCGTTCAGATTCGACTTTCCGAGACCGACTACGCCAGGCGCGAGGATCGTGGCGACGGCGCTTGGAGCATCGCACCGGACTTGGGCTATTTGCGGCTAGCAATCGTCAATGTCGTGTTCTTCGGCGCACCGGGCAGCGGAGATCGGAACTGGATGCTGATCGATACCGGGTTGCCGACGTCCCGCAGCAGCATTCTTGCGGTCGCGGAAAAGCGGTTTGGCACGAACGCACGGCCGGCCGCGATCATCCTGACCCACGGCCATTTCGACCATGTGGGAACGGTTCTAGACCTCGCGAATAGGTGGGACGTGCCTGTCTTCGCGCATCCACTCGAGCGCCCCTATCTGGACGGAACCGCGTCCTATCCGCCACCGGATCCCTGGGTCGGGGGTGGACTGATGGCGCTGCTTTCGCCGCTTTTTCCACGGGGGCCAATTGATCTTGGCAACCGTTTGGAACTCTTACCTGCCGACGGATCGATCCCCGGAATGCCCGGATGGCGATGGTTACACACACCCGGGCACGCGCCTGGGCATATCTCGCTCTGGCGCGAGAAGGACCGTTCGCTGATCGTAGGGGACGCTTTCATCACCACCGGTCAGGAGTCAGTCTATGAGGTCGCCGTTCAGGATCTTGAGATGCACGGTCCGCCGCGCTACTTCACGCCGGACTGGGATGCGGCGGAAAGATCCGTGAAGCACCTGGCTGCCCTGAACCCGCACATGGTCATCAGTGGACACGGTGCGGCTGCTGCGGGAGTGGGCATGCGTCAAGCTCTTGACAGCCTGGCTGAGCGGTTCAGGGTGTTCGCCGTCCCGCCGAAATTGAAATTCGTGCGCGAGCCGGCGGCAGTCCTAGGTAGCTGAGGCTAACTGAGCCGCCGTCGTTCTGAAGTATGATCAAGTTGGGCAGACTCTATCTCTCGAGCCGGTAGAGTTACCCGTCGGGTCGCGCTTTCCATCGTCGCGACAAACTCTGACAAGCGGAACAAACCCGGGAGGCGCCGGGTTAGGGTCGCTCGATCGGCGCAGGGCGACTGCGGCCAAGCGCCCCGAAGTTCTGCGTCAGGAGAAGACGTCAGATGGAAAACGAGTACCCGAAGGACGCGTCCTCTCCGCCCGCGAGCCGACCGGCAATAAGTTGTTCGAGTCCACACGCGTCGGCATCCGCCGAGACTTGGCTTCGATTCGCTCATCGGCCAAACCGTGGAGGAGACCAAATGGCAAATCTGGGAAGATTGGCGATCGCCATGCTTGGCGTTCTGGCATACCAAAACCGCGACAAGCTCTGTGAATTGATTCCGGGAGCGGGGTATCTTAACCCAAACGACCCGCAACGCAGAATTCTGGCTCAGATAACGAATGGCGTGTCGAGGGCTGACCTTGGTGAGATCCTCGACCGGTTCAGGGAGGTGGGGGCAGGATCGAAGGTCGACTCGTGGGTTGGCAGCGGGCCAAACCAACCGATTGAGCCAAGGGACGTCCAAGCGGCAATGGACGAAGGTACACTCACGTCCATTTCGATGCAGACGGGTCTTTCGCGCGAGGAGCTAATCAGAAGGATTGCGCGGGATCTACCCGAGACAGTCAACGAGATGACGCCGAATGGTGAATGGCCGCCTGAGCCGACACATGGCTTGGATAAGTCGACCCTGCTCGACAATGTATCCTAGGGGACACAGCCAGGAATGCAGCCGGCCAAGGCGAGATCCGGGGTGGCAACTCTACACCGGGGGACGCTCCTGCGCGATCGCCTTCATCCGCTCGCGAACCAAGGATCTGTTTCGAGCGCGCCGAACGCGCAACTGGCCGCCATCCTGAAAATGCGGCACCGCTGCATCGCGGCGCCCTCGCTCGCGTATATCGGTGAGCGGAAGAAGGCGCGTTCCTGGCTGGCCAGAGCGCTGGCGATCGATCCGGACGACTTCGTGACGCAGTACAACGCCGCTTGCATGTATTCCGTGCTCGGGGAAGTGGAGGAAGCGGTGCGGTACCTGGAAAGAGCCGTCGGAGGAAGCGTGAGTCAGAACGTATTGGAACGAATCCGTCACGAAGTCGATTTCGACGCCGTTCGCGATCACCAGCGGTTCGTGCAGCTTCTTAGTTCACTTGGCTTGTGACGCACAGCTGTACTTGCACAAGCTTCGGCCTGCCTAGCAGCCGCGTTCGGTTTGGGTGGCGGATTCAACTGATCGCAGCAACACGCGCTCTTTTCTGAAAGATGGAGTGTGAGCCATGAAGCAGCGAAGTCGCATCTGCTACTCGGCCGCTCAGCGCCTGAGATTTGGGTTCGATGGCAGGCGGGCGAGTCGATGAGCTCGATCGGACGACGATTCAATCGGGAGTCTTCATCGGTCCGTTCTTGCCGCCGCGCCTGGGCCTTGCACTGGCGGGCTGCCGGCCTTGCCTGTCGCCGGTGGTGTTTTCCCGCACATTTTGCTGCTGCCGCTGCTTGTGCTGCTCACCTGGCCGCTCGCCATGGGCAAGTATTTCGCCCCGGCATCGTCTCTGCGGGGTTTGCTTCGTCGGCAAAGGACATCGCCAGCTGGCCTCACAGCTGCGGTCGATCGCGGCCGAATCGGGATTGATGCTGGCCGACGCGCTGGCCGGCGGCCGCTTCACCCGCTACAATGATCTGTTGATGCCTGCCGGCATTATTGCCGGGGCCGGCGACCGGTTGTTCGATGCGAAAGCCGAGGCTCTTAGACTACAATCGGAGATTCCTGGTTCGTTTGTCGATATCATCCCGCAGGCCGGCCACATGGTCCACCACACCGCACCGCACCGCTAGCTGTTCTCGCCATGGTGGACAGGGTCGCTGCCGCGGCCAGCATGAAGTAGGCCGGCACTGGCGCGATCCCGAAGAAGTGGAATCGCGATTTTCGGAAAAGATCATGCTCAAAAGCAATAGGTAGAACCCCGTCCCGACTCTATCGGGTGGCGAATCCGATGATTTACTTCACGGCGGCACGCACTTCAGCGAACCGCATCCTGTGCATCCATCCGCGCCGGTTCGGCTAACATCGACGTCGAGGTCCCGTATCTTGGGGATTTGGCCAGGGGAACGGCCCCAATTCCGTGTTCGGCTTCTGCCTCTCTTTGTGGCTGCCAGCATCTAGTCGTCTGCAAATCGAGGCCACGGACTGACAAGCACCCCCGCACTACAAGGAGCTGGCGGTCGGAGAACAAATGTAGACATGTCGCACCATCCTTGCGGGTACGGCTTGCGATGCATACTGACGGTCGAGGGCTTAATGTAACCAAATCAACGGCTCGGCGTTTCGGTCAGCGCCGTTGCAATGAGCGAAGCCATAACCTCTGTCACGAGCATAGACTGGCGATTTCATGAGTCGCAATTTTCTGGTGATCGAACCTGAGGAAGGAATTGCCGTGCTCAAGGGGCTTGCCTCCTCGGCGCGGATCTCGATGCTGAAACTGCTGCATGAGAAGGGGCCGATGAATGTCAACGAAATCGCCGCCGAGCTGTCGCTTCCGCAGTCAACCGTCTCGACCAATATCCAGGTGCTGGAGGATGCGGGGCTGATCCGCACCGAGAGCCTGAAAGCGAAGAAAGGCAACCAGAAAATCTGCTATCCGACCGCCGAAAAAGTGCTCATCGTGTTCAAGGGTGAGTATCGTAAGGTCAAGAACGACGCGATCGAAGTGTCGATGCCGATCGGGCTTTACACCGGCTTCGAGGTTACCGCGCCCTGCGGCCTTTGTTCGCCGGACGGCATCATCGGTCTGCTCGATGTGCCGAACACTTTCCTTGATCCGGACCGCATGAAAGCCGGTCTGCTATGGTTCACGCGCGGTTTTGTCGAATACCAGTTCCCCAACAATGCCAAGCTCGCCAATGCCGAGATCACCGGACTCGAAGTTGCGATAGAGCTGTCTTCGGAAGTGCCGGGCACCAGCGCCGATTGGCCCTCGGACATCACGCTGACGATCAATGGCGTCGATGTCGGCACCTGGACGTCACCGGGAGATTTCGGCGACAAGCGCGGCGTCTTCACGCCCTCCTGGTGGAAGCTCAAGGGCTCGCAATACGGCAAGCTGAAGACCTGGCGAATTGCCAAGGACGGCACCTATGTCGACGGCGTCAGGATTTCCGAAACCGGCCTCGCCGCACTCGATCTGAAGAGCCATCATTCAATCCGCGTCCGTATCGGCGTCAAGGACGACGCCGAGCGCCCCGGCGGGATCAACATTTTCGGCATGGGCTTTGGAAATTACGATCAGGACATCCTGCTCAGGATCAAAACCGCGTGAATCCACTGGCGGCGTGCTGCGCGCAATTACGGTCCACTGCCGAATTTCAGCTGGCAACGTCGTTTATGGCGACCAGCTTGCCTGAGGTGTATAGATGCCCCCGTCGCAAGCTTCGCCGACTGGCTGCGTATCACCTACTACCCTCAATCACCGGTATAAAGCGATCCCTCCCACCAACCGCCAGAGCGTTTCATCCTCCGTTCCGGCAAATGCCGGAACTTACCATCTAGGCAACTCTCGAAAGTATATGCCGATCCAGGTCACACTTTGCCAACCCGAACCGCCAGCGATGGTTGGTCGCCTCACGCCTGCTCTGGTAGAACAAGGTCAGTTGCCGGCCGTCGATCATCACCGTCGAATGGCCATTCTCGCCGGGCTCACCAGGGTCGAGAACGGGGCCAACGGAAACGTAGGGACCCTTGACGTCATCGGCGATGGCGAAGAAGACGCGCTGCCGGCTGCCGCGCGGACCTTCGGGGAGGAAGCAGGTGGCGTTGAGAAGCACACGACCGTCCGGCAGCTCGACGAGCTGCGCGCCTTCGATCCCCCATTCGTAATCGGGGTGCTCGCGCGCATTGTGATGCGGCACGTCGAGATGATCGAGTATCTTGCCGAGACGTTTCCATGGCCCGAACCAGGAATCGGATTGGCTGCGCGCCAGATAGACATCAGGCTGGGGCACCCTGGTGAACTTGGGCATGCCTGAATAGACGATATAGCGCTTGCCTCCGACGATTGCGGGGTGGGGATCGTAGATGCCGTCCTCATCGGTGTCGGGCAGCGACAATATCGCCGGATTGAGCACCACCCAATGAAAGCCGTCATTGGACACCGCGTGCTCGCAACGTCCGCCGGACTTCATGAATTCGGTCTGGATAAACATGTGGAAGACGCCGCACTCATGAATGACGCCGGGCGCCGCAATGCCAGATCCGGTTACCGGCAAAACGATCGCCTCGTGCTCTGTCCAGGGTCCATAAAGATCCGGCGCTGTGGCGTGGAGAATCTTCCAGCTTTCGGTCGTGACCGTACCGCTTGAGCCGAAGACGTGCCAGAGCGTGCCGTCGAAAACGGGACAAGGGTCCTTCAGGTCATCCACGACCTGCGGGTGAAACAATGGAAAGACGTTGGTTTCAAAGTCGATCTTCATTCGCCAGCCATCCCTCGATTCGTCTCGGTCTCCATTAAATGAACCACCGGCGCGACTCAGATAAACCGATTCCAAGCGTATTTATAGCTCCGCCGATGAACGGTTGTTGAACGATAGAAGGATTTCAACCGCTCTGTGGCAAAGGGCCACATTTGGAGAGCCCGACCTGACGCGAGGGGCCTCATCATGTGGATCAATGGGGGCGGCCGGCTCGCCCCTTCTGTGTTGAGCCATCGCAAGTGGAGCGGACGGCTGGTCTCGCCTGAACAGTTTTGCAGCTGTGGAACAACTTACTGGGATGGAAGTTATATAGAAGGCTGCGAACTTCATGTCAAAGCTGCCTCGATTGACTTTTCGTTAATCGAGGCATTTTCTAACTATATCGAAGGATAATCTACATGGAAATGGCGGCGGGCCGGCCCAAAACACGAAAAATCGCTGTACAACCGTCTATTTTAATTTGCTTTTCACACCTCCGATGGAACTTCGTATATCAGAGACCACAACACATTCTAACCCTGGCGTCAAAACAGCAACAGCTAATTTACTTCGAAGAGCCGATCTTCGATGAGAGGCGCCACCCTTCGATGCGGGTGCACAATATTACCCCGACGATCAGAATAGTGACGCCGTTGATCCCAGTTGGTACCTCCGCGACCAGGGCGGACGCGATCCAGCGCAGGTTCGTCGATCAGATCCTCGCCTCCACGCCGCATGACCGATTGACGACCTGGTATTACACGCCCATGGCGCTACGCTTCAGCGATCACCTCTCCTGTGACGTCTGCGTCTACGACTGCATGGATGAACTCTCCGCGTTCAAAGACGCTCCCGCAGAGTTGACGCAGTTGGAAAAGGCGCTGTTGCAGCGTGCCGATGTCGTCTTCACGGGCGGGCAGAGCCTCTACGAGGCCAAGCGCAGCTTGCATCGGGCGATCTTTCCCTTCCCGAGCAGCATCGACGTTACCCATTTCCATCAGGCTAGGGCGCCAGGTGAGGACCCGTTCGATCAGGCCGACATACCTCACCCGAGGGTGGGGTACTTCGGGGTCATCGACGAACGGCTCGACCTTGAACTTATCGCGCAGGCGGCTGCGGCAATGCCAGACGTGCATTTTGTCATGCTCGGCCCTGTCGTCAAGATCGATCGAGCGAGCCTTCCCACGGCAGGCAACCTGCATTGGCTGGGCGGCAAGTCCTATGCAGACCTGCCGAACTATCTCAGGCATTGGAGTGCCGGGTGGATGCCGTTCGCGCTCAACGAAGCGACCCGCTACATCAGCCCGACCAAGACTCCCGAGTTTCTTGCGGCAGGACTGCCGGTGTTGTCCACGGCGATCGTCGACGTTGTGCGTACCTACGGCGTCGAAGGCCTTGTCGAGATTGTCGAGGCGGAGGACATCGAGGCCAAGCTTCGCTCGATCCTGGCCCACCCCCGCGATTTCCTGGTGAAGAAGGCCGACGGCTACCTCGCCGACATGTCCTGGGAGAAGACCTGGAGCGCGATGGCTGCCCACATCGAGCGCGCCCATGCGATGAAGAGCGTCGTCCCATTCCTGAGGAGGGCGTGAGCGTGTTCGACTGGTTGATCGTAGGGGCCGGTTTCGCCGGCAGTGTGCTGGCCGAGCGTATCGCATCGCAACGGCAGGAAAGCGTCCTGATCATAGACCGACGAAATCACGTCGGCGGCAATGCCTATGACTGCTACGACGAGGCGGGAATACTAATTCACCGTTACGGGCCTCACATCTTTCACACCAACGCCCAATCGATCGTCGACTATCTGTCGCAATTCACGCAATGGCGGCCTTACGAACATCGCGTGCTCTCGCTTGTCGATGGAAAGCTGCTGCCGATACCGATTAATCTCGACACCATAAACCGCCTCTACGGCCTTGAATTGACGTCCGAGCAGCTGCAGGACTTCTTCGCTTTCCGACGCGAAACGGTCAAAGAAGTCCGCACCGCCGAGGACGTCGTGGTGAGCACAGTAGGCAGAGAGCTCTACGAGAAATTCTTCCGCGGCTACACGAGGAAGCAGTGGGGTGTCGACCCTTCCCAGTTGAGCAAGTCAGTGACGGCGCGAGTCCCGACCCGGACCGATCGCGACGATCGGTATTTTGGCGACAGCTTCCAGAACATGCCGGCAGGCGGGTATACGCGCATGTTTCAGCGCATGCTGGATCACCCTAAGATCAAGATCATGCTGCAGACCGACTACCGCGAAATTCGCGACAAGATCCCCTTCCAGCGGATGATCTATACCGGTCCGATCGACGAGTATTTCGACTGGAAGCTTGGTCGCTTGCCCTACCGTTCGCTGCGCTTTGAGCACACGACGCTTGATTGCGAGCAGTTTCAACCGGTCGCCGTCGTCAACTATCCGCAGACGGAGAAATACACACGGATCACCGAGTACAAGCATCTGACCGGTCAGCAGAGTCCGAAGACCAGCCTCACCTACGAATACCCCACCGACGTCGGAGATCCTTATTACCCGGTGCCGCGGGCCGAAAACGAGGCTTTGTACAAACGATACGAAGCTTTGGCCGCGGCGTGCCCGGAGGTCTGGTTCGTCGGACGTCTTGCAACATATCGCTATTACAATATGGATCAGGTGGTCGGCCAGGCATTGGCTACGTTCGGGCGCATTCAGACACGCCTGCCAGCAAACGGGATGCTCGTCACGCCGACGCAGCGCGAGGCGGCCGAGTGAATGATGCGCCGGCCTGACCGGCGTCGGGCGACCCACGGCCAAAGAGGCCCATGTTTCTCGGCTTCTCGGCGAACAGCTCTAGATATGCTGTCTGTTGATGCAGCTGAAAAGCGCGCACTGTTCGTATCAGCGAGCCTAAGGCGCCCTTGCTTGTTGTTCCTCAAACGCCAAGAACGATTGGCGCTGGCGCTCCAACTCGTCCGCAAGTGGCTTGCGAACAGTGCGCGAGCCGTCCGCATGAATGGTGGAGAACAAGCCGACTTCGGCGTGGCGCGAATTGTCCCAACCTGGGTAGGCCGTCACCGGGTACAGGCATATACCCTGAACAGGTGCACCGAGGCTCGTCGCGTCGCGCACTTCGTCGCAAACGTAGTGAAGCCAGGCTGGCCGGCCTGAACCTTCGGCGCCGGTCTCGGCGATGAACATCGGCTTCTTGTATCGCTCGGCGACCTCGACCAGCATTTCCGAAAGTGCACGGTATTCGTGGTGCCCCATCGGTATCGTTGGGCCATTCAGGTACCATTGGTTGTGCGGATAGAAGTTGAGGCCGATGACGTCCACAACGTCCTCGCTGCCGCCCAACTCCGGTTCCACGCGCCCGATCAGCATGTCATACGCCTCGAATTGGCCCTGGCGAGCATTTTCGGCGCGCCGCCGCTCGGGGTGAGTACGGTCACGAGGAGCAATATGGATCAGCGGTTCAGCCCAGATGAACCTGCAGCCGGGTTCGGCCTCCCGCATGGCCCTCACGCCGGCGACCGCTGCCCTGACAAGGTGTCGTTTGAACCATCCACGCTTGTTCGGCCCGACGCGGGGGAAATAGCCGACCTCCACCGCCCATGCAAAAAACGAAATCTCGTTGATCGGGCACACCAGGGGAGCCACCCCGGTTGCGGAGCGATGAACCCGAACAGCTTCCGCGGCGAAACGGACGTAGGCCTTGATAAACCCCGGGCCACCTTGGTCGATATGGTCTGGCGAGCCATAGTGGAAGATATCCCAGATAATCTGCACCCCGGCCGCCTGGGCTGCTTCGATCGCCGACGTCCAACTCGACCAGTCGAAGACTCCGGGCGCCGTTTCAATCAGGTGCCAGCGCAAGCCGTCGCGGATCGTGCGAAGCCCAAGCTCGGCACAACGGCGATAGTCGCCATGTGCATGGATGTCATGTGAGGTCGCGCGGATCAGATCAAGACGGGCCCCGTCGGCGCGCCTGTGGGAGGAACACTCGAAACCAGCCATGAAAAAGCTGTCGAACCCGGAAGAGCCTGCCGTGGGCCGACGAGCGGTATCCTCGTTCATACCAACATCCTGTCGCCCAAGACGTGCGCAAGTGATCGCATTCGCAGTCCCCATTGTCAGTTCCGGTGGCTAGTCGAAACCGGTCGGCTACCAACCACGTCGACGGCTCGGCGGCCTATACGCGTGTGCCAGGATTGGCGAATACAACCAAGCTCCAATCTCGTCTGCCTTGGCCGCGGTCGCGTCGAGTCGATCCGAAGTTATGCGGCCTGTTGCATCGCCCGTTCGTTGACGCCTGCTTCGCCTAGTCGGGTGAGCGCCTCATCGGTTGCTTTTTCTTCCTTGAGCGTCTGTTCGAGTAGCGGGACGGCGTCTTTCAAGCCAAGTAACCCGGCCCATGTGACAAGAGTCCCGTAGCGCGCTATTTCATAATGTTCGACGGACTGGGCTGCAGCCACGAGACCCGCGTCCAATGCCGGAGCCTCCTCGAATTCCTCCAAAATCTCCTGTCCTTCTTCGATGATGCCGTCGATCGCCGGGCACGTTTTCCCTTGGGCTCTCTTGCCAAATGCGTCAAAAACTTGCTGCAGGCGCTCGATTTGACCTTCGGTCTCGTCACGATGTTTTTCGAACGCCGCCTTCAGCTCTTCTGACTCCGCGCCCTTTGCCATTTTCCGGAGCGCGGTCAGGATCTTACGTTCAGCGTAGTAAATGTCTTTCAACCCATCATAGAAAAGGTCTTCCAAACCCTTGGAGCCGCCCTGAGAGCCTTTCTTCGTCGCCATCGTCATCTCCTGTTTCATTTGTATCGACGCATGCATGGTCTAACTGGCCCAGCTTCTTGTTGTTCCTTCGCCACGACTCGGCGGCAGCCAACAGGTCGAGCGACGGTCGGTTGACCGCTGATTTCAGTCCGCCGCGCCAGCAGCGGCTTGAGCATCTCGGCTGCGCTCCATTGCGGAAGTTCCGGAATGAGGATCGTCTGCCTGAAGGGTTTCCGCTGTCATCGAGTCCTTGCGGCCGCATTTTTCGCAACGGACCTTTGCCCGCACCTGATCAAGGTTCCGATCTCTTCTCGGAGTTCGAGAGGGTTGGAGAAGCGCTTAATGTGCCCGCAGGTAACGCGAGCCACCTGCCGGCACCAAGGTCGAGGCGCAGATCGCGATCGCGCGCATAATGATGGGCGCCGGCCGGCCGCTCTGACCTTGGCGACCCTCAGGCTGTTGACACCATGTCCAATAGCTTCGAACTCAGCTTACGACCCCATTAGAAGACAGCACATCTCGAAAGGGTCGTTTTGCGGGTCCATCGTGCAGTCCTCCATCGCTTTTCTGCCATTTCGACACGAACGGGAATTCGGAGTTGGCGGGTTCCCGCGAGCCGTCGGCGTATTTCGGGGTAGGGGGGCACGAATGGCGGACGGGAGGTAGCATCCTGCAGTCATCTAGAGACTGCTGAACTCCAAGCGCAAAGGAGCCATGGGAGCGCTAGCTACGTCGGAAGGCGCGCACTTCAGACAGTGCCATTTTGCGCCGCTTATCGAGGTATGAAGCTAGGTCGCTGGAGATGAACGCCTTTGGCACTCTTCTGGCTTCTTCTGCTCGGGTTAGCGGAAGCTCAATTTCTCCAGTGCTCACTTTGCGTAAGAACTTGGTGAGCGTCAGGTGGGAAAAATAATCCTTGCACACGGTCTTGTGGTGCCGCTGGTGGTGGTCGTGTCGGTGCGCTGATCGCCGGACATGTTGGTCCCGCTGCTCGTCGTGCCGGTGCCCTGATCCGTCGTGCTGGGCATGGTTGTCGTGGTCGAGGTTCCGCTCGAAGTTCCGCTCGTCGTCTGGGCAAAGGAAAGCCCCGCCGACACCGCCAGCACGGCCGAAGCCAAAAGGATACGTTTCATCATCTTTCTCCTGTCTGAATGCGCGGGATGCGCCTGGCAAATTGAACAGGCAGACAGAAGGAGTGATGAAGTTCAACTTTTGTAACTCTGGGCGTAGGTCAGCCTTAGGATGGCCGGCGTATATTAGAAACCTCATGACGGCGGCTCGATTCGAAAACCAATCAACGAGCGGAGAGGCCGTCGCGTTCCTTGTGACTGCGGTGGTGCGGTGAGGCACAAGGCTCAATGCGGAGCGCCAGCCGCCGCGATCAGCGCCTCGTCGACAATCCACTTCAGCTTCGCCGAGCGCTGGTAGCTTCATCTGCTTGCCGTTGTTACTTGCCAGGAACGACATGCAGCGGTCGCAGTATGCCATGCGCGGCACTTCAACATGTCGCCGTATGTCGCCGCGTCGGATGGCCAGGAAGCGGGCCAGTGCTAGTTGGACTTTATAATGGAGCGGCGCAGCGGCGAGCGTCCACGGGCCGTTTTCCTTGCGCCGATCTTCCGCGATCTTGGCCTTTCCCACGCATCGCTGCAGGATTTTCGCGAGATGAATTGAGACCCGCCATGACGCTGATCTCTGCGACGGTCAAGGCCCGTTCGGCGGGCTCTACTCCGGAACAATGTCCTCTTCTGAAAGTTTCCTTAGATCGCAAAGGAGATTCGAAATGTCAGAAAGCCGCGAATGGTTTGTCCAATGGCTTAGAGATGCTCATGCCATGGAAGAGCAGGCCGAAACGATGTTGAACGGGCAGTTGGGTCGCATCGAGAACTATCCCGAGCTGAGCGACCGAATCCGACAGCACCTCGACGAAACGAAGCAGCAGGCTGCCCGGCTGAAGACTTGTCTCGATCAGATGGACGAGGGTTCATCCACGATGAAGGACGCTGGCGGTAAGCTGACGGCGATGGCGCAATCGCTGAGCGGCGTCTTCGCTGGAGACGAGGTGATGAAAGGATCGCTCGCGAGCTACACGTTCGAGCATATGGAAATCGCCTCCTACACGATCCTGATTGCCGCTGCTCGATCGCTCGGCGAAACGGAGGTTCTTCGGGCTTGCGAAGAGAATCTGCGAGAGGAAGTCGCGATGGCGGATTGGCTGAAAACCCGTCTTCCCTCGACGACCGAGCAGTTCCTTGCGCGGGCCGAAGCGGACAGCGACAGCGCCAAGCGGTGATCGGGTAGGAACGTAGTGATCGTGAACTGGGTGATCGGGATTCGTCCGCTAGCGCGTCCCCTTCGTGAGCGCTGGGCAACGAATACGCCTAGCAGGCGGTCGTCGAGCTGCGCATTTCGAGAAATTGCAACGACGAGCGATGCTAATATTGCGGCGTCGTCACTTAGCGAGTCGAAGCGTTCGCCTGCGCAAGCCTGGTCAAATACACATTGGCAATAGCCAGATCGGAAGGGCTAGCGCAGCGCTCGGCGAGATCAAGCTCGAGTGGGCGTGTTAAAACGTTGGAAACGAGGTCGCGATAGCGGAATGCCCGAGAACACTCGTCCCTGATGACTGAGCAGTTGCGTGCGCGGGCACCGGCAGCGCCAAGCCGGATCCGAGAAAGTTCGTCCTGACAGGAGACAGAGCGCGCCAGCGACGGGCAGAGGTTCCTGTCAGCCCAGCCCAGCGAGGGAACTTACAATGGAAAACTGGCGTTAATATCGCGTAATGCGGGAGCGTGCAGATGTTTTCGCTCGCAAAAGATACAATTAAACTGCCAATTCTTGCGCTCACGTTATGGCGTCGGCAGCACTTGCATCGTTTTCGGGGTGAAATTCCGCTTCAGCCGGTCGCTGGCGGTTTCGCTGAGGGCCATGACCGACCGGCCGACGATCATTATGCTCGAAGGGCTTGACCCCTTTGTCCGATCTTCTCCGCCGTGCGCATCGTCATCGCGCCGTCCGTGGTTCCAGAATATGCAACCCGATGGCTGAACTCGTCGGGACTCGATAAATGTGAGCGCGGCATCATACTTTGCCTTCAGGACGACTGTTTCTCTGCAATGACCTCTGTCTACGCCCTTCCAGTTCGGTCGGTGTCCATCTGCTCATTCCGACGTCGTTGATAGGCAAAGCCGACAGCCGCGGCGACTGCCAAACCTGCTGCCGCCAGAAGGAGTTTGTCCTCGGTATGCTCATCGCGCAATGCGTCTTGGCGAGCTAACGACGCTTCATCGAAGGGCGCGGATGCTCTTGCGGCAGTCTCGCCCTCGTGCTGCCCATCGCCGCTACGGCGGATAGCGGCAGCCAGACGTTCTGTCTTCTCTTTAACAGTTTCCTTGGCCACGCCGGTCAACTCGGCAGCTTCGCGTTTTATTTTACCAGCCGTTTCAAGAGCGAAATCACTGACGCTTTCCGCCAAATCACTAGATTGCTCCTTCAGGCGCTCCTTGGCGTACGATAGGTGATCCACCTGCTGCTCGCCGGGTGGCCGGGCTGAATTGGTCCGCAACAAGCTGATCAATCCCGCTCCGACGAGTGCGGTTGCGATCGGCGGATGGCGGAGGAAACGCCACCCCAAACCGGCCCCAATCGCCAAAGCAGCGCTCGGATTGGCAGCCGCCTTGGCCTTGAGATCGTCAATAGTCGCCTGCGCCACCGATTGCATTGAGGCTCTTGCTTTCTCTACCAGCGCATCCTTTGCCTCAAGCGCTTCGTGTTTCAAATCATCGGTAAACTCGGAGAGCGTGTTTGGCGACCGAAGTGTCGACAAATCCTCGGCGAGCTTGGCCCGGGCAGCCTCAACTTCGTATTCAAGATGCTCAAGTTGCGGATCGGCCATCATAAATCTCTCTTGCCACCGGGGCGGGCAGGTTTGCTCGACCGAGGGTTGTCCGACCGCTGCGATTTGGCCGTTATTCCTTCCGAAGGGGTGGCGCTGCCCGGTTGCAGCTTGGCGGTGGATGGACCGCTCGATCCACTTGGGCTTGGCAAAGACGGCTGCACGGGTTCACTTGATTGCTCTTCTGATAAGGCACTCCCAAAGGCACCCGCAACGTCCCTTGCGACCTCCTTGAGGCCGTCCGAATTCAGCCCATGTTCCTCGGCGGCGCTTTTGAGCCGTTCGCCCGCCTTTGCTGTCGAGGACTTCAAGCGTTCCCCAGCTTTTTCAGCAGCATCCGTCAATCGCTCTCCTGCTGGGCCGAGCGTGCGCCTCTCGACATCGCTGGCCGGCAAAGCAGCAGCTATAGCGGCACCAGCTGCGAAGCCGGCCAGAACAAAAGCCAATGGCTGTTCTTCCACCATGCGGCCAATCGTGTCTTGCAACGTTGATTGGGCTTGCTGCACCACGCGCCCTGACTTCTCGGATACGGAGCGACCGGCCTGTTCTGCGTATGACGCGGCGGATGATGCGTACTGACTTGCGGTTTCACTCACCTTCTCCCCAATGCCGGCTAAATTGTCGCGCATGGCCTCTGCTGTCTCGCTAGCCTCTTCCTGCGCTTTGGACGCCCCGCCGCTGGCGGTGCGTACGTGCGGAGCATTTTGGCGCCCGTCGGTTGCACGGGATTGCTCGCGATGCCCGGCACTTGAACTGCGGCTGCGCATTAGCAGCGCGCACCCTGCTGCGACGAGCAGAAGGCCTTCGGGATTGTTCCTAGCGGAGCTGAGAAGCCATTCTTTCGTTCCAAAATCCTGGACCTGTGAATTGCGGCTCATGTTAATTGCTCCTTGGTTGTCGCAATATCCTGCTTTATTTGGCTTATGGAGTGTGTCGGCAGAAGTTCTTTTTGCGCATCAGCGCGGCCCCGATAGTAGGCGAAAGCAGCGGCGAGGGCCGTTGCGGCCGCGACGATCAGACACGACCAGTGCAGGGCCATCCCTAAGCTGGCTATTCCAAGTACGAGGGCTTGCACTAGAAGCAGAGCGGCGACCACTCCCAGCACGCCAGCAGCAGACATCCACACACCTGCTTGGAGCTTCGTTGAGACGTTGGCGGACAGCTCCGCATGCGCCAGGCGCAACTCTTTTTGAAAGAGGTCCGCGACGTCCGCCAACACTGCCGACAGTGCTTGAGGGAGAGGCGAATTCTTCAGTTGTTCCTGTGCCATCAGATCAGTTCGCTCCCTGCCGCCTTCCCTTGTTGGACTCTGGTGCGGGAGGCGCGCTCTTCAGTGTGCGGAACGTCAAAAAGCCCGCTACGGCGGCCAGCCCAAACACCAAACCCGGCTTGCGCCTCGCCAAATCGGACGCTGCAAGAACCAGCTGATCGACGGACCTGTCTCGCAGGTCGTCTGCGTATCCATCAAGCCTATTCGCGAAGGTGCGCACGACCCCAGCGACTATCGGTGCGTTTGCGTCGAGGTCCTCGGCCGCACGCTTGGTCGAACTCGCCAGTTGGCCCATCACCTCGGCGCCGCTGCCGACCTGACGGTCCAACATCTCCTTCACCTGATTGGTCACGGTGGACGCGCCACCAACGGCCGCCCGTTTGGCGGTTTCCGCTGCCCCTTGCGCTATGTCGGACGCTTTGGATAACGTGCCGCTTACGGTCGCTCCTATGTCTTCCGAGGTACCGTCACCAGCTCTTACCGCAGTCGGGGGACGCCGTTCAGAATTCCGGTTGTTCATGGTTTCCTCCATTCGAGGAGCAAACGGAGGTAAGGCACGTTGGTTCCCAATGAGTGACTATCTGGGGTGTCAAGTTGCGTTTGCGAACTCGTGGCGCGCATCGCGTGCTTTTGCATTGGGAATGATGGGTAGCTTGCGGGCGGGCGCAATGCGAATAGTCATCTTTTCCTTTCCTGTCTGAAGGCGCGGGGGGATCATATCTGGCGACGGTGAGCGCGATGAGGAAGAGGATGGAGCGCGGACCTTTACGGCCGCCGCGCACCGGTCTTCGACCGCTGCGTCTGCCGCTGTCATTGGCGATCGGCGCCAAGCCCACGAGTTTGGCGATGGCCTTATTGGAAAGGTGTCAATCTCGGACAACTCGGCCATCAGGAGTACGCGGGGCCCTTGACCGAACCGAAGACCTGATCGAGACAGGCCCACAGCGGATCGTCGTCGAGTAGCGAGGCGATCTCGCCCTTCAAG
Source organism: Mesorhizobium sp. M0954 (assembly GCF_040319155.1). NCBI lineage: Bacteria > Pseudomonadati > Pseudomonadota > Alphaproteobacteria > Hyphomicrobiales > Phyllobacteriaceae > Mesorhizobium > Mesorhizobium sp. M0954. The sequence continues at coordinate 5,554 of NZ_JAMYNR010000046.1, read as the reverse complement.
TCGGCGGCTCTGACGCTTGAGCAGAACAATGAACCTCGTCGAGGCTGGCGAGGTTTCGGCATCGGCGACGATGCTTTTGCGTTGCTTCTGGATGGTGAGATCGCCAGTCACCTGGGCAAGCCGGGCGACCAGCGCCTTGAGCCGTTGCTCACGCTCGGCTGCAGCCGCTTGACGATGGCGTGCAAATTGATCTGCGCGCTACGCGTTGCGCTCGTCCAAACGCGACTGCTGGTCGGCGGCATCGGCCGGTCCGCCCAGTGTGTCGGCGACCGTGGCACCTCGCGCACCCATCGGCTGCTGCGCACCTGTGGTGGTGTCCATCGCTGTCTGATGCTCCATCTCGGAATTCAGCTCCGCACCTACAACCAGGATAATCACAGAAATCCAAGTCCACATCATCAAGCCGATGACTGCCCCAAGGGCTCCATACGTGGCGTTGTAGTTGGCGAAGTTTTCAAGATAATAGGACAAGCCTATCGAGACTGCGATCCAGACCACAGCCGCGAGGAAGGCGCCCCATGTCGCCCATTGCCACTTTGCCCTTTCCCGGCTGGGCCCGTAGCGGTAAATCAGCGTGATCCCGACGCCCACCATGATCAGCATCATCGGCCACCGAAGGATCCGCACAAGGGCTTCGGTCCAGCCGCCGAGGTTCAGCAGCACAAGCATGGCCGGCACAATCCCCACCGAGATGATAAAGCCGATACCAATGAGGATGGCGCCAAGCGTGAAGCCCAAGGCCAGGAGATTCAGGTGGATGAAGCCGCGCTTTTCACTCTCCTCGTAGGCGATGTTCATGGCTTCGAATAGCGTCTTTATGCCGTTACTGGCGCTCCACAGTGCGACGGCAAGGCCGAAGATGAAGCCGAAGCTGAGCGCGCCAGCCTTCTGAGCGGCCAAGGACGCAAGCTGAGATCTGATAATATCCAGCCCTCCCGAAGGCAGTACGCCGCCAAGGAACGCAATGTGCTCAGAGATGGTCTGAGGATCGGCGACGAAACCGTAGATGGACACGAAGGCGGCAAGTGCTGGAAAGAGGGCAAGAAGCAGATAGAATGCGGCCCCGGCCGCGATAAGCATAACACGGTCCTCGGTGAGCTCAGCGAAGACCCGCCACAGCACGTCCTTCCAGCCGCGGCTGGGAATCTCTGACGGCCATTCGGCATTGCGTCCGCGGCTCTCCCGTTCGGCCCGCCGCTCAAGTTGCACTTGACCTTCGTAAGCGTCCTCGGTTGTTTTCTTCGACATGGCCGCCGGTCCGGAGCATCTTCTTCGCGGGGCAAACGTATAATAGCGCCAAAGGATGCAGGTGCAGACCTGCGCTTACAAATAAACATCCGCCGCCTGTACCAACACCTGCGCCATCCCCACTTGGCCCTTCGGCTCCCATGCCCATCTGGCGGAGGATGCGACGGCTGAGCGTGCATGTTGTCGGGACGACGCAGCCTGATCTAAATCCTCATTGCGCTGGATCACTTTAACGACACCCACGTTACCAGCCATGATCTCACTCGCGCCTGAACATCAGTTCGTCAACGCCGGAAGCATTCGGCTTCATGTCGTTCAGGCCGGGCCTGCCGAGGGTAAGCCGGTCATGCTCCTGCACGGGTTCCCGGACTTCTGGATCGGCTGGAGACGGCAGATCCGTACGCTCGCTTCCGCCGGATATCGGGTCATCGTTCCCGACCAGAGGGGCTACAACACCAGCGACAAGCCCGAGGGCATCCACGAGTACACGCTCCCCAAGCTCCTCGGCGATGTCGTCGCCCTGGCCGACGCGCTCGGCATCGGAAGGTTTCACCTCGTCGGCCATGACTGGGGCGGCATCGTCGCTTGGGCCGCCGGGGCAAACTTGCCTCATCGCCTGGACAAGCTCGTCATCCTGAATGCGCCCCATCCCGAGGTGCTGTTTACCCATGCCCTGCGATCTCCGACGCAGTTTCTGCGGAGCAGCTACGCGGTTTTCTTCCAGATCCCCTTGCTGCCCGAAGCCGTTTTGGGTGCGCGCCGCTCGGCCTTGCTCGCACGAGCACTCAGGACATCCAGCCGGGCAGGCGCCTTCGAAGAAGAGGAGATTGCAGAATATCGGCAGGCCTGGGAGCGGCCGGGGGCGCTGACCAACATGCTCAACTGGTATCGCGCCCTGCGCTTTCGCCCGAGCCTGAAGGAGCGGATCACGACGCCCACTCTTGTAATCTGGGGGATGCGGGACCAGGCTCTGGAATCCGGGCTGGCCAAGCGCAGTCTCGCCCTTTGCGACGATGGCCGCCTGCAGACTTTCGAGAAGGGGACGCATTGGGTTCAACGCGAAGAGAGCAACGAGGTGAATGCGGGCTTCTGGCGTTCCTGGAGGGCTGAGGAACTCAAAAATGGATAGAAACTGGGGGCAGCGTCAGATGGAGCCGGAGGAGGCCTGCAGGGCATTCCTGGCTGCTGCAAAAGAGGAGGGGACATTACAACTAGCTAAGTTGGATTGCGGTATAAGGTTCTATTGTCTCCGACCAACACCGCGCTTTGCGGAGCCCGCCGCCAGCAAGGAGAGGCGACGGACCCCCGCCACAGCGGCTGCACATCCGAAGAACGACCGCTGCAACCTCTAAACCCGCGAGGGGCCTACATCGTTCCCCTATCCGCGCCTACAGCTGGGTTGGTCAACGGGCTCTTCCCGCCTAAGTTCCCCCTCATGGCACTCCACTGGTTATCCCCTCCGGTCTACGTCAGGGCCAACCGACCTGGGCTCACGTACGGGGTGAGCCACGTCAAGGGAGCCGCCGAGGAACATGAAGTGGCCGAAGAGGGGACCGAAGTGGAAGCTGGCGATCCAGTCCTGCGCCGACGCATTTTAGGGGCGGCTGACCCCGGTGGAGGTCCGTCAGGCCTTCGAGGCTGCTGCCAAAGAGGCCAAGACGTTCCTTCCTGCTGATTAGCCATCGAGAACGATGCAGAGTGCCCCTCTTTGCGAATGCCGACGCCGGCACAGTCCCGGTTATCTTCGGTTCTCGTGCCGACCTGGCTGAACCATCTGACGGCCACCACCAGATTAGTTGCCACCGCCGCGACTTGGGTCCTGGCTGTCCCGGACGAAGCCAGGGCCTTCTCACGTCCAGGCTAATAGCCCGTTTTGAGGCGTTTCGGCTGCCGCGGGAGAAGGCAGTATTTCGGGCTTCAAGTGGGGCGGCTCTTCAGTGTTAGCGAGGCCGGCATGACCTCACATCAGATCTTCAACCATCCGCGCAATTTTCCCCAAACCTGCGGTGGTCCCTCTTGTTCTAAGGAGTCCCTGTTCAGCCGCCGCCGCCTTGAAGGCCTCGAGCGCAGCTTGCTGGCTGCAATGCCCGGCGAGGGACTCCTCGACCATTCGGATCGCGTTGAGCCGCCCCGGCTTTGCCATTCTAGGCCATGGTTGCTGAAGCACCTTCATTGCGTCGGCTATGGACGCGACCACCGTCAGGTTGCGATTGAGGCAGATTGTAATTGGACTGAAGGCCCGCATTCTTGTCGCTCCCCACGATTGAACGCAGCTAAACGCGAAGACAAGGGCAGTGGTTGCATGAATGTGGATTACCGCGAATTCAATGAACCGCTGGCCGATTCGATTGAGGCTGAGCTGGCTCTCCTTGGGCCCGGCACTTTGCCTAGCCGGACCATCCTCTCGTCGTACAACAGGACCCGGCCGGCAAAAAGCATCTGTGCACCGTCCGACGCCGCGAACTATTTTTCGAGCTCGTCACGCCGCTTGCCCGACGGCTTCTCAAGCACACCGCGACGAATTCGACGGCTGTGAGGGAGGAGATGAAAAGATTATGGTCGTTTCGTTGGGCCGTCCTTTAGAGCAGGGGCTCCGAGGCGGTTTGTATTGAGCAGATGTCGCATCAGATCTTGACCTGGAGGTCGGCTCCGGCAGCGGGATCGGCGCAGCGCGGCAAGGATGCCACGTTCCTTCGGCGGCTCACCGGCGATGGTCTGGCTGACGGCCCCGCGAAGGCGCGAAGCATCGAGGCCTTCTTCTGCCAGTCGGGCGAGCCAACTTTCTTTGGCTGGGAGGGCGGTGCAGTGCTTCGGCTCGGAACTGTTGACACATGCGCCAGACTGGCAGACCGGAAGCGGCGGCGTGCCCTGACGTCATGGAGACTAGCCTCGCTTCCGAAGCCGCAGATTGTGATCTCGTTGGCTATGCAGAGCATCCAGCCGTCGTTTTGATCCGTTTCCGTCATCCAGAGCCAGCGACCATCCATGATCCGTCTCAACCGCTTAAAAGCCGGTCTTGCCCCGCCGCGACTGTGTGGAAATCAGCCATGTTTCAAAGTCGGAATGCTGGACGAACTCGCCAAGGAACTGGAGCGACGCAAGCACTGCTTCGTTCGCTACGCCGACGACTGCCCTCTATGTTCGCAGCGAGCGTGCGGGCGCACGGGTGATGGCCAGCGTCGAACACTTCCTCGACAGGCGTCTGAAGCTGAGGGTCAAGATACGGAAGAGCGCGGGTCAGCTTGGGAGAGGAGCGTTTCATAGTCTGGTGGGGCCTAATTCGCCTCGTAGTCCTAGTGGTCACCTATCGGCGCTCACCGGTCCCCTGAAGCGCCGGATAAACGCTCCGCTCACTGACCCCCAGTTCCTTTGGCTATCGCTGTTCTGGTCATGCCCTCGGCATCCAACTTCACGATCTTGTCGCGCTTCCCCATCGCTGCTGGCTTCCGTCCTGGGTACTTGGTCTTGTCGCCTTTGACGGCATCGATCCCGATCCGTTGGCGCTCCAGCATGACGCTACGCTAAAGGCCATCCGCCAGTATCTGGCGCCCTTCTACAAGTGGCGGCAGGCCGAGATCGTGGCGACGGCCGAGCCGCTGATGCCTGGCCCCCAGGCCTTTATGCGCATCATCAGCCGGCGCGATCAGGCCAGACCTTTGATACGCCTGTTCTTGGCCTCCACGCTCATATCGGCGCAGCGGGCGCTCGACATCACTAGAGCTCATTGGCAAGCAGCCCGCCGATATACACTGGCCGTGTCCAGGCGTGGGCGTGGCCTTTCCGCTTGGGTATTAGGGTGCGGCCTGCCCGGTCGGCCGTCCCTCGATCGACCCTGAGTTGCTGATCCGCATGCGGATCGTCGGCAGCTCGTCCTCGACTCGATGCGCGAAGTCGTCGACGCCGTGCGCACCGGGAAGACAAGCCTGGAGCTGTAGCGGCCCCGCCTGTCCCGCCCCGGTGTCGTCGCTTCGCTGGCGCTAACGGTGAGACCGCATAGATCTGGTCCAGTATTTTCAGCATCAGAACGTTGAGCTGGCGGGAACTTGCTCGCCAGCCGAGTTGAGTTCAGGCGGTGGTTGGGGGAGATCAGCCAGCCACACGCTGGTGATTCCCAACCTGAGCCGATGTGCCAATCAGCAACCTTCGTCGGTCTTTTTCACCTGGCCCGGCGCGGCGGTGTTGGCTGTCGTGTCCTGCTGACCAGGCGCCGCCTGCTGAGCGCTGCCAGTCTGCTGGCCGGGCGCGCAGTCTCTGGCCGAGTTCGGATTTGTGGTGCCGCTGGTGGTGGTCGTGTCGGTGCCCTGAT
>NZ_JAMYNR010000045.1:0-32342 GCF_040319155.1 Mesorhizobium sp. M0954 | reverse complement strand
CTCGGCCGCGCCAAGCGCGTGCTGATCGAGAAGGACACCACCACGATCATCGACGGCGCCGGCGAGAAGACCACCATCCAGGCGCGCGTCCAGCAGATCAAGGCGCAGATCGAGGAAACCACTTCCGACTATGACAACGAGAAGCTGCAGGAACGTCTCGCCAAGCTGGCGGGCGGCGTTGCCGTCATCCGCGTCGGCGGCGCCACCGAGTCGGAAGTCAAGGAAAAGAAGGACCGCATCGACGATGCGCTGAACGCAACGCGCGCCGCGGTTGAAGAAGGCATCGTGCCCGGCGGAGGCGTGGCACTGCTGCGTGCCAGGTCGGCACTGGCCGGCTTGAATGGCGCCAATGCCGATGTTACCGCGGGCATCTCGATCGTGCTTCGGGCTCTCGAAGCGCCGATCCGCCAGATCGCCGAGAATTCCGGCGTCGAAGGCTCGATCGTCGTCGGCAAGCTGATCGACAGCAAGGACCACAATCAGGGCTTCGACGCCCAGAACGAGACCTATGTCGACATGATCAAGGCAGGCATCGTTGACCCGGCGAAAGTGGTGCGCACCGCGCTGCAGGATGCCGGCTCTATCGCGGCCCTTCTGATCACCGCCGAAGCGATGATCACCGACATTCCGGCCAAGGATGCCGCACCTGCGGGCGGCGGTGGCGGTGGCATGGGATAGAGACCTTGGCGTCTGGAGAAGTCCGTGCGTGAGCCGACGCTGCTTCCGGTATTCGGCAGGCTTGCGGTCAAGCCGCCGGTCGCCGTTGCGGCCGCGCCGGGCAGGAGAATGAAGAACGGGGTAGCCCGCATGCGGCAGGGCATCTCGTCGCACGGGGGCCTGGCTTTGAAGGTGTGCGTGGCGCTGTGGACAGTCGTTGTCCTGGCGGCAGTGTTTTTCATTCTGCAGGCCTGAACCGATCGACACACATTGGTGCCGGCGAAAATGAATAGGACGCGAGTATGGCAAACCGCTACGCGCTTCGCATGGACCGCCCGGACAGTTGGACAGTTTTCGACGTTTTCACCGGCCAGCCCGCCGAGTCCAACAATAGGGTCATGGTCGGCATCAATGCCGGCGAAGCGGACGAGATGGTCGGCCGGCTGAACGATCAAGACGCCAAGCGGCGGGAACAGACCGGCCGCTGAGCTGACGCGCCGCAGAGCAAATTCGCCGGAATGATTCGCTAAGCACCTGTGGGGGGCGTACAGTCCGTTGTCGCCGGCCGCAGAACAATGGGCACCGGCGCTTGAGAGCGCCCATCGTACTCGATGGGAGCCGCATTATGGACAACGATCAATCGGCCGATGTGATTTCCAGTTTTGACTGCAATATCCTGCGTGACGCGTTCAGAACATCGGTCATTGAAAAGCAGACCCCCGAGGATCAATGGCAGGCATACGCCGCGCTTTTGATCCGCGACTATACCGGCAACTCGGATTTTGATCCGGCGTTGCTGGCCTGGATCGTGCGACCGTAATCTTATCGCCGTGCAAGGTGCCGGGGCGGACAGCCGCTCCGCGCTCTCTTTCATTTTTTGTCAAAAAGGACAATAAGCATGAGGAATATGAAAACTCCGGACGCTCCGGCCATACCGGTCAAGCCAATCGTCGGAACTGGAAAAATCCTGTCGAAGCGGCTGACAATCAGAAGCGACGAAGCAACAAGACGAAAGTCCGCCGACACCGACGGCACGGTGCGGCGGGCGCGTCAAATTGCGGAAAGCAACCGCCTGATTTGATGCCCCTATCTCCCCTTTGGGCAAAACCCGGACATCATGCAGCCCAAGCCGATCGTCAGCTTTCAGGAAGTCGCAGAACTGATCTTCTACGGCCGACATTGCCGCGATCCGGCCTGTCGCGAACGCGAAGTTTTGACCCCAAAGCCGCCATTTGGCGGCGAACCCATAGACGGCCGCTTCTGGCGCTAGTTGCCCGTTCCGGCGGCCGGCTCAAACGGCAAGCCCTGACCCAAACGAGCCATTCCGGCAGGCAAGCTCTAATGTCTCGAATGTGGTGACTACGACATTGGTTACACCTCGCCGTATCAGCGGTCCATCAAACGTGCGGGAGAAGGGATTTGCTGGTGAGGTCGGTTTCCTTTCAGAACAACCAATACTATGATCCGCTGGGGCGAGGCCGACAATGGATCGCAAGCTTTCCGCGATTTTAGCCGCAGATGTAGTGGGCTATTCGGCTCTGATGGAGCGCGATGAGGCCGGTACATTCGAACGCCTTCGTGCCGGGCGCAAAGAACTGTTCGAACCCGAAATTGCTCGCCACCACGGCCATATCTTCAAGCTGATGGGCGATGGGATGCTGTCCGAATTCGGCAGTGTCGTCGATGCCGTCGAATGTGCAGTGTCGCTGCAGCGCGGCCTGTCCGAGCGCAACGCCTCGCTTCCCGAAGCGGAACAGATTCAGGTGCGGATCGGGATCAACCTCGGCGAGGTGATCGTTGACGGCGACGACCGGTATGGCGATGGGGTCAACATCGCGGCCAGACTTCAGCAGTTGGCGGAGCCAGGCGGCATCTGCGTCTCGGGAAAAGTGGCCAAGGAGGTCGAGAGGAAGCTGGCGTTCACATTTGAGTCAATGGGCGAACAGAGGGTCAAGAATATCACCGAACCAGTTCGGGCGTATCGCGTACTGCTTGATCCAGCGGCAGCGGGCAAGACCCTCCATGCTCGCCGCCAGCCGCGCGCCTGGCGTTTTCCGGCCGCGGCGGGAATTCTCGTCCTGGCTCTCGGCCTTGCAGTAGCATGGTGGCAGCCGTGGGAGAGGCCTGCACCGCTTGCCGTTCCGACCGTCAGCGAGGCAGCCGACACCCGGCCCTCGCTAGTCGTCCTGCCCTTCGACAATCTCAGCGACGACAAGGAACAAGAATATCTCGCCAACGGCTTCACCGAGGATCTGACGACCGCACTGGCGCGTGTGCCGGGTCTTTTCGTCTTCTCCCCCAACGCGGCCTCCGCTTACAAGGACAAGGACCCGAAGGAGATTGCGGCGGCATTGGGCGTCCGGTACCTGCTGAAAGGCTCGATTCGCCGCGTCGGCGACGACATGCGCATCAATGCGCAGCTGATCGATGGCTCGACTTCCAGACATCTCTGGGCGGAGCGTTTCGACGGCCGGTGGGCAGACGTATTCGCGCTGCAGGACAGCGTTGTCAGCAGCATCGCGGGTGCGCTCCAGCTCCGCCTGGTGAGCGGCGCGCCGGCTACCCGGGCCGGAGGCACCAGTAATCCCGAGGCCTATGAGGCCTATCTCAAGGGGATGGACATCTACAACCGTATCAACACGCCCGAGGAGTTTGCGCAGGCTGTGAAGTATTTCCAGCAAGCCGTGCAACTCGACCCCGATTTCGGCGCGGCGTACGCCCAGCTCGCCTGGGCCTACTGGGACGCGGATGTCGGTCGGGTCGTAGTAATGGGGCTTACGACGGACGTGGCCCAGGGCAAGATCTATGAAACCCTGGAAGCGGCGGCCAGGGATCCTTCGCCGGGTTACTATCAGCTCGTCGCCGAGTTGATGGTCCGCGAGCACGACTCGGACGACGCAGTTACCGTTCTTCTGAAGTCGGTGGCGCTCGATCCCAGCGATACTTGGAATTATCTCTCGCTGGCCAATGCTCTGAATTTCAACGGCAGGCCGAAGGAAGTGCTTAGCTATCTCGATGCGGCTGCGCGCGTCGACCCAAACTCGTGGATGGACTACAGGCGCTACCAAGCCGGACTGGCCGAGTTCGGCCAGGAGAAGTTTGAGGACGCGGTTCGCTCTATCGAGAAGATGGACCTTATATCGGCCGATCCACGGGCGAAATTTTATGCCCTGCAGGTCCTTATTTCGGCTTATGGGCATCTTGGGCGCACAGACCAGGCCGCGGCGGCTTTGGAAACGCTTAGGAAGGTTGTTGGGCGGGTGGACAGGGGGCCGAGCCAGTTGATGACCCAGGATTACATGGTGTTCAAGAATACGGCCGATATCGAACGCCTTTTGGCCGGGCTGACCAAAGCAGGTGTGCCAGAGCTGTCGGCATTGGCAAAGGCAGGCATGAATCCGAAGGACCGGCTCACAGGGGCGGAAATAAAGTCTCTGATGTTCGGGCACGAAACGCGCGGAAAATTGGTAATGCCCACGTTCCTGCCGATGCAGCGCACAACCTCGGTCGACGGCGCCGTCAGCGAGACCGTTGGCCAGAGGAGCCGCGTAGGAACCTCGTGGGTGCAAGGCGATTTCTTGTGCAACGCCTTTCCCAGAGAACTGACAAGCTGTGGGGCGATTTTTCGCAATGTGTTCAGGACGCCGGGGCGCGACGACGGATACAAGGCCGTTTACCGCGGGGACCAGTTCGAGTTTTCGGTCGTCAAGTGAACTCCCAAATGCCGGTAAGTCTGCTTGCCGAGTAGACGCGACGTTGTTGGCATAACTGCAAACGTCGACAATTGGCGCAATCAAGACGTCCGGCCCTGTCGCTGGCCACGTCTGCTTTCAGGCAGCTGCTAAGCCAATCTCTACGGCCGACATGGGCGCAAAGCATTCGCGGCTCCAATCGGGAAGTGGAGCCGCTGTTGGTCAGACCTCCGTTGCCTCGGCAAGTTCAAGGGCATCCTCGACGTCGACACCGAGATAACGGACCGTGTTCTCGATCTTGGTGTGGCCAAGCTGCCAAGCAGGATCTGGATGGCTCGAAGATTTCCCGTCGCCTTGTAGATGATGGACGCCTTGGTGCGTCGCAGAGAATGCGTGCCGTATTCCTGGGGTCTAAGCCCGATCGCCGCGACCCATTCGTCGACGAGACGGGCATACTGTCTCGTGCTCAGGTGAGCTGCGCGCTGCGCGGTCGATCCTGCTCGGAAATGCATAGTCATCAACGGTCCCGCCGCGTCGTTCCAGCGTTCCAGCCACACGAGAAGGCTCGCGCGAGCGTCACCCATCAACTCGAACTGCACTGGCCGCCCCGTTTTCTGTTGCACTACCATCGCGCGGCTGCGGATTTCCGGGCCGATTACAAGAGTGCCGATCTTGATCTTAACGAGATGGCAGCCCCGAAGCTTGCTGTCGATCGCCAGATCGAAGAGCGCTCGATCGCGCAGGCGCTGCTCCCGATCAAGGAAGAAACGGCTCGCCCATATCTGCCGAGGCTTAAGAGGGCGTTTCGTGCCAACCTTCATGCCCGCATTCCAAGCGCAGTGATTGGTGGCAACGGGGTCGTAGTGTGAATGTCCCATTTGGCTTCTCCTTCGGCCATGATTGGCCCCAGGAGGAACGCGTATGGCCTGTCAGGGTCTGGGCCGGGAGCGCACTGACAGCTCTCAGCTGCCGATCTTCAAGAGCGGACGTTCAGTCCGGTCGCTTTCTAACGTCCCGAAAGCTAACTTCCGGCGGGATCGGAAATGCTGACTCGATCCGGTGTCAATATGTGTCGTGACCTGACCGCTGAGCCGCCCTTCATCAGCCCATTTCGCTGCTCGATAACCGACCCTTCACCGCAACCAGCGTTCCTGATCCCAAACCGGACATTGCGAGCGTCACCCCCGCTTTGAGCGATCGCTCTAAATCGCGAGGACGGGAGTTCAACGAAGGGGGCGCGTCCGACAGGCTGGCCTGTTTCCTCGCGTTATGCATTATGGAATTCTAAATTATCCGGGCATCAATCTGAGTTTTGAGTTGAAGACGAGCGTCGCACTCTCCTTCGGGTCGTTTACACTGGTGCCCGCCGAGCGCATGCTACTGCAGGGCGATCAAAGATTGAAGATCGGCAGCCGTGCGCTGGACATCCTCATCGTCCTGGCGTCGCGGCCCGGCGAAGTCATCTCTAAGGATGAATTCGTCTCGCTGGTCTGGCGGAACACGTTCGTCGAAGAAAACAACCTGCGCGTTCACATCGCATCGCTCCGCAGGATTCTCGGCGAAAGCAGCGACGCTCCGCAATACATCTCCAACATCCCCGGCCGGGGCTACAGCTTTGTGGCCGCCGTCTCTCATAAGGCGGCCCCTGTCAGTCTAGAGGGGCAGCCGGCCTTTGGCGGCAAGCCGTCGGTGCCCCGTCTTGCGAACCGAGTTATCGGCAGGGAGGCGGTTATTGATCTGCTGGAGCGACAGATGCCGGAGCAAAGGCTGCTTACGGTCGTAGGACCAGGTGGTATAGGAAAGACGACGGTGGCAATCGCGCTTGCGGACCGTCTCAAAGACCAGTATCCGGGCGGGACCGCATTTGTGGATCTCGCTGGGATTTCGAACAGAGAACTGCTCACCGGGTCGATTGCCGCGAAGGCAGGCTGTGTGCTCTCGTCGTCTGATCCTCTTGCCGAGCTTGCCAGACAGCTCAACCACCGCTCGATGCTGCTCATCCTGGATTGTTGCGAACATCTGATCGACGAGGTGGCGGTCGTCGCGGAAACCCTGATCGCCGAGACGCAGCAGTTGACCATCCTTGCGACCAGCAGGGAACCGCTTCGTATCCCAGCTGAATGGGTTCTTCGCCTGCTACCCCTGGACTGTCCAGGCACCAACGAAGCGCTCGACGGCCCTACTGCGCTGCGTTTCCCGGCAGTCCAGCTTTTCGTCGAACGCGTTTCAGCCAGCGTCGGCGGCTATTTCCTGAGCAACGCCGAAGCGCCGATCGTGGGCGAGATTTGCCGCCGGCTCGACGGCATCGTGCTTGCCATCGAGCTGGCCGCCGGGCGTGTGGACACCTTGGGCATTGCAGGCGTCGCGGAATCGTTGCGGAACAATTTCGACATCCTGACCCGGGGACGTCGCACGGCGCTTCCACGCCACCAGACGCTGCGGGCGACGTTGGACTGGAGCTATACGCTGCTCTCGTCGACACAACAGTTCGTCCTTGCCCAGCTATCGCTGTTCAACCAGGAATTCACGCTCGAAGCGGCGCGCGCCGTTGTATCGGGCGAAGGGGCGGTCGATGTGGAAGGCAGTATCGTTGACCTCATCGCGAAATCGCTTGTGGTCGCCGACCGCAGCGCGCATCCCATCCGCTACCGCCTGCTCGACATGACGCGCGCCTATGCGGCGAAGAAGCTTTCGGCATCCGGCTTCGAGAACGAGGCGTCATACAGGCATGCGACCCACTACCGCACGCATTTCGACGATGCCGCGCGACAGTGGCAGGTCGCGCAGGAGCCGGTATCCCCGGAAATCTACAGCCGCGACATCGGCAATCTGCGCGCGGCCCTCGACTGGTGCTTTTCGCCGGCAGGCGAGAGCGCGATGGGCGTTGCGATGACAATCGCGGCGATCCCATTGTGGTATCAGCTGTCGCTCGTCGACGAATGCCTGTCGCGTGTCCAGCAAGCGCTGGACTGGCTTGAAAAGCAGCCGGAAGCCGACAAACGGAGTCTGATGCAGCTGCATGCGGCATTGGGATTTCCGCATATGCGCGCGATTTCGGGCCGACCCAGCGGCGCTGAGGCGTGGACGCGCGCGCTCGAGATCGCCCGCAACGTTGACGACGTGGACTTCCAGTTGCGTGCCCTCTGGGCACTCTGGGTGGATCGAACCAACAGCGGCGAACCCCGCGCCGGGCTCGAGATGGCCGAAGCCTTTCGCATACTGTCGGAGCGGTCGACCGACGACGCCGATCGGCTTATTGGCGAGAGGATGAAGGCCAGGTCGCTGCACCTGCTTGGCGACCAGGCCGGTGCGGAGGACCATGTGCGGCGCATGTTGGCCGCCTATAAAGCGCCGGCTAACAGAGCACACCTTGCGCGCTTTCAATATGAACAGCGCATTACCGCTCGCATTACGTTCGCGCGTGTGCTGTGGCTTCGCGGCAAGACAGACGAAGCTCTGCGCGAGATAGACGACCTTATCGAAACAGCGATTGCCGCAGGCCACAATCTCACGCTTTGCCACGCGCTTTCGGACGCGGCCTGTCCGGTGTCGCTGATGGCGGGTGATCTGGCACGCGCCGAACGCTACACCGAAATGCTGCATCGACGCACGAGAGATCATGCGCTTGATGTCTGGCATGCCTATGCGGAGTGCTTCGAGGGCGACATCCTGATCCGGAGTGGCGAGGCGGCGACAGGCGTCACCCTCGTTCGCGAAGCTCTCGACCGGTTGGATCGCGCGGGATTCTATCTCTATCAAACGGTCTTCCAGTCAATCCTCGCCTCCGGGTTAACGAGGCTTGGCCGTGAACCGGAAGCCATGGCTTTGCTGGATGGCGCACTGTCGCGATGTCAAGTTAGCGGCGAGGCTTGGTATTGCGCTGAGCTGATTCGCCAGAAGGGCACGATCTTGGCCGGGCAATCCTCCCGCCGGCCCGACGCCCGGGCGCTCTTTGAGCGCGCGATGACGATTGCCCGTGATCAGGGAGCCACAATCCTGGAGCGACGTTCAGCCGACAGTCTTGCCGCGCTAAACAGGCACGTTAGCACCGTTTAGCATCGATTTACTGGTTTACACCGCTCTCCTGCGCGACTGTTTCGGCACCGAACGAAGCACACACTGTGCCCAGGAACAGAGCGATGAACTCAACCCGCATTACCTCCTTTCGTCGAACGGTCGTGGCCGACCTGACCCGCACCGCACTGCTCTCTGTTCTGACAACTGCTGTACTGGCCACAACTCCGGTTCAGCAAAATCAAGCAGCGGCATGCGGTGCCGCTTGCGTAGAGACGCAGACGCTCGATGTTGGCGGCATCGCCTACCCGCGTGAGTTCCGCGAGGAGGTCACCCGCTTCTTGGGCGATGAGACGCGGCCATGAGCGCCTTCCTATTCTCCGCTTCTTTCACCCGTCGCGACGTGCTTGCGGCAGGCATGGCCAGCGCCGCAGCGACGCTACTGCCGGCGAACCCAACCCAGGCGCTCTCATTGGAAGCTGCCACCCAAACCAGAAAAGGAAAACAGACCATGGGCTTCATCACCACCAAGGACGGCACCGAGATCTTCTACAAGGATTGGGGGGCGGGCCAGCCGATCGTCTTCCATCACGGCTGGCCGCTCAGCGCCGACGACTGGGACAATCAGATGCTGTTCTTCCTGGAAAATGGCTACCGTGTCATTGCGCATGATCGCCGGGGCCACGGCCGCTCGACCCAGACCGCCACGGGAAACGAAATGGACACCTATGCCGCCGATGTCGCGGAGCTGGCCGAGGCGCTGGACCTCAAGGAAGCCGTCCACATCGGTCATTCGACCGGCGGCGGCGAGGTCGCGCACTATGTGGCGCGCGCCGAACCGGGGCGGGTTGCCAAGGCGGTGCTCATCGGGGCGGTGCCGCCAATCATGGTGAAATCGGACAAGAATCCAGGCGGCCTGCCGATCGAAGTGTTCGACGGATTCAGAGCAGCGCTTGTCGCGAACCGCGCTCAATTCTACATCGACGTTCCTTCCGGCCCCTTCTACGGCTTCAACCGGCCAGGCGCGAAGATTTCGCAGGGTCTCATCGAGAACTGGTGGCGGCAGGGCATGATGGGCGGCGCGAAGGCGCACTACGACTGCATCAAGGCCTTCTCCGAGACAGACTTCACCGAGGATCTCAAGGAGATCGACGTTCCGGTGCTGGTCATGCACGGCGATGACGACCAGGTCGTTCCTTACGCGGATTCCGCGCCGCTTTCCGTCAAGCTGCTCAAGCGTGGCACGCTGAAGACCTATGAGGGTCTGCCGCACGGACTCTGCGGTACGCATCCCGAGATCGTAAACCCCGACCTGCTCGCCTTCATCAAAGGTTAGCTGGCAGCGAAAGCGGAGACTTGCCGTGAATTCAACCAGCACGTCGACCTACCGACGCTCGTCCTGCACGGAGACGACGATCAGATCGTCCCGATCGCGGATTCGGCGCTGCTGTCGGCGAAGCTGATAGGTGATCAAAGGTGCACCGCACGGTTTATGCACCACACACAAAGACGAGGTGAACGCGGAGCTCCTCGCCTTCATACGCAAAACGGCTGACTACCCGCATCCTCCCCCACAGGCCGTTGACTGCGCTACGCGGGCAACCGCGTGCCCGCGTAGCGCCTTTCCTCAACAATCCCGGCAGCCGCCGGACAAAGGAGATCAAATGTTCACTTTCAATACCCGCCGCACCGCGCTGGTGTTCGCTGCTGCACTGCTTTCCTCGAGCCCAATGCCGATGATGGTCAATGCCCCTGTAAGCGCCGCCGCTGAGACCGTGGACTCGACCACCCATTACCACACCGTCAAGATCAGTGGCGTCGACGTTTTCTATCGTGAGGCAGGGCCGGCTAACGCGCCGGTTGTGCTTCTGCTTCACGGCTTCCCGACCTCTTCACACATGTTTCGCAATCTGATCCCGGCGCTTGCCGACCGCTATCACGTGATCGCGCCCGACTACCCGGGATTTGGCGAGAGCGCGGCACCTGATCACACCAAATTCGCGTACACCTTCGCTCACTACACCGATCTGGTGGATGGCTTGCTGGGGCGACTCGGCGCGAACAACTACGCGATGTACGTCATGGATTATGGCGCTCCGGTCGGATACCGGCTCGCGCTCAAACATCCGGAACGGGTAACCGCCTTGATCGTGCAAAACGGCAACGCTTACGAGGAGGGCCTGAAGGAATTCTGGGATCCGATCAAGGCCTATTGGGCGGACGGTTCGGCCGCGCATCGGAAGGCGCTGAGTTTCCTTGTCACGCCTGCCATCACGAAATTCCAATACACGGACGGCGTAGCCGACGTTTCCCGGATCGACCCGGACAATTGGGGACATGACCAAGTCCTGCTCGACCGTCCCGGCAACAAGGACATTCAGCTCGATCTCTTCCACGACTATGGCAGCAACGTTCCACTCTACCCGAAATTCCAGGCATTTTTCCGCGAGCGCAAGCCGCCGATGCTGATCGTATGGGGCAAGAACGACAAAATCTTCCCCGCCGATGGCGCCGGCCCATATCTTCGTGATTTGCCAGGAGCCGAGCTTCATTTGCTGGACACCGGGCATTTCGCGCTCGAAGACAAGCTGGACGAGATGGTTCCGCTTATCCGGGACTTCCTGGACCGCAAGGTGGTTACTAACTGAGCCGGCGTCAGCCCCGCGATCTGAGCGCTGGCGGCGTTACGGCCGCCAGCGGATGGCCGGAAAACGCCCGCCAGAATTTACTTTCGCCTCGCGGCTTTTTGCCTGTGCTGCCTGGCCGCCTCCCGGCGCTCGATGGGTGTGCTCAGTCGAAACCTGAGCGCCGTCAATGAAGTTCGCCCGCCAGCCGCAGGCGCGGACCATACCGTCTCTCTTCATCGCCGCCGCGGCCAACTTGGATCAGGAGATTTCGTGATGAGCAAGCTCAACGGAAAAGTCGCAGTGATCACCGGTGCAACGAGTGGCATCGGTTTGGCCGCGGCAAAACGGTTTGCGGCGGAAGGCGCCCGTGTATTTATGACCGGCCGACGAAAAAAGGAACTCGATGCGGCCGTCAACGAAGTTGGCAATGATTCGCGAGGCATTCAGGGTGACATAGCGAACCTAGCCGATCTCGACCGCCTTTTTGAGATCGTGAAGGATGAGGCCGGCGCCATCGACATCCTATTCGCCAACGCGGGTGGCGGCGAATTTTCCGCTCTTGGCGCTATTACGGAAGAGCATTTCGACAGAACCTTTGGAGTCAACGTAAAAGGCACGCTCTTCACAGTCCAGAAGGCGCTGCCGCTTCTCCGTGACGATAGCTCGATCATCCTTACTGGATCGACCGCTGCGACCACTGGCACGCCTGGGTTCAGCGTGTACGGCGCCAGCAAGGCAGCAATCCGCAACTTCGCGCGCAGTTGGATACTCGATCTGGCCGGCCGAGGGATCCGCGTCAACATACTTGTTCCCGGCGCGACCTCTACTGCCGGCTGGCACGAGCTCGCGCCATCCGAGGAGGCACACAAAGAGATGATCCGGTTCGTGTCGACAAGAACGCCGTTAGGGCGTCTCGCTGACCCCGACGAAACCGCAAGCGCGGCCCTCTTCCTTGCTTCCAGCGACAGCAGCTTCGTCACGGGAAGCGAGCTGTTTGTGGATGGCGGCTCCGCGCAGATTTAGATTTCAGGTTACGTCGTGGGGACCGTGACACAACCGCTTGCCAATCGGAACACTGACTGAAAAGAGAAAGATCATGCCTGAACAACGCCCGCCGCTGCCGCCATTCACCCGCGAAACCGCCATCCAGAAGGTTCGCAGTGCAGAAGATGGCTGGAACAGCTGCAATCCCGAACGCGTTTCGCTCGCCTATACTGTTGACAGCTATTGGCGCAATCGCTCGACTTTTGTGCAGGGACGCGATGCTATCGTCGCCTTCCTGACCGGCAAGTGGGTGCGTGAACTGAATTATCGGCTGATCAAGGAACTTTGGGCCTTCACGGACAACCGCATCGCCGTTCGCTTCGCCTATGAATATCACGACGATTCCGGCAACTGGTTCCGTGCCTATGGCAATGAGAATTGGGAATTCGACGAAAACGGCCTGATGCAAAAGCGCTTTGCCTGCATCAATGATTTGCCAATTCAGGAATCAGAACGCGAATTGTTCTGGGACCGTTCCGGACCACGTCCGGCCGATCATCCGGGCCTGTCGGATTTAGGATTGTAATCGTCGGAGAAGGTTCGAACTTTATTCCGGTTCTTGCCGAGATCCTCCGCGAACATGGCTTCGAAGGCGCGAGCCGCCAGAAGAACGGACTCGGGGAAATCTCGAAGTTGGCCCCACGGATCTGCCAAATCGTCCGGGTTCTCGTGCCATCTAGCCCACCATCTAGCGGCTCGCAGGGAGCAATGAATGGCCCACAAATTCGCCGAAATCGGGTTCACTGACGCAGTGAAATCCGTGCAGCAAACGATGGGCAGCCGCAGCGCTTATGCACGCCGTGAAGTCGGTTCCACCGGCAACGTCGCCACGGACAGCCGTATTTCGCTGCTGCTGATCGACTCTCCGAACAGGCGCCGTCTCAAGGTCTTCGGTCGAATGCATGTCATCGGTACCCAAGATGATGCGGCGCTCGCGGCAAGGCTGACACTCGCCGACTATGCTTCGGCGGTCGAGCGCGTGATGCTCATCAAGGTCGAGGCCTTCGACTGGAACTGCCCGCAACACATACCCCCGGCTTTACCGAAAACGATATTGCGGCAGCTTTCGCCACTCACCGGGAGTGTAGACGGATGCAGGACAAATCGCAGACATCGGAAGCGCCGATATTCGGCGTAGTTCATTGCGCTGCCGGTCTTCATTCTGCACGGCACGGCGGACAAGGGGACGAAGCCGGCCGGCAGCCAATTGTTTTCGACATTGTGGGCTCGTCCGACAAGACGCTCAAGTTCTATCCCTCCCACTTTAACGACCTGCTGAACGATCTTGGCCGCGCAACGGTCATGTCGGATGTGCTGGCATGGATCGGGGCGCGTTTGCCGGTCGAGCAAACCTCTGCCGCAGCAGGTTGACGGTTCACAAGGCTCACGGGTGGAGTAAAGCAACGTGTTTCCGGAAGCGCCAATTCGCATTGCTGTCATGCTCAGTCCCGCGTCCGGCGACGGTTGTGTTGAGTTCTCTCGGTTCCTTGCCGTCTACTACGCGCTTCTGGATGCCGGCGCTGAAATGCTGCTTGCGTCGGTATCAGGAGGCTATCCCTGGCCGACGCGGCCCAAACGACCCGGCGGGGAAGGCAGCGAACTGACGGCGCGGTTTCGAAGCGACCGGCATGCTCGCGATGATCTGGCAAACACGCTTACCTTTGGCCAAGTCTTCATCGAGGATTTTCATGGTGGCTTCTGCGTCGGTTTGCCGGGCTCAATCTGGAGCAGCAACGATGACGGCTTGGCGGGGTCGCTGATCGGTCGATTTCTGCAGGCCGGCAAACCGGTTGCAGTCCTCCCAAGCCTGTTCGACATCCAACCGAAAGGCGCGGGTGGCGGCCTGCTTATAATCGGCGATGGCGATTGGCCGCCGTCGCGGGCCGTTCATGCGCTCTTGGCTTCGGTTCCGAGGCTATCTGAGAAAGAGAGGACTCTCCCGTGACGCTCCACAGACGCAGTTTTCTTCGCGGTGCAGCAAGGTCCGCTTTCAGGCGGTGGCAAAGCTGGTCTCTACGGCCGAGATGGGGCGCAAAGCCGACGTTGAGTTAGCAAGTTCAGGCCCAACGGATGTTCATGATTTGTGCTTCGAAAGTCGCATAATTGGCAGTGCGGAATGCACAAAGCAGCAGGAGAAGGGGGCCCCGTTCATAACGCGTAGGCCCCGCAAACACCGGCTGAGTCCGCAATTCAGCCAATCCGGCCGTTTCTGCCAAGCCAGCGCAGGCACCTTGCGGTTCGTTTCGCGCCGGTTATAAAGCCGGCGCCCTCGCCGGCTTCGTAGGGCACTTGGTGACGGGAGGTAGGTTGCCAGCCGCGTAAGCCTTTACCAGTTCTTCCCGGGCCTTCTCGACGGCAGCTTGCGGCGTGTACATGTCGATCAACGCAGAGGTGCCCGACATGGTCGCTGGTAGCCTTCCGCTCGCAAGGCGACAGTGTATGGCCGCCGGCGCGTTCAGATAAGCCGCAGCCGCCGCTTTCGTCCTGTGTGGCCTCTTGCCGCCGCGTGGCTTGTTGGTGACATACGCGGGCCGCTGCTCGTACCAGCAGCGTCGGTGTAGGTAACAAGCATGCCGCCTTCGGCCTTCTTGCGAGCGCCGGGCTTTGTGTAGAAGTGCATGCCCGCAATTTCGGCCACATGGCCATCAAAGTCCGGTCTCATGCTACGCCCTTCAGGAGGCGACAGAATTCCGCAAGCACAGCACATCACCCAGCCTAGCGGCTCGCTCCATCCCGTGCGCGGCCCTTCAATCCAGCCCAACGCCCCGGCATATGTCACGCTCTGACGGCCGTATCTGATGCAGAACCTCCGGCCACACTTCGTCGAGCCCATCCTATACCGGCTCCACCATAGTTTCAGACGTCACCTCGTCGCCTGGCACGTCATGCGTCTCGGCGTCGTCGGGATTGGCGTCTCGCGGGTTAAGATAACCCTGCGCGCCTTCCGTACGCGTTTGGCCGGTGGTGTCGGGGATCTCTTGCAGCACGGCAAGCGCTGCGGCTGGATCTTCTTTGGCCGGCCAGTGCACCGCACGCATGCCGCCGCGGAAACGAGTGTTGTCATTGTCGGCACGGAGGGCGCCGGTGAATTCCCGGTTTGAATTCCGGCTGCCAGGCCGGGTAGTCCCATGATGCGATGCGCGGAGCGGGTAAAGAATAAATCCGAAGGAGGCGGGCGAGCACCCCTATGCCACCTTTCTTTCTCGCCATCTCGCTCGTTATTAATCTTGCCCTTTCGTAGGAGGGCTGTGTGGTGTTGGAAACAGGTGAGCAGCAATATTATCGGCAGCTTGGCGGCATGAAGAAATCTTAAAAAATGCACTCCGAGATACGTTTCTGGATGTGAAGCTAACGACAATCTTCAATTTGATTCGTATAGAATCGCGTGTTGTGAACGCGTAGTTGAGGAGCCCCGAAATGAACGCAAAGCTCAAAAGCGAAGCCCGTCGCAAGGTAATTCTTCATGGACACCTTAATAACAACCGTTGAAAGATATTGCACCAAGATCGGATGCTCACTGGCGAGTTTAAGAGTCAGCGCCAGTAAACTCAGTTGCACTCGAACCCCGACGGAGGCGGCGGAATTTCGGCGTGGCTTTCATATGCCGGAACACAAACGGGAAGATTACAACCAGTTGATGATCTCTGGACGGTATAAATCTCGCGATTGCGGCGCAAATTCTGGGAATCTTAACAGTGTAATCATCAGATGTCGAGTTAGGTTATTACGGACGGATACTATCACTTGAAGACTTTCTGCAGATCACGAGTAGCTTTATTGGGTAGGGGTATAAAATGACTCTGATGGATAGACATAGTGATCCTGCTTCGGGTAGCCGATACATTGCGACAACGACCAAGTATAACCATGAGGCGCATACGACGCGGCCCTTTTATGTTTTTCCTCCAGATCGTGCATCGGGCGCAGGGGTCGGGGAGCCAAGAGCACGCAGCCTGGAATCCATAACCGGCATGCTTGATCGCATCGGCTGCGGCTATCTCGTGCTGAACCGCGAGAGGAAAGTGCTCGAATGGAACGCAGCCGCTCAAACCACGCTGGAGCGCCAGGGAGAAGTGGCCGATACGGCCAGCGGTCTTTCGGTGGCTTTGAGGCGGCTGCTCGCGAATGTTCCGGCCCATTTCCTGCCGGGCTCATTATCGTGGGTGGTGATCCGCAGCAACGGCGACAGGCCGGTGATATTGAACGAGAACGGGTTTGTCGCTCCTGACGGAACGAGCATTGTGGCGTTGCTGGATCGCGAGAACAGGTCGGGGCCAAATCCTCAGACACTGCAAAAGATGTTTGGCTTGACGAGCGCGGAGACGCACTTGGCGTTGCGCTTGGCTCAGGGCGATGCGCCGCTGGAGATCGCCCGCAGTTGGCGCCTCAGCCGCACCACGATCCGCTCCCAGCTTGCCTCGCTGTTCGCCAAGACCGAAACGAAACGTCAGGCGGAACTGGTGGCTCTTCTTGGGCGCATTTCAGTCTTGCCATAAGGGCCGTCGTTTGGATCCATCTCAGCAGATCGCCAATCCCGAAACGCTTTGATTTTCCGTTGGGCGATGGCGCGGGGCGGGCAGCAGGAGCATGAATCTCGAAAAAGAGAGTCACTCGCACGCACCAAAGCCGCAATGGCGTCTACGGACAAGCACACAGGCAGGTGGTTGATAGCTACTGCTGTGCTTGGGGTCGCCTACTTCGTAGCCTCTTCATATTCCCCTGGTTTGATGCGCCTCATCGGCATCGTGTTTGTAATTTGCGCCTTCTACCGCACGCAGAATCCTTAGATATCACGGCCTTGTGGTTGCCCTATTATGCCCCCGGCCGCTTGTTCTTGACGTAGTCCAAAGCCTGGACGTGCGTCCCGTCGACATCTGTGACGAGCACAAGTTTCGGCGAGAATGCGCTGGTGCCGTCGTGCCGACGACCTTGACTATCGTCCGCTTTCCGGGCGGATGGCATCGAATTGGGTGGAAAGGGCGATCATGTCGTTTTGTATTTTCTCTCCGCAGATTGAACCGCCGGTTGTCACGTTGTGATTATGCTTTTGCCTGCCTGTCTGTGCCCCTCATAATGGCCAAAGAACCGGATTCAGAAGCATGCTCACACGTAACAACGAGAGAAAATAAATCTTCCACATGGTCATCAGCTCTTCTGGAAACGGCTTCATGAGATGTTCCGGGTCGGGGTCGTCAGCCAGGTCATGTAGTCTTCGGGCGTCAGAATCACCGGCATACGGATGTGGATCGTCGCCATGAGCGGATTCGGCTCACAGGTCAGCAGCGTGAAGGTGCGGATGTTGTCGCCGCTAGCGGGGTCGCGCCTCCCAGAGCGCCGCCAAGGGCGAACGGCTCGCCCGACTTCATCGCGATGGCATAGGGCTGTTTGTTCTTGCCCGTGCCGGAAGATGTCCTTCCATTCAAAGAAGCCGTCGATCGGCATCAGCGCGCGGCGTGACTGATAGGCGGCTTTGAACATGCCGTTGGTCTTTACGGTCTCGCTCTTGGCGTTGATCGAAGGTGCTGCGCTTCACGCTGATGATAAACGTGGTCTGCATGGGCAGCCACAAGCATCAGAAGGGAGGAGCGCAGCATGAATCATTATGCGGGATTGGATGTGTCAGTGAAAGAGACGCCATTTGCATTGTCGACGAAACAGGCCAGATTTGCCGCGAGATAAAGATGGCGAGCCATCCGGAGGATCTGGCACGGGTGCTCAAGGAGCCCAGCTGGTGGGTTGAGCGGGTTGGGCTTGAAGCCGGGCCTTGTCGCAGTGGTTGTTCGAAGGCCGGCCAGGGCCGGCCTGCCGGTGATCTGCATCGAGACCCGCCACACCAAGGCATTTCCTTAAGGCCCAGGTGAACAAACCGACCGCAATGATGCCCGCGGCATTGCGCAGATGCGCAGATGATGCGAGTCAACCTGTTTCGCCCGGTGCATGTGAAAACCCTGACGAGCCAGAAGCGCCGGGCGCTGCTGACCGCCCGCAAGCTCTTGCAGGAAAAGGCCATTGCCGTTGAGAACGATCCCCGCGGCTTGCTACCGAACTTCGGAGCGGCTGCATCTCGCGTTCGAAGCCGCGCGGCTTGCATTCGGCGTACGGACACGCACATCGCGGATTCCTGCCTACATGCGTGAGCCGGTCGCGGGGCTGCTCGACAAGGGCTTTGCGAGGACGCTCGCGAAGTTGCTTGATCCCGGCAAGCGCGTGCCACTGCCGAAGTCGCCCTCGCCGTCGAGCGACACGATCTATCTCACGGTCGTGGACCGCGACTGCACGACGCCACACTTCTGACTGCGCAGCGACGGCTGATCGGCACAGGCGGCCCGACATCCCCCCAACCCGGACGCCTGCCGCCTGTGCCAGCCCCCAAGCCATTGCGAGCATCTGCTCACGTGGCCAAATTGTCGTTAGCCTCGCATCCGAATACTTATCCGGGCGTACATATCTCGCTCTTGCAGCGCTCTTGCACGCCGTCCTTTGGCTAATTTCGGACGACCTTCGTCAGTCCATCAAAAGCACCACAGCGGGGTGCAGCTTCTTCAGATTCGGCAATGATTTCGATTGCCAGGGTATGTCTGGCGTTCCACGCACGACGAGTCGAACATCGGGATGCTTGCGCACCTCGATGGTAAATTTCGCGAGCAGGTTGATGCCGGAAGAGTTTAGAAAGTGAAGATCCTTAAGATTGAGCGTAATGGAAGCGGGATTACAGGCAAGAACACTGGTCGCCAACGCCGAGATAGGCGCACCGGCCTCGGAACTGGCAAGCCGCATTGCACCGTCGAAGAAAATTTCGCTTCCTTCAGTCCATACGCGGTAGTCGTCTGTCTTGATTTCCATAGCCTGGCTTCGTTTCCTCTAATTGTGAATTTGCGAGATCGGAATGGAGGCATATGTCTCCACGCAAATCCGATCGCTTTCGTCGGCGGCGCTGAATATCCAAGCCAGGCGCGCGCCGTAGTCGCTCATCAACGTCAGCAATCCAAGTCCGGAGCCTCCTACGTCGGGGTTCGCGGCATTGGCTTCAATTCGCTGTATCAGCAGGTCCATGGGGTCGCCAACCGTGATGTCCTCCAGGAGACTTTGGAACTCGGACGCATCTTCACCATCGAGGTCATTCGACACCTTGAGCTTGAAGCATTCCGAATCCATCGACGCCTCGATCAAGATCTCACCCGGTGCGCGAAACTTGACGGCATTTTCGATGAGTTCGTTGACCAGATATCCGATACTGTGCCGCACTTCCATGTAGTCATTGCGGGACGACCGGAAGCGCAATGCGAAAAGATCGGCGATGAAGTCCGAGGTCGTGGCACAATGACGCCAACTCAAGTCGAGAGGTCCGTCGAACAGCCGCACGCGACTGACGCTCTCCTTCATCCCGATTGCAATGTCAGGGGTCCCGAACAGCGTTGTCATGGCTATGTGTGCCTTATGATCACGAGGGTGATGTCGTCGTGGATCTTCTGGATCCCGATATGGGCCATGAGATCCTCGATGATCCCGGTTTTGATTTCCTCGGCGCTCCCGCCTTGACGTTTTTGTGCGCTCTGGCAGAGGCGCTCGAACCCGAACAGCCTTCTGTCTTGGTCTTCCGCCTCGGTCACACCGTCGGTGTGCAGCACGATCACGTCGCCACTGCCGAACAGGATGTCGCGCGTGGCAATGAACTTCGAGATGTCATTCTCCAGGCCAACCGGCAGACCCAGATCCATCGTGTCGATGCGTTCGACGTCCCCGTCCGCACGCACGACGAGAACGTCCTCATGCTGGCCGGATAGCGTTACCCGCTCATCCTCGAAGTCAAGGAAGGCCAGCGAGAGATGCTTGCCGGTGTTCGTCCGCTCGATGTTCTTGTAGATCGCTCTGTTCAGCCGATCCAGAAACTGATGCGGATCCCCCTCATTGGTCTCCTGCAGCGCGCGTGCAACGGATTGGACCATGAGCATCAGCACGCCGCTCTCGAGACCATGACCGGTCACGTCGCCGATGCCAATCTTGACCCGTGACCCGTTCTGCAGGACGTCGTAATAGTCACCGCCGACCTCGTCGGCCGGCCGCATGTAGGCCGCGATCTCCAGCCCCGGAATCGCTTCGAGTTCGAATTGTTTCGGCAGGACCATCATCTGGATCTGTCTGGCGACCGCGAGTTCAGCACCAAGGCGAACGTTTTCGTCCTGCAGCTTTTCGTTGAGTGCGGAAATCTCCTGATTTGCGTCCCCAAGTTCCCTGGTTCGTTCGTCGACGAGTTGCTCGAGGTTTTCCGTGTGAAAGCTGATCTGCTCAGCCATGCGGTTGAAAGCGACCCCTGCCGCTCCAACTTCGTCGCGCGTTGGGATGCTCACGCGGACTGAATAGTCTTTGGACTGGAGCCGCTGGGCGGCGCTGGCAAGCGCCCTGAGGCCCGCGGTGATCCGCTTCGAAATTCCGAGCACGGCGGCAAAAACGATCAGAAGCGAAACGACGATCGCGGCGATCTGAAAGAGCAGGATACGGTTGGTTGCACGGGAAATACTCTTCTGCGCGGCGAACAGGGATGCATAGATCTCCCGTTCGGGAACGACGATCCCGACCGACATCATTTCGGACTTGATCGGTCCCGAACTCCACAGATTGGTCGGCTTTAATCTTTTGAGGACAACAATGTAGGGTACGCGTTCGCCCTTGTCGGCGAGCATGACATGCTGAATGACACCGTCATTGTTCTGGTCGAGAGGCAGCGACGCGATAGCCGGCTGCGTACTTCCCCGCAGGGACCTCTCCAGGCCGGTGACGCCCTGGGTGCCCGCATCGCTCGATGAAGTCAGGCCGATGATTGCCTGGCCCGACGGATTGATCGCCACGACGTTGCCAGTCGACATTGTGAGAAAGCCGAACCCGGTCTCAGCGATCTTCACACGTTCGACGACTTCCGCGAGTTGATCGAGAGTGATGTCTGCTCCCGCCGTACCAGCGATACCGGTGCGATCGCGCGTCCACAGCGGGCGGAAAAAGCTGACGATTAGCTTTCCCGTGATCGCATCGGTGTAAGGCGCTGTCTGGGTGATATCGTCAGAGACCGGACGTGAGGCTGGATCCCTGGCCCATTGCTGCCATGACCCATAGATTCCCGGAAAGAAAAACTCCCAGAACTCTGCCTTGTTGTGGCCTGGGTAGAGCCGGTCGAAGGTCTGTGCCTGGTCCGTATACGGCACCGTCCTGAAAATCGGCCGTTCCTTTGGACCAATATAATACATTTGCAGCTTGGACGACCCGCTGGCCATGAGCGTCGGCGCAACGAGGTCCAGCACCGTGCTGTCTTCTATTTCCTGCTGAACGCTTGGCAGCGGACTGTGGTCGGCGCCCAGCAGGTAGCCCCAGACGCTGACCACGGAAGGCGCTCCCGGCAGGTTCTGCGCCCAATCGCCCCGCGAGTCGTAGACGACCTTCACGGAGCCCGGCGCCTCCTGCGAAAGCGTGGCTCCGACCTGTTGTTGCCTGCTTGGATCGTCGATCTGGGCCTGCAGCACGCCGGCCAACGCCTTGACGTCCCCATGGACTCGATCGAGCAGCAGGTCGACGCTTAACGCTGTCGATTCGGCATAGGAACGAATGTATTCCTGGTTTGCGATCGTCAGGCCCTCACCGACTTCGGATGTGGCGTCGCGCGACAGCTTTTGAACATTCCAAAGCGCCAGGCCACCGCTCAAAAGGAGGTCGAACAATACCGCGCCGCCAACGACCAATACGAATTTCGCTCGAAAGGAGCGCAGGCCGAATCGCGGTGTAGGCTCATCGTCGGCTTTCATTGCGGCCGTCGCCCCGATGCGACCCAGATCGGCCAACCCGCATAACCCTTGGGGTGGAGCGCAGCGAAAACATGATCCTCGAAGCCCTGCCGGAAGCGTGCGACGAACTCCGGTCCATCGCCGCGTCTGGTCGCCATCTCGCCCGCATAGACGTCCGCCCAGGCCGCAATGACATCGGCGAAGTCCTGCGGATCCCCGTCCAGGTTAGTGACCATGAAGGTCTCCACACGGATGTCTTCGAATCCGGCTTCGATCAGGTATCGCCGGCTCTTGGGCCCAAGCTCGACATCCATCTCGAAATGCCCGAACAGCTTCGCCACCTCGTTGTAGGTCCAACGAATGCTTTCGGCGCGCGGCTCGCCGAGGCAATGCGAATTCTTCTCGTTGGTGATATAGACCCGCCCGCCTGGCTTGCAGATGCGGTAGAGCTCCTTGAGAATGAGTTCAGGTCGATTGAAGATTTGAAGGGAATGTCGGCAGGTGACCAAGTCGAACTGCGCTTCGTCGAGCAGCATCTCCGAGGCATCGCCATAGGTATATTCGATGCCCCGGATGTCGAATTCCCGCATCACTTGTCGAGCATAGTTCAGGCTTGATATGGAGTGGTCGAGGGCGACGATCCGCGATGGCTGGAACTCCTTCTGCGCGAGCACGGCGAAATCACCGATCCCGCAACAGATGTCGGCCATGACGATCCCGGGCCTCATGCCGTGTCGCGGCAAGATTGTGCGCTCGTGGCGCCAAGTCATCTTTGTCTGAGTGCGCAGGATGGGTACGAACCCGCCTTCCTCAAGAAAACCCTGCCCCGGATAGAATTCAGTGTCATACTCCTCGACCGTGATGTTCGGTTCGATTCCGCTCAGGCGACCGAATTTTCGCGAGGTCCATCCGACGACGCTTGACGTGATGACCACGAATTTGAGATCGGGTCGAGCGCGACAAGCGTCGATGATGATCCTCGAAAAGCTGTGAAACGCAGCGTTGTTCATCTGCGTCAGGCGCCTGACATTGACGTAGAGAACGCCGCGCACATGGCCGATCGCATCGCGGAGCAATGCTATGCTCGGCCCAAGCTCATCGATCGCCTGAGGCCGGACCACTCCCGAAATGGAGAACTCCTGGTTGTTGGCGTCGTATTGCGCCTTGAAGCGCGGGAGAAGGTCGTAAGGGCTCAATGTTGCAAGCCCTCAAGCGGAAGGTCCACGACAAGCTTGATTGCATCGCCGTCGGCGTCCTCGATCCAGAGTGTCGCGTTGTAGTCAACAGCCAGTTCTAGGAGTACGACCTCGCGGCTGGGCGCGAGATCCCCAGACACCGAATTGAGATACCGCTCTCTGGCCTCCGTTCCTGCGAACTGCGACACGGCTTCTTCGTAGAATTGGCGCTCCTCTGGCACGCAAGGAAATATCAAC
The DNA here is from genome assembly GCF_040319155.1 of Mesorhizobium sp. M0954. Lineage (NCBI taxonomy): Bacteria > Pseudomonadati > Pseudomonadota > Alphaproteobacteria > Hyphomicrobiales > Phyllobacteriaceae > Mesorhizobium > Mesorhizobium sp. M0954. The sequence goes on along the minus strand of NZ_JAMYNR010000045.1, from coordinate 9,105 downwards.
TCGATCCTATCCGTCGCGCCATGGCGAGACACCCTGCATGCCAGTTCGCCGTCGGCATGGCGAGTACGGAAGGCGACTTCCAGCAATTCGTTGAAGGCAGAGGAAAAGAGATTTGAATGGTGGACCGAGTCTGACCTGTTTTGACTGATCATCCGGGCCACGTATGTCGAGACGTAATCGCAATGCTTCCAAGCGGAGACAAAAGCTTTGATTTCCATGTCGATCTGGATCATCGGCTCAAAAGTCGGCTCGCCAGCCAGGTCATGATGAACAGGTCCCATCGGCATCCTCACTTGTTCCATCAGTATTGAGCTCTCGCGGGGTGATGGCCTCCGCGATGAAAAATTTCTCCGCGCCCGTGATGAGTCTGTCTCGCACCCACTCGAAGAATTGCGCGGTATCTGCCTCGATCGTTCTAGAAATCTCCGCCTCACCGTTAACGAAGGCCGCAAGGCGCTAGAGCGCTTGTTTTGATTCCTCCATCGCGTGTACCACCCTCAGCGGGGACCGCCTGATGAAACCGCTGATCGCCTCGGCTCCAAGCGGCTTTCCCAGGAAGTTGCCTTGCAGGCAATCGCAATTCTCCTTGATCAGCCACCGTGCCTGTGCCGGGGTCTCGACCCCCTCGGCAGTGACATTTATCCCCAGGCCGTGCGCCAGATTCATGATCGATCGCACGATCGTTTGGCTTTTGAGATCGGTCTCCAAGTCCGCAATAAAGTACTGATCTATCTTCAACGTATCGAAGGGAAAATTTTTAAGGTAGCTCAACGATGAATAGTATGTTCCAAAATCGTCTAGCGATATTCGTATGCCCAAGACATTCAGCGTATTCAATGTGTCTATGTTGTCGATCGTCTTCTCAAGTAGAACCCTTTCGGTTATCTCAAGTTCAAGTCTGTCGGCTTCAAGCCCAACTGCGTCGACGATCTGAGCGACGGTGTCCGTCAGCAAACCGCTAAGGAACTGAGCCGGCGACAAGTTCACTGCGACTGTCAGCGAGGAAGGCCACGTCAACGCCTGGCGACACGCTTCCTCGAGCACCCATCGTCCAATCTCGTCCATCAGACCGTCGGCTTCGGCGATCGGTATGAACACGTTGGGTGGAATGATTCCGAGCTCGGGGTGCCGCCACCGCAGCAGCGCTTCGAAACCGGTCACTGACGAGGGCGGCTGAATGAGCGGCTGATACTCCAGATAAAGCTCGCCGCGCTCCAGCGCGGTTCGAAGGCTGCGCCTCAGATTCTCGCGTTGCTCGAGCAAGAGCAGCATCGAACGGTTGAAGCTTCGAGCGCAGCCGCGTCCATCTGTCTTGGCCGCGTAAAGAGCAATGTCAGCGGCTTTCATCAACTGTTCGCCGTCGGTCCCGTGCTCCGGCCCGAAAGCAATTCCGATACTCGAGCCGACGAACACGGGAATGCCGTTGATGACGAACGGGTCCTTGAACGCGTCGACTAGAGATCCGGCAAGGCGCTCAGCCTCTGCTGGCTGCTCCTTTCCCAATTGGATGACAGCGAACTCATCGCCGGCATACCGGTATGCGGATTCGCCGTCCTGCAGCGCGTCGCGGATACGACCCGCCGCGAGTTGAAGAAGAGTGTCGCCTGCTCCATGGCCGAGCGTGTCGTTGACCGCTTTGAAATCGTCAAGGTCGATTTGCAGAAGGGCGGCTTTCGGCTTTGATCCGCCGAGGGCTGCCATTGCCTGCTGGAGCCGCTCGCCGAATCGCCGCCGATTCTGCAGTCCAGTCAGCACGTCGTGCGTCGCCTGATGGAGCAGAACTAAATGCTCTTGTTCCTCCGCTGCGCTCCGCCCGCCGTCCTCCCTTAATTCGATGATACCCGCACCATTTGCCGTGGTGAACACAAAAACGGACCGGTGCGCTCCGCCCGAGGTTCGCGGCAAGTCGATGCTGGCCGGAGAGCCACCCTGGAACACACGAAGAAATTCGTCGCGATGGCTCGCATCGAGAAAGCTCGGGTAGATCTCCCAGACGGCGGCGCCCGGCGCTACCGCGCCTCCGTACAAGCCTTTGAGCCTGGCCGCGTAGTGCGTCAGGCGAAAGTCACGGTCATAGAACGACAAAAGTTCGGTCGTGTTCGCCAAAAGGTCTGCGAGAACCCCATCGCCGACACTTGGAGCGTCGCTCGATGAAGGCCCCTCACTCTCCGTGCCGATGCCTGAAGCCTCTGAGGGCAAGAACCACCTCCATAGGCGGTGCAGACTCGCGCCCCCCAGTCTAGAAATAGCATAACTGTCAAGCTTGGCAAACTTTCAAATCGCACTCTTAATAAGAGCCCCCCGCAGCCTAGTTCCATATATGCTCCGCCGTGATCGGCGGCAAATTATCGATAACGATGAACCGTCACAGTTCGTTAACAAACTGTGAATTGGTGAGAATCAGCTGTGTGATTGATGCGCAGTAGGCGCGACACGAAGATTTTGTGGCCCATGAGGCGGCGTGACCTTCGCCGCCCCGGGCAACCCCTCTTCTAAGTCCGCCCAATCAGCTTCGCGATCCTGTAATCAGTTTCCGAGCGCCTTGAGCCAACCTTCAAAGGAAGAGGCCTCCTGGCCTCCGGCATGCGAAACAGAGTGGGCGGGGCGCGGCAATACCACAGTACTGCGGCCTTCGCGGGGGCTGTAACCGAATTCCTTGCTGAATGCCCGGCTGAAATTAGCCGCTGAACTAAACCCGAAGGCTTCAGCAATTTCAACAATGCGCCGGCTGTCCGCCGGATCGCTTAGCGCAATATGGGCTGCTAGAAGGCGGCGACTTTGTATGTAATGGAGAACACCGCCGCTTGGTTCGAACAACTGATAGAGACGAGAGCGCGAGACGCCGAGCGCCCGGCACATTGAATCCGGTGTCAAATGAGCCGCATCCAGATTGTGGTGTACGTATCGACGCGCTCGCTCCATTAGCGCGACACTCGTCAATAGTTCGGCGGCCGCAACCTGTTCCGCCGGAGGCCCGAGGCAGGCAATGATCATGCTGCGTGTTGCGTGCACGATGCGGGGCAGATCGTCAGCCGTGAGGCTGCGAAGTCTTGCTTCGATGCTGTTGACGTAATCGAGCAAGAGGTTGGCAAAGTTGCCCGACAGAATTGAATTGTTCTTGGCGTCCAGCGTTGCCGCCGCATCGGCGAACAAATCGCGCGGCAAATAGACAAAGAGACTTTCGGAGTCCGTTGTCCTCCCGCGAAACGGGTAGCCAAGCGATCTGATCTCCAATTTACCCGGCTGGTTCTCCGCTACACGGCGATCGACCTCCGTCCACGACCGGCCAGTACGTGGCAAGGCGATATACCAGTGATCGATCGAGCTGGACCGAAGCTTCGCGGCAGAACGCATATAACTATGTGCCGGTGCGCGCTGTTGAACGATCAGCATGCCGTCGAGGTTCCAAGCCGTGTGGTCGGCGGGAAAGCCATCGTCGAGCGATTTGTCATCCGGCAACCTGACCTCGACGAGCGGTGCCATATGCGCCTGCCAAGCGGCGAATTGATCCTCTGGCGCCAGTTCGAGCGTTGAAAAGGGCAAAGGTTCGAGCGCCGGCGCAAGTGACGGGGCACCCTCATTGTAAGGTTGAGCTTCGCGCGGCCAACGACGTCGATCACGCTCCAGCGCCTGCCTCGCAAGCGCCTCCTCTTGCCTTTTAGCATCCATCGCGTGGTGTCATATCCGATTCGGGTATGCCCATGCCCCTCTCAATCATGTGGTGTACCTCAGGCATCTGGCAAGACTGGCCGACTCGAGGCGACTGAAACGGCGATCACGCTGGATTACAGTCAGAAATGCATGCCGAGATAAGTTTCTGGATGCGAAGCTAACGACACTCTTCAACCTGGTGCGTATAGAATCGGGCATCATGAAAGCGTAGTTGAGGGGACCGCTGAAATGAACACAAAGCTCAACAGCGAAGATCGTCGCAAGATAATTCTTGATGGGTACGGTAACAACGAACCGTTGAAAGACATTTCGGCAAAAATCGGATGCTCACTGGGGAGTTTGAAGGTCGCGGCCAGTAAACTCGGTTGCACTCGAACTCCAAAAGAGGCGGCGGAATTTCGGCGCGGATTTCACGTTCCGGAAAACAAGCGGCAGGATTACTATAGACTTATGATTACCGGACAATATAAAGCCCGTGAGTGTGCGGTTATGCTAGGATTAATAAAGGAGCAATCAGGAACCAAGTAAATTGAGTCCTGGTCACTGCAGATGACAATGTCATTTTGACAGCCACCGCTTCAGCGGTTCATCAGCCAAAAGCCTGCCGCAAGCACGGTAGCGGGCACTGAAAGGTTCGCACAGATGCTGCCTCGGCATTTCAATCGCACCTGCCTCAGCCCTCATGATCTGGCTATTTGCGAACGCGTGTTCGATCAGGTCTGCGCGGATGAGCATCTCGACCCTTTGGACCCGGCGGCCGAAATCTTGACGGTAATGGTCGTGGCCATTTTTCGAAATGCTCACACCAGCGAGCGCGAACTACTTGTGGCTGTCAAGTCTCATCGGCAAAAGGCTGCGGGAAGGCGCGTCGCATGAATCCGTTCAGTCGCGACGCGCTGTTGCCAGGACACCGGACTTGAAAACCGCCGCGGGCACGGGTTCACAGTGGTTTCAATACTACTCCCTCCAGCGGTTGATATTTGCTTCGGAAGATCGTTTTTGGTGCAAGCGGACCTTGCTGTCGCGGAAGTCTCGATTGCTGCCATCTTGGCGCAAGCGAGTGCGCCGATGGTTTCGCGGCTATCCCCTAAGTCCCTATTCGGTCGCGTCCGTCTCGCTTTCGTCACCGATCGAGCACCGGCAAATATGAGCTCGTTTCCAGACATTCTCGCAGAATGGTCTCACGACTAAAGGGGGTCCAAATTCACACGGCAAGACGGGCCGACCGGTGGTCAACATCAGCCGAGCCTATCGGCTCACGCCACTCTGCAGCCAGAGAGTTGCATTTACGCTCTTCAACATCGTTAAAAACGTACGGAGGTTTCCCGAGACTCGGCTGCCCGCGGCGCGCATGGTCAGGGGCAGGGAGGAATAGACCATGCGCGAATTGCCCAATACCATCGACGCAGACGTTCTGATCGAAATCGGCAGGCTTTTAGATGACCGCGCGAAACCGACGCCCGTGCCGGTCCACAAGCTTGCATTGTTAATGCGGCAGCGTTCAAACGCCAGCCTTCCGGTTGAATCGATGGAAGAGTTGATCGTGAAGATGGCCATGACGCGGCAATTGCCAATGATCTTCGATTTGCCTGACATTGACACGGACGATGTGATCTCGAATGCCTTGGCACGCGCGTCTTGAGACTTGCCCTCGAGCGCAAGTTCTGTTGCTCCACCATAAGCAGCAGGTGCTGCGGTTCGGAATGACGAAACCTGGCCCAGATAGCGTGCATCGCCTTGCGCCGAGCTGGCGAAGTGGAATGGGCTATGAGTGCGTCCCTTTACGAGCCGGTGAACGTCTACAAACCTCAGGGACCCGATGTTGGTGTCGTTGACGGTCCGTTTGAGTATCTGACGGTAGCAGGAATAACACTTCCGCTGCCATTCACCACTCGGATGACGGTGGTGCGCCTATCGAACGGCGATCTGTTCATTCATTCGCCCATCAAGTTTGCTTCGAGGGTGGCCGAAGAGTTACGGAACTTGGGCAGAATTCGCCATCTCGTGTCACCCAACCAGTTTCACTACGCTCATATCGGTGAGTGGTCGAAGGCTTTCCCTGAGGCAATAACATGGGCATCGCCCGGAGTCCGGCAAAGAGCACGCGCACGGCACGCGGATGTGACGTTCGCACGAGATTTGGAGGCCGATCCGCCGGAGGAGTGGCGGCGGGACATGGACCAGATGCTGTTTCCCGGTGGCTACTTCAAAGAGTTCATATTCTTCCACCAAGCTTCAAAGACGCTGATCCTTACAGACACGATCATCAATCTCGAATTAGACATGATCGATGAGCCTTGGCGCACGATGGCCAAGCTGACTCGGATGGCTCACCCGCACGGGCGGACCTTCTTTGGCATGCGGCTGCCAATTCTCCTGCATCGACGGAAGACACAGGCAGTAGTAAGCAAACTCCGGTCGTGGCAGCCGCGGCGGGTGATTCTCAGTCACGGCCGCTGCTTCGATGCGAATGAAGACGAGATTGTCCGTAGAATATTCGGAAAGTCGGCTTAGTAACGCTGTGGTTTGGGAGAAGCCAAATGTCCATTTCGGGTCGGCTCCGGCCGCTCGGCCTCGATCGCTTCAACGACCGCTCCTGGCGCTCCTTGCTCGTTTCGATGGACGACGAACGGCAAAGTTCACACTCCCAGCCGACGCTGGCTGTCAGTGTAGCACGTGGTCGCCGCATCTGGGCAGTAGTGACCTTGCAGCACCTCCTCGGCCCTCATCCTGCAATCTACGTCGATAATCGGATGGCCACTGGCGAAGCCTACACGCTCGAAGTAGTGTTGCCGCGTGCCGCTTATGGGACGAGCCGCCATGCCTCTTCGAAGCTGAATAACCTTCTCGGCGGTGATCGCACTGCTGCAGGCGGTAGTGGGAGATGAAGCTTTCATCCAGTGGCGATTAGAGCCTCGGCCGTTTCTGTTACGCCGTATGGCGCGGTTTGAGCAACCGGCGGAGACGCGAAGCCTTCATTGAGCGCAGCGTCGGAGCCGGTTGCGGCGGATCGAAGGGGTACCGGGGGGGTCGTCGCGCGAGCCAGTTATCCGATCCCCCGCTCAGAAATTCCTACCAAATATTCCTGACTGTAGCGGCCCAGCACCGTACCAATTGTACAATTAGTACATGGCCTTGATGCCGCTCAGGTAGGGAGTAGAGAGCGTGTCCCTGGGGGGGCTGGATGAGCGTCGCGCGAAGGGCCGGTCCGCTTCTAGAGCAAGCAATCACAGTACTCCTCAATAGGGTGGACCGTCGCGACACGGTCTCGATCAAAGCGGCGCTACGCGAAGCTCGGGAGACTGCGCCTTATTTGGTGGCCTCCGACGAAGAACTAACCGAGGCAATCGTCGAGGCAGCAACTGCCATGGGCCTCTGCGTGGCTTTCGACGCCCAAGAGTAGCTGTCAGCCAACTTCAGTCACTCGTGGCATCGCAACGGAAGCGCGCCGTCCTGAGCCATTTTCAATAGTCAGAGGTAATCCGCAATTACCTTCGCAAGCTGCTAAATCTGCCTGTAGAACGGGAACTGGGCTGAGCAAAAGTATTTGCTGGAGGAACTTGATCGGGCCGACAAAGAGTGACCGCATGGCTCTCCACTGGTTCAACCCTCCGGTCCCGGTCAAGACCGAGCGTCCCGGGATCATCCGCAACGTCAACAACGCCGAGAAAGCCGGCGAGGAGCTGATGAAGTGGACCAAGCGTGGCCCTTGCTGGGACCTCGCGGTGCGCGTTTGCATGGCCGTGATTTTCGACGAGATGGAACCTGAGGAGGCCCGCAAGGCATTCCTGGCTGCTGCAAAAGAGGAGGGGACATTACTCCCCCAATGAGAACTAGCTAAATTGGATGCGGTATAAGGTTCTAGGTGTCTCTGACCGAACCGCCTTCGCGAAAGGAGCCCGCCGCCGGTGAGGGAGAGGCGACGGACCCCCACAGCGGCTGCACATCCACGAAGAATCCCGCTGCCACCTCTAAACCTGCGAGGGCCTACATCGTTCCCTTAGCTGCGGCTAAAGCGGGGTTGGTCGGCGGGCTCTTGCCGCTCTAAGTTCCCCCTTATGGGTCCTCTCCGGTTCGCTCCCCCGGTCTACGTGAAGACGAAACGTCCGGGCATTCGCAATGGGGTCAGCCACGTCGAGGGAGCCGCCGAAGAACTGATGACATGGGACACAAAGGGCCCGAAGTGAACCAAGGCGGTCCAATCCTGCGTCGATGCGTTCGAGGGCAGGGGTGTTGAGGTCCGTGAAGCCTTTGAGGCGGCTGCCAAGGAGGCCAACATGTATCTCTCCCCTGAGTAGGAGGTATCATGGCAACCCATTGGTTCGTCCCTCTGGTATTCGTGAAGACTGAAACCGGCGTCAGGCATGGCTGCAACAATGCGAGGGCAGCCCTTGAGCAGCTCAAGAGGTGGACCCGGAGAGGACCTCGCTGGCACAAGGCGGTGACGCTGTGCCTGTCAGATATGGAGGGCGATTCGATTGACCCTCAGGTGGTGCGAAAGGCCTTTGAGGCTGCCGCAAAGGAGGCCAAGATGTATCTCTCCCCTGAGTAGGAGGTGTCGTGGCAACCCATTGGTTCTCCCCTCCGGTGTACGTCAAGACCGACCGACCTGGGGTCACCTACCGGTGCAACAACGTCGAGGGTGCCGCCGAGGAACTCCTGAGTGGACCAAGATGGGGCCCAAGTGGCGGAAGGCTGTGCAACTATGCATCGACGCCTTTCAGGACCGTGTGACTCCGGAAGAGGTCCGTCAGGCTTTCGAGGCTGCTGCCAAGGAGGAGGGGGTGCTCCGTGAGTAGCAGGCCGGTGCCCATGGCTATGTTGGGAAGGACCCGTTAGGCTGTCTAATGCTGACCAAGTCCGCGCTGCTCGAAATAGACCCGGATACGAGAGCATTGACTCTGGTCGGCGCATTCATGGGCATTTTGCACTTCTTGAAACTGGTATCGGAGCTGCTCTGGGCGAGGTACTTGGCGTCAATGGGGCACGTTGAGGTAGGGGGACCGGAACCGGAATGTCAGGCTTCGAAAGCCGATGGCAGAAACCGGATACGCTGTGGCGGCATTTGAGGGCACGTTCCTGCTCTTGATTATTGCCTGTGAGCTGTGCGCGAAAATCGGGAATGGAAGGGCCGGAGGCAGGAAGCACGGCCTCAGGCCGAGGCGCTAATCAAGCGGGTCGGCAATGATCGCGAAAAGCTCAACACGGCCGGCAGCGAAACTAAAGAAGTAGTCGCGCGTTGGACGGCGGATAACGCTGTTTCGTCTCTGAGTATGGTTTAGGTCAGAGTGGTCAAGCCAACGTCGCGTAAGGCAATCAATGCGTCGAGCGCTAGTCAAGCGAAGTCGCCCGCTCGTGACGAGGTCACTTTAGCGCCGCCCGCTTTCCGGCCGGTCCAGCTCGCAACGCTCGTGGACACGGTCCCTGCCGGCG
>NZ_JAMYNR010000044.1:0-34646 GCF_040319155.1 Mesorhizobium sp. M0954 | reverse complement strand
GTTTTTTTTTAATAACCGAACGCCGCGACCCCGACCCCCACCTGCGGCGCGGGGGCGGGTTGCTGCCCCGCCACCGCGCAGGAATATGGTGGGTTGATCAAGCACGGCGCCAAGCTTCTGTTCGCCTATGCCGAAGCGACCGTGCCAAAGATCACCGTCATCACCAGAAAGGCCTATGGCGGCGCCTATGACGTCATGGCGTCAAAGCATTTGCGCGGTGACATGAACTATGCCTGGCCAACGGCGCAGATTGCGGTGATGGGCGCCAGGGGCGCAGTCGAGATCATCTATCGCAAGGATATCGGCGACGCGGAGAAAATTGCAGCGCACACAAAAGCTTACGAGGATCGCTTCCTGTCCCCCTTCGTTGCCGCCGAGCGTGGCTATGTCGACGAGGTGATCATGCCGCATTCGACCCGCCGCCGCATCGCCCGCGCGCTCAGGATGCTGCGCAACAAGGATATGCAAAACCCCTGGAAGAAGCACGACAACATTCCGCTGTGAGGGTTGATGTCGCGCCTGGTCCTCTATGTAGGAGCGCGTTTCGGCAGGTTTGCCATCCTGCTCTTCGCCCTGCCGCTGTTTTGCCCAATACTCCTGTGGTTCTGGTTCCTCGATTGCTATCCGCTCGCTGTCATCGCGACTGGCGTTGTTGCGATCCCGGCCGCGATGCTGGCCATCGTTCTGTTGATCGGGACATTGTTCGCCGGTTTTCGACCCAGCAAGGTGGACGGGATTACTCGGGAATCAGCCCCGAAATTGTGGGCTGTCTGGGAGAGTATTGCCGGCAAACACCGCGCCAGCCGCACGAACATCATCCTGAGCGACGATCTCAACGCTAGCATCGGTGAAGAGCGGCCGTTTCTGGGCCTGCTTGGTCGCAGGGCAATTCTCACCGTGGGCCTGCCGCTGCTCGCAGCGACCGACCAAAAGGGGTTTGCGGCGATCTTGGCCCATGAGGACGCCCATCTGAAAAATAAAGATACAAATGGCGGGCTCAACCTGGCCGAACTCGAAATGAGCTTCGATCTAATCTTCGACTTCGCCCCACCGGGAAAAACCGTTTCGGGCAGCCTGTTCTACTGGATGCTTGGCCCGCTGTCGCGCACGCTGGAGCGCGAAGAAATACGGTTGTCGCGGCGGGCGGAAATTGACGCAGATCGTCATGCAGCGATGTCCGGCGATGCATATGAAACGGCGCGCGCCATGCTGCTGATCGGTGCTGCCAGTGCGCTCTTCGATGACCAAGTGTATATTCCGCTTAAACGTGAACTGCTTGGCACCATGGTACCGCCTCGTCCACCACTTGAAAGAGTTCTGGCGGCCGCCAGTCACCTGTCGAGGCTTCCCATCCTGCAAGAATATGCGCAAAAGGCCTGGGACGCGCCAGATAACGAAAGCGCGGATCATCCGCCCTGGTCCGAACGTTTGACTGCTCTTGGATTTAGCTCGGCTCCAGAGATAAAACCAGTTCTGGTTTCCGCCTTGTCGAGCCTGCTGAGCGATGAGATCGTCGCCGAACATGTCCGCCATTTCGACGGCGAATGGACATCGAAGATCGCCGACTATCTCGATCGATAGCTATCCACCTGAAACTATAGCGGCTAATGCCCAGTCGGCGCAGGCTATTCCGCTTCCGCTGCTCCGAACCCGGCTCCCATCGTCGCGCGGACGGCGCCCGACCACGGCGTGGCGTGATTGTCGATGCGCATCTGGAAGATGAAATAGGTCGGCGAGCAGAAGCCGATGCCCTTCACTTTGCCGATACCGGGTGTATCGGGCGGCAGCGACTGACACATGTAATCCTCGCGGCAGAAATGGTCGGCCGAGCAGGCAGGACGATTGCCGCGATTGACGGCGCCGCCCAGGCACTGGTCGAAATTATTGGTCGCCACGCAGGTGTCGAATTTTTTGCCGCCGACCAGCCCGCAAATCTCGTTCGGCATCGGCTTGCCCGTCTTGAAGGCGGCAAAGCTGCGATCCCGGTCGTCGCAGCCGCGATAGGCGATACCCGCCGGCACACCGATCTTCGGCGGTCGGCAGGTGTAGGCGGCGCGCGAAATGCTTGGTGCGAACGCGGCGAACTGACTGGTGATGGTATAGTGGTCATTGAAAGGCTGTGCCGCGTTGCTGGCGATGTATCCCGTTAAACAGGGGTGGCCGGAAAACATGTCTTCGCTGTCCTTGGGCAACAGGCATTGCGCCAGCTTGGTGTGCACGCCGGACGCGGTTGCCAGCGGCGTGCAGACGGTGCCGGCGCCGCATTGCCATGTTGCGCCGAAGCGGGCCGCATCCGCCGGCATCAGGCACGGCATCGCCATTTCGGCCGGCGAATAGGCGATTTCGCCGGCATCGTTCCAGGTCGCCGGCGGCGCGAACGATAACGGGCGAAAGCGGTTCGGTTCCTTGCCGTCGGCAGTCGCGCGCAGCCAGGCGACGCGGCGCGGGATGTCGGCGTGGAGATGCGGGGAAATGCCGACCTCAATGCGGTTGAGCGGCGAGGTCGTCTTGTCGTCAAGTCCGATGAAATGGAAGCCGGCGGTCGAGCCCGCCTGATGGCAGCCCTGGCAGGCGCCGTTGTCCAGCCGCTCGACCAATGCCTCCGGCGTGCGCACCAGCTTCAGCGCGGAGAAATCGACACCAGCGAAATCCGCGGGCTGGAACAGTGGCGTGAACGGGTGGTTGGCCTGCCTTGCACTGCCGAAGGTCGACCACGAAATGACCTTCCTTGCCAAGAATTCATCGGGGATTTGGTAGACGCCGAGATCGACCGCCGCGACATTGGTGCGGACATAGTCGGCAAGTCTTGCTTTCAGCGCAGCATCTTCGGCGAGACGTGCCGTGTCGGGCGTGTTTTCCAGCGGCTTTTCGCTGACAGCCGCTCCGTCGATGCCGAAAATTCGCATGAGATAGGCAGCCTGCCCGCCGAATTCGGTCTCTTGGCCGGAGGGGAAGCGCACCACTTGCGCATTGAGCTCGAGCTGCTTGAAGGTGAGCGCCGTCCTTTCCAGCGGCCCACCGGTCAGCCAGCCGGCATCGACGCTCTCGTCGAGTTGTGGTGCCCAGCGTCCGGCGACGCCGACACAACCGCCGTCGGCATCCGGCGCGGCATCGTAGACGGCACTGAAATTGAACGGCAGGCGCGAGGCCAGAACCTTGCCGTTTTTCTTGAAACTATAGGATAAGCGATAGACGAAGCGCACTTCGCCGCAACTCGTATCGCCTTGCAGCGCGGCGAAGTCGCGCCGGTCGAGCCGGTTGACGATGCCGACGAGGCGGAAGCGCGCGGCATCGGTCCTCAGCCAGCGCATGTCCATGACACGGCCAACATTGCCGTCGGTCACCTCGTAGAGCGGCCGACCACCGGCCTTCATCTCGGCCCGCAATGCCGCGACGTCGCTTGCAATCGTTTCGACGATCGCGTGATAGGCCGGCGCCTTGTCGTAAAGCGTCTTCAAATCGCCCTTGCCATCGACGCCGAAAATGCCGGCGAACCCGTAACCGTTGCTGTCGAGAGCGGCGAGAACGGCCGGGTCGTCGACGATCGTCAGCGGAGTTTCGGCGTTCGCAGCCTGCGCCATGAATACGGCGCCGACGATCGCAACGAGCAGCGCGAACATGCGGTTCATTCGGCAGCTATCCCGCGACTTTCGATAAGCTCGCGCAGGACCGGCACCAGCGCCAGCGGCAGGTCCTCGGCGATCAGCCCCGGTCCGAAACGGCTGCCGGCCTCGGCATGGATCCAGACTGCCGCACAGGCCGCTTCAAAGGCCGGCATGCCCTGCGCCAGCAGCGCGGCGATGATACCCGACAGCACGTCGCCCGAACCGGCGGTGGCCAACCAAGGCGCGCCATTGCCGTTGATCGCTGCCCGGCCATCGGGGGCCGCAATCACAGTGTCGGCACCCTTGTAGACGAGAGTGGCGTTGGCCCGTTCGGCTGCGGCGCGTGCCTTGGCGAGTTTGGACAGGTCCTTGTCCTCGGCGATATCTGAAAAAAGCCTGGCGAATTCGCCGTCATGCGGCGTCATCACCAGAGCCGGCGCGCTCGGCCGGCTGGCGGCTTCGAACAGGGCATCCGGCGCGTCGCGAAACGAGGTGACGCCGTCGGCGTCGAGCACCAAGGCCTCAATCCCGCCGCCCTGCCCATGGGCGCCATTCAGCACGGCCAGGGCGAATTCGCGCGTCTTCTCACCAATGCCAAATCCCGGGCCGAGCACGAAGGCCGATGGCCGGCGGCTGCCGACGAATTCGTCCACATCCGCGACAGTGTCTAGCTTGCGCAGCATGATCGAGGTCAGATGCGCCGCGTTCACATGGATGGCGTTCGCCGGCGACAGCAAGGTGACGGCCCCTGCCCCGCTCCTGGCCGCGGCAAGCGCCGACAGCCGCGCAGCACCCGTCGCCGACGGCCCGCCGGAAAAGACGCCGACATGGCCGCGTTTATACTTATGGGCGTCGACGGCCGGAACCGGAAAGCGGCCAAGCCAGAGCGCCGGAATGTTCTCGAATGTTCGTGGTTCAAGCTGCGCAACAACACTGTCGCTGATGCCGATATCAGCGAGCACGATTTCGCCGCACAGCTCGCGCCCCGGTAACAAAAGATGGCCTGGCTTTTTTCGCGCAAAGGTCACGGTGATTCGGGCGTGGAAAGCCTGACCGAGGACATTGCCGCTCTCACCGGAGACGCCCGACGGCAGGTCGACCGCGACGACCGGCGAATTCAACTCCGCCACATTATCGATCGCCTTGGCGGGGTCGCCGGATAGCGGCTTGGACAGCCCCGCCCCGTAAAGCGCATCGACCACGATCGAGCCCGTCTCGGCAACGAAATCCGACAGCGGCCGAGCTTCAACCGGGCACTCCGAGGCAGCGACTGCCGCATCGCTGCCGCCTTTAGGCGATCCGGACGCCCATACCGAGACGTCGACGGCGCTCTCCCGAAGGATGCGCGCCACGACATAGCCGTCGCCGCCATTGTTGCCGGGGCCGCAAAGCACATGGACGCGCGTTGCGTTCGGGTAGCGCTTGAGTACTACGGCAGCAACCGCAGCACCGGCATTGCGCATCAGGCCAATGCCGTCGAATGGACCAGCGGCAATCGCCAGCCGGTCGGCCTCGGCCATTTCGGACGGAGAAAGAAGTTCGTGGCTCATGCGGGCGACATGCACATCATCTGCCGAAGCATTGTCCAGTTTTTGATCCGACGCAAACTACGAAGGTTATGAAACACACCGGCAATGCCCGGAGCGACGAGTCGGAGGTCCACAGCTGCCCATGAAATATCCGATCTGCCCATTTTTTGTGCGGACGACGGGAGCGGCGTTGTTTAGGCTCGTGGCGCTCATGGCGCATCCGACGCAGGGAATGACGCGAATGTACATTCCCGCGTAGCGTGGTATCCAAATCATGTGAGCCCACCCGGCACCCCATCAATTGGCACAGTTCGTGCTTGATTGAGGCGCAAGCGGGGCTCACAACCCGTCTTTTTTGGCAGTGGAGGCCACTTTTTACATGAAAAAGATCGAAGCGATCATCAAGCCGTTCAAGCTAGACGAAGTGAAGGAAGCGCTTCAGGAGGCCGGCCTGCAAGGTATCACCGTTACCGAGGCCAAAGGGTTTGGCCGCCAGAAGGGCCATACCGAGCTTTATCGCGGCGCCGAATATGTCGTCGACTTCCTGCCGAAGGTGAAAATCGAAGTCGTGCTCGGCGACGATGCGGTCGAAGCAGCGATCGAAGCCATCCGCAAGGCGGCCCAGACTGGCCGTATCGGCGACGGCAAGATCTTCGTCTCAAACATCGAGGAAGTGGTGCGCATCCGCACCGGCGAAACCGGCATGGACGCCGTCTGAATTTTCCCGTTAAAAGGCCATGTTCAAAACGTCATCACATAGGGAAGCAGGGACATGACGACAGCCAAAGACATCATGAAGCAGATCAAGGACAACGACGTTAAGTTCGTCGATCTGCGCTTCACCGATCCGAAGGGCAAACTGCAGCACGTTACGATGGATGTCGTCGAGGTCGAGGAAGACATGTTTGCCGATGGCGTCATGTTCGACGGTTCCTCGATCGCCGGCTGGAAGGCGATCAACGAGTCCGACATGGTGCTGATGCCGGATTCCGATACGGTGCATATGGACCCGTTCTTCGCGCAGTCGACCATGGTCATCCTGTGCGACATCCTCGATCCGATCTCCGGGGAGTCCTACAATCGCGACCCGCGCGGCACCGCTAAAAAAGCCGAGGCCTACATGAAGGCCGAAGGCATCGGCGACCAGATCTTCGTCGGTCCTGAAGCCGAGTTCTTCGTGTTCGACGACGTCAAGTACAAGGCCGATCCCTACAACACCGGCTTCAGGCTGGATTCGACCGAACTGCCGTCCAATGACGACACCGACTACGAGACCGGCAACCTCGGTCATCGGCCGCGCATCAAGGGCGGCTATTTCCCGGTGCCGCCGGTCGATTCGGCGCAGGACATGCGCTCGGAAATGCTCACCGTGCTCGCCGAGATGGGCGTGCGCGTCGAAAAGCACCACCACGAAGTGGCCGCCGCACAGCACGAGCTCGGCATCAAGTTCGACACGCTGGTCCGCAACGCCGACAAGATGCTGATCTACAAATATGTCGTGCACCAGGTTGCCAACGCCTATGGCAAGACGGCCACCTTCATGCCGAAGCCGGTGTTCGGCGACAATGGCTCGGGCATGCATGTCCACCAGTCGATCTGGAAGGAAGGCAAGCCGACCTTCGCCGGCAACGAATATGCCGGCCTGTCCGAGAGCTGCCTGTTCTACATCGGTGGTATCATCAAGCATGCCAAGGCGATCAACGCCTTTACCAACCCGCTGACCAACTCCTACAAGCGCCTGGTGCCGGGCTATGAGGCGCCGGTGCTGCTCGCCTATTCGGCACGCAACCGCTCGGCCTCCTGCCGCATTCCGTTCGGCTCATCGCCAAAATCCAAGCGCGTCGAGGTCCGCTTTCCCGATCCGGGCGCGAACCCCTATCTCGCCTTCGCCGCCATGCTGATGGCCGGCCTCGACGGCATCAAGAACAAGATCCACCCGGGACAGCCGATGGACAAGGATCTCTACGATCTGCCGCCGAAGGAATTGAAGAAAATCCCGACCGTCTGCGGCTCGCTGCGCGAAGCCCTGCAGAGCCTCGACAAGGACCGCGGCTTCCTGAAGGCCGGCGGCGTCTTCGACGACGACCAGATCGACAGCTACATCGAGCTCAAGATGGCCGAGGTGATGCGCTTCGAAATGACCCCGCATCCGGTCGAATACGATATGTATTATTCGGTGTGATCCGGATTGTTGCAGCCAATAGAAAAACCCCCGGCAGAGACGCCGGGGTTTTTTTATTGTGATGCGATTGGAGAGAAAGTCACAGCGCAGACCTGAGGTCCACGCCGTGACGAATGCTCAAGCCGCGGCCGAAACCTCGGCGCTGGTCGGGACGGAGGCGATCGTCTTCAATATCTGCGAGGCGATCTGGTAGGGGTCGCCCTGCGAGTTCGGCCGGCGATCCTCGAGATAGCCCTTGTAGCCGTTGTTGATGAAGGAGTGCGGCACGCGGATCGAGGCGCCGCGATCGGCGATGCCGTAGCTGAACCTGTTCCACGGCGCAGTCTCGTGCTTGCCGGTCAAACGCTTGTCGTTGTCCGGCCCGTAGACGGCGATGTGATCCATCAGGTTCTTGTCGAAGGCCGCCATCAGCGCTTCGAAATAGGCCTTGCCGCCGACTTCGCGCATATAGGCTGTCGAGAAGTTGGCATGCATGCCGGACCCGTTCCAGTCGGTGTCGCCGAGCGGCTTGCAGTGGTATTCGATGTCGATGCCGTATTTCTCGGTCAGGCGCTGCATCAAATAGCGTGCCATCCACATCTGGTCGGCGGCCTTCTTGGAGCCCTTGCCGAAGATCTGGAATTCCCACTGGCCCTTGGCCACTTCGGCGTTGATGCCTTCATGGTTGATGCCGGCGGCAAGGCAAAGATCGAGATGCTCCTCGACGATCTGCCTGGCGACGGAGCCGACATTGCTGTAGCCGACGCCGGTATAGTACGGGCCTTGCGGCGCCGGATAGCCGCTCTCGGGGAAGCCGAGCGGGCGGCCGTCCTTGTAGAAGAAATATTCCTGCTCGAAGCCGAACCAGGCGCCCTCGTCGTCGAGGATGGTGGCGCGCTTGTTGGACGCATGCGGCGTCACGCCGTCCGGCATCATGACCTCGCACATGACGAGAGCGCCATTGGTGCGGGCGGGATCGGGATACACGGCGACCGGCTTCAAAACGCAGTCGGAGCTGTGGCCCTCGGCCTGCATGGTCGAAGAACCGTCGAAGCCCCACAGCGGAAGCTGGTCGAGCGTCGGAAACTCGGCGTAGTCCTTGACCTGCGTCTTTCCGCGAAGATTGGGAACCGGGGTGTATCCATCGAGCCAAATGTACTCGAGCTTGTATTTCGTCATTCTAGCCTCTCGTTGCTTGATCACCGAACCCTGGATGGCGCCGGGGCGAGCCGGCGTATCCAGCAGCCGACCTGCCGGATTACTAAAATGCAATTCGTGTGCCATTCTCGCCGGCGATGGATGCGGCAAAAGTGAGGTTGTATCCGCCCAAAATCGCTGGTCCGCCGTCATGCTGCGTTCCGATCATCCACAAGCACATTTTGCACAAATAATATGCAAGTACTGATCTTTTCGTAATCATATTGCCTATTTCGATTGCTGAACCTATGTTGGGGAAAGGTTGAATCGGCAAGGTTCTGTCGAAGAAAGGAAACCGACAATGGAAATCACTTCCACTCGTCAGTCGGCCAAAATCCTGATGTTCCCCGTGGCAGCGCGCGCTTCTGCCTCAAATTTAAGCGGAAAGGCTAAGTTCGCGGCAGAACTTGCTTCGTTGCGCAACCGCACGGATTTCGGAAGTGCCTGGTATCATGAGGCAGCGATCGAGGAAGCGAACCAGGATCGGAAGAGCTAAGCCCTGCGCTCGATAAATTGAAAAAGCCCGGCGCGAGCGCTCGCGCCGGGCTTTGCTTTGAACCGGACAGGCCGGCTACTGTTTGGTGTGCAGGTCCGTTCCGAGCGTATCCCTGACAAAGACCATGCCGATGATCAGCGACATCGCCGCGATCACCACCGGGTACCAGAGTCCGTAGTAGATATCGCCCTTGTAGGCGCTGAGCGCGAACACCGTCGCCGGCAGCAGCCCGCCGAACCAGCCATTGCCGATATGGTAGGGCAGCGACATGCCGGTGTAGCGGATGCGGGTCGGGAACATCTCGACCAGGATCGCGGCGATCGGCCCGTAGACCATCGTGACGAAGATCACGAGGATGAGCAGGATACCGATCGTCATCGGCCAGTTGACCGCCGCCGGGTCGGCGAACATGGCGAAGGGACCGCCGCCCGGTACGGTGTAGACGGTGACCTCGGGAGCTCCCGCAGCCTCATCGGCAGTCAGCAGCTTGTCCTTGATCGCCTGGTCGGTCGGAACCATCGCCTTCTCGCCGGCGCGGATCGCGGCCGCATCGAGCTTCAGTTCGGGATTGGCCGCGATGAAGGCTTCGAGCTTCTGATCCGGCACCTTCGCCGCTGCCCGTTTCAGCGGATAGCCGCCGTCCTGAAGCGCCGTGTTTACCGCCTTGGCGAAAACAGCGTCCTTGGCCTTGGCTTGATCGCCGGCTGCGGTGGCGTCATACGACTCAACCGTCTCGTTGCCGATTTTGACCGACGCAGCAGTGCCGGGCGCTGCCGTGGCCACTACGTCATAAGGCACCGAGTTCTTGGTCAGAAACGAGGTGGCGATATCGCAGGACGTGGTGAACTTCGCCGTGCCCACCGGGTTGAACTGGAACTTGCAGTCTCCCGGTGCCGCGGTCACCGTCGCACGGGTGTTCTGCTGCGCTGTGGCGAGCGCCGGGTTGGCTGCCCAGGTCAGCGCCTTGAACAACGGGAAGGTGCAGACGATCGCCAGTGCAAGGCCGGCCATGATAATCGGCTTGCGGCCGATCTTGTCGGAGAGCCAGCCGAACACGACGAAGAAGATCGAGCCAACAGCCAGAGCAATCGCGATCATGATGTTGACCGATTGCGGATCGACCTTGAGCACGTTCTGCAAGAAGAACAGCGCGTAGAACTGGCCATTGTACCAAACTACGGCCTGACCGGCCGTGAGGCCGAGCAGCGCCAGCAGCGCGATCTTGGCGTTCTTCCACTGACCGAAGGCTTCTGACAGCGGCGCCTTGGAGCCTTTGCCTTCGTCCTTCATGCGCTGGAAGGTCGGCGATTCAGAAAGCGACAGCCGGATCCAGATCGAAATGCCGAGGAGGAGGAAGGAAACGATGAACGGAATGCGCCAGCCCCAGGCGGCGTAGGTTTCCTTGGTCATCGACCCCTGGACGATCAGGATGACGATCAGCGACAGGAACAGGCCGAGCGTTGCCGTCGTCTGTATCCACGACGTGTAGTAGCCGCGGCGATCGTCGGGTGCATGCTCGGCGACATAGGTGGCGGCACCGCCATACTCGCCACCGAGCGCCAGGCCTTGCAACATGCGCAAGATGATCAGGATCACGGGAGCGGCGATGCCCAAAGTCGCATAGCCAGGCAGCAAGCCGACCAGGAAGGTCGACAGGCCCATGATCGTCATGGTGACAAGGAAAGTGTATTTACGGCCGACAAGGTCGCCGATGCGGCCGAACAGCAGTGCGCCGAACGGGCGCACGAGGAAGCCAGCGGCAAACGCCAGCAGCGCGAAAATATTGCGCGTCGCTTCCGGAATGGTTGGACTGAAAAAAGTCGAGCCAATGAACACTGCCAGCGAGCCGTAGAGATAAAAATCGTACCATTCGAAAACGGTGCCGAGCGAGGAAGCGAAGATGACCTTCTTCTCCTCGCGCGTCATGCCGCGGCTTGTTTTGCCGGCGGTCGATGCCATTGCCATGAGCGTATCCTCCCGTGTGATTCCATCAGTCCTCGATGCTGCGCGTCATCGTCCGCGTTTCCTCGGAACGCAGACTCAGTGCAGCCACCAGTACAAAAAATGACAGAAAGCGCCGTCCAGAGGCAGACCGTCTTTGGGATTATGACTTTGGTCTAATGTGCAGTGCGAAATAGAAACGACGGTGCGGTCAGCCTTTGAGAGCTTCGAGCAGCGTGACTGCCGCCATCATGTCGCGCTTGCGGGCCGCGCGGTGCGCGACGGCCTCGGCATCATGGCCCCATTGCTCGGCCTGCCAGTCCTCGTCGACATGACCGGCAGCCCAGGCCGCCTCGCCGTCGAGCTCGCCGAAGTCGACGGCCAGCGCCAGCAGCGCCGATCCGGTCAGCGACGTCATGACGTGGATGGCGGCAAGGCGCAGCGGATCGGCACGTTGGGCAAGATGCTGGCCAAGCAGCGCGATACTCTCGCGCGGCTGTTCGACATGGATCACGCCTTCGGCAAGATGGAACCGGGCGCCGAGAGCGCTGCGCACCCAGTCGATGACCGGATCCCAAAGCTCGTTCTGCCGGTCGACGAGTCCTTGGGGCGCATCGGCGCGGTAGCAGAGCAGATCGGACGAGGCAAAGCGCAGGATGTCCTCCAGCACGGCCTGGGGATCACTGGCGACGCCATCGATTGCCGTATTGACCAGACGCATCACCGGCATCGTCACCGGGTTGATGGTCTCCTCCTGTGCGGCGAATTCCTCGGCGACCAGAGCAGCCGCCTTTTCGGTCGGCAGCGCCAGCAGCGCCTTGGCCGGCGTGCGGACGGGCTTGCCATCGAGATGGACGGCAAAACCGTCTTCGACCGGTGCTACCGCGACGGTCTTGTAGAAGCGCTTCGGCAGCGGCGTCTTCATCTGGATCTGGGCGCGACGCACCGGGTCCGGATCGGAGAGCTGCTTTCCAGCTTCGAGGTCGTTCAATATATCGCGCATGCTCATCCGGGACTTTGTTTTCGGACCGGCCGGTTGACGATGATGAGACCAGCCGCGATCAGGGCGAGTGCCAGGAAGATACGAACGGTCAGCGGCTCATTCAAGAACACGGCGCCGCACAGCACACCAAACACCGGCGACAGGAAAGTGAAGCTCGACAGTCCAGATGCAGGGTAGCGCCGCAGCAGCCAGAACCACAGCACATAGGTGAAGGCGACGACGTAGACGGCCTGGAACAACAGCGCCAAGGTCGGCAGAACGGCAAAGCTGCGGACCGGCGGCCCGGCAAAAGGCATCACCAAAATGCCGATGACGGCGGCCCCGGCCAGCTGATAGAGCAGCAGCTTTTCGGCGCTGGCCGTCACCAGCTTCGACCGCTTGATGACGATATTGGTCACGGCCCACAGAATGCCGGCACCGAGACTGAGCAAATCGCCGCCCAATGTTGCGCCGCCATTGGCGCTCAGTTTATCCGAAAACACCGCGATCAGTCCGGCGAAAGCGAGCAGAAGACCAACGAGCTTGCGTACCGTGATGCTTTCGCCCAGCAGGAAATGACCGCCGACCAGCATCCAGAACGGCATGGTGTTGACCAGCAAAGTGTTGCGCACGACAGTGGTGTGCTCGAGCCCGACATAGAGAAACAGGAACTCGAGACCGAAAAGCGCGCCTGCCAGAATGCCGGCGACGAGGGTCTTGTCGGGCGTGAACAGCGCAATGCCGCGCCAGCGGCACCAGCCGAAAACACACAGGCCGCCGATCACCGACCGTGCGATCGACAGGAAAATGGGATCGTAGCCGGCGTAGGAGATCTTGGCGGCGACGTAGTTCAGCCCCCAGGAAAAAGTCAACCCAACCATGATGGCGGCTGCCGCCAGATCGACCGCGTCACGGCGGTCGAGGGTTTCTGTGGCGACGCCCACCAGCGCTAGTCCTCGGCACTCTGCTCGTCGAAACCGAGCAGGTTCCAGCTCTGGCGCATATGCGGCGGCATCGGTGCGGTGACGTCGACAAAGCCCTTGTCGGGATGTGGGATAACGATGCGGCGCGCGTGCAGATGCAGCCGGTTCTGCATGCCGCCTGGAAAATCCCAATTGGTGTCGGCCTCGAAATATTTGGGGTCGCCGATGATCGGGCAACCGATATGGGCGGCATGGACGCGAAGCTGGTGGGTGCGCCCGGTATAGGGTTCCATTTCCAGCCAGGACAGGGTCTGCGCCGCCTGCTCGACTATGCGGTAATAGGAGACGGCGTGATCGGCGCCCTTTTCGCCATGCTTGGCGATACGCACACGATCGCCGTCGGGCGTCGATTCCTTGATCAGCCAGGTCGAGATCTTGTCCTCGCGCTTCGGCGGCACGCCCTTGACCAGCGCCCAGTAGGTTTTCTTCGTCTCACGCGCCCGGAACGCTTCGGCGAGCTTCATGGCGGCGAGCCTTGTACGGGCGACAACCAGCACACCCGACGTGTCGCGGTCGAGCCGGTGCACCAGGCGCGGCTTCTCGCCCTTCTGGTTGCGCCAGGCTTCCAGCATGTCGTCGACATTGCGGGTGACGCCCGAGCCGCCCTGCACTGCCAGGCCGGCCGGCTTGTTGAAGACGAAGACCTTCGGGTCCTCATGGATCAGCATCTTTGCCAAAACGTCGGCGTCGCCCTGGTTGCGGATCGAATGACCGGTGAGCGGGCTTTCACCTTTCTTGTCGACTTCGAGCGGTGGCACACGCACCGTCTGGCCGGCTTCGACGCGGGTATCGGCCTTCACCCTGCCGCCGTCGACGCGGATCTGGCCGGAACGCAGCAGCTTCTGCAGATGACCGAAACCGAGACCGGGGAAATGGCTCTTGAACCAGCGATCGAGCCGCATGCCCGCCTCGCCGGCGTCCACTGTGATCTGTTCAACGCCTGCCATGATTCCAATCGCCGTTTTGCAGGCATGCAACGGCATTCGCCGGTACCCGCAATCTCACTCGCTTATTCGTTGTCGGTTCCATATTGCAGAACCTGAACTTTCTCCAGCGTAATCAAACCACTTGTCATGATTGTTTCAAGCACGGGCAGGAAAGCGGCCAATTTTTCCTCGTCATCGACGATCTCGATGACGAGTGGCAGATCCTCCGATAGGCGGAGGATCTTCGTGGTGTGAAGCCGGCTGGAATGGCCGAACCCCATCGCGCCGCGCAGGACGGTCGCGCCGGCTATCTGCATTTCGCGGGCCCTCAGCACAATAACCTCATACAGCGGACGGCCATCTGCCCTGTCGTTTTCGCCGATAAAGATGCGCAGCAATTGTGCCTGTGTTGGTATCTTCATTGCCTGGACCCTCTCAGCCGGTTGAGCCGAACTGCAAAGATGTGGCCAAGCCAGACGGCGGCAAGCCAGGCCACCACGGAGATCGCGATATTGAGTCCCGCGGCCACAAACCTCCCGCCTTGCGCGAGGATGAGTGTTTCAAGGCTGAAAGCGGAGAAGGTCGTCAGGCCGCCGCAGAAGCCGGCCATGAAGAATTGACGTTGCAGCGGACCGGCGAAGACGCGACCATCCGGTCCCGTCAATGTCGCGTAGAAGCCGATGAGGAACGAGCCAACAAAATTGACGAGGAGCGTGCCGAAGGGAAATCCAGCGCCCCACAGGGCAGTGCTCGTCGATGAGGCAAGCGCCCGCAACACACCGCCGATCATGCTGCCTGCGGCCACGGTCGCATAGAGCCGAACCGTTTCGTTGGTTCTGCGACGGCCAATGAGGCGCGCCGCATGCCCTGCCGCGGCAGTGTCCGTCCCGTCGTGGCGGAGCTTCCGCGGGCCGCTCACCGCGCCCCGCTGCCAATCAGAAGACTTCCGGCGGCAAAGCCCAGCGTCACGCCGCCGAGGCTCAGAAAAACCGAAAGCAGCACATTTCCGCCGGCGCGCCGCCATTCGCCCTCGCGCGCCAGCGCCAGCGTCTGCAGGCTGAAGGAAGAAACCGTGGTATAGCAGCCGAGGCCGCCGGTAACGGTAAAGGCCCAGATGGCGGGCATGCCGTCGCGCGCCACCGCATGCGCAACGACACCGATTGCAAACGCTCCCGAGACATTGACGGCCATAGTGCCCCAGGGAAAGGTCTCGCCGACCCGGCGGGCGACGAAGCCGGACAGGAAGAAGCGGGCCATTGCACCGATCGCGCCACCAAGGCAGACAAGCAACAGATAATACATCGTGCTCCCTCGCGCCGGTCACACCACGGTGTCAGGCGGCTCCGGCCTTCTTCGGCTTGCTGGAGCCGATCATCTTCCAGTTCTTGTAGAACATGGCATTGATGCGCTCGACGCTGACCGAAACGATGGCGAGAAGAGCGGCGATCAGGCCGGGAAATGGCGATGGCCGGATGATGTCCATGAACACGCAGTAGCGGCGCCCATCATATTCGTTGACCGATCGGTGCAGCAGCGTGTCGTCGAAAATATAGAGCGGATTGTCGTGCCAGTAGTTCCTGGCGTTGTTGCACTCGACGAAAACCTCGGCCTTCACCGGGAGAAGATTGTAGAGAATGCGCAGGCTGAGCCGCAGCGGTCCGAAATGCCAGGAGGTCGATTCCCTGCCCCTGAACACCGACACGGCGATGGTCTTGATGTATTTGAAATCCTTGTTGAATTCGGCAACGTTGTCGATTTTGTGCTTGCCATACCACTGGTAGACATACATGCCGCGCCGGCCGCTGCCGAAATTGGCGTCGATATCGGCGATGATCTCGTCCTTGCGCGCTTTGAAGACGTCCAG
Organism: Mesorhizobium sp. M0954; assembly: GCF_040319155.1. NCBI lineage: Bacteria > Pseudomonadati > Pseudomonadota > Alphaproteobacteria > Hyphomicrobiales > Phyllobacteriaceae > Mesorhizobium > Mesorhizobium sp. M0954. The sequence continues at coordinate 18,962 of NZ_JAMYNR010000044.1, read as the reverse complement.
AACCTCGTTGACCTCACGCTGATAGTCCGGAGGAAACTGGTCCAGTTTCCAGACACCGCGGTTTCTGTAGCACAGCAGATCGACCAGCAGATTGAAGGGCGAAAGCAGCCAGGTGAAGATGCCGTTGCCGAGGAAATAACCACTGAACAGGGCCCAGTTCTTGTTGTCGTTGCGCAACACGTCGATCAGGCCGAGGACAATGAAAATTGTCGTCAGGATGGGAATGAAATAGAAGCCGAGCGCCAGCAGCGGGATCGCTATGGCGAACTTCCGGAGGGTCTTGCGAGTTCTTTTTGTCATTTTTCCACGCGCCAAGCGCGATTCCGTTCTGAATATCGTCGGTACGTTTCTGGCCTGTCCGCCGGCCGAAGGCGCACCTTGATAGGGTTTTTTATCCCGCCAGACAACGGCGATCACACCAGTGTGCGACTGGCAGCTACTTTTCCCGCTCGCTGCGCAGCTTCGCCCAATAATCCAGCCGCTTCCTGATATCGCGCTCGAAGCCGCGCTCGGGCGGGTCGTAGAATGTCTGCCTTCCCATCTTCTCCGGAAAATAGTCCTGGCCGGAAAAAGCGTCGGGCTCGTCGTGGTCGTAGCGATAGCCGGCGCCGTAATCTTCCTGTTTCATCAGCTTGGTCGGAGCATTGAGAATGTGCTTGGGCGGCAGCAGCGAACCGAATTCCTTCGCCGCCTGTGTGGCGGCCTTGAACGCGGTATAGACTGCATTGGATTTCGGCGCGGTGGCGAGATAGACGGTCGCCTCGGCGAAGGCCAGTTCGCCCTCGGGCGAGCCCAGATAGTCATAGGCGTCCTTGGCGGCGTTAGCGACGACGAGCGCCTGCGGGTCGGCCAGCCCGATATCCTCCATCGCCATGCGCACCAACCGGCGCCCGAGATAAAGCGGATCTTCGCCGGCGTCGAACATGCGGGCGAGATAGTAGAGTGCCGCGTCGGGGTCGGAGCCGCGCACCGATTTGTGCAAGGCGGAGATCAAATTGTAGTGGCCGTCCTGTCCCTTGTCGTAGATCGGCGCGCGGCGCTGGACGATGCGCTGCAGAGCTTCGGCGCCGAACACCTCCTTTGATTTCGCTGCGCGCCAGACCTCTTCGGCGAGCGTCAGCGCCGCGCGGCCGTCGCCGTCGCTCATGCGGATGAGCATCGCCCGCGCGTCTTCATCGAGCGGCAGCGCCCTGCCCTCTGCCTCTTCGGCCCGCGCCAGCAGCTTGGCGATACTGTCCTCGCCGAGTGAGTGAAAGACCAGCACACGCGCGCGCGACAAAAGCGCGGCGTTAAGCTCGAAGGATGGATTCTCCGTGGTGGCGCCGACCAGCACGACGGTGCCGTCTTCCATCACGGGCAGAAAACTGTCCTGCTGGGCGCGGTTGAAGCGATGGATCTCGTCGACGAACAGCAGCGTCTGGCGGCCGTTCGAGCGGCGCAGCTTCGCTGCCTCGAACACTTTCTTCAGGTCGGCAACGCCGGAAAACACGGCCGAGATCTGTTCGAAGGCGAGGCTTGTCTCGCCGGCAAGCAGCCGTGCGACCGTTGTCTTGCCGGTGCCGGGCGGGCCCCAGAAGATCATCGAGCCGAGCGAGCCGGAGCCGATCAGCCGCGTCAGCGCGCCGTCGGGTCCGGTCAGATGCTCCTGGCCGACGACCTCGCCGAGGTTCTTCGGGCGCAGACGGTCCGCCAGCGGCCTGCCGGGCGGCGTCTTTTCCGGTTCGTCGACTGTGAACAGATCGGCCATGCAACTTCTTCTGCCTGGAGTCCGATCATGCTGACGGTCGGGCTCAGTAACGCAACACCTGGCGCAGTATCTGCCCGCCGCGCTCGACGGTAAAGCGCCACCAGCGCGTATCCTGCTGGGCTACCTGTTCCAGGGTCGCCGCCTTGTCGATCGTCAGGCCATTGACCTCACGCACGATGTCGCCTGGCTGGAAGCCAAAATCGGCAGCAGGCGAATCGCGGTTGATGTCGACCACGGTGACGCCTTTGACATCGGTGCGCAGACCGAGCCGTTGGGCAAGCCGTGGCGACAGTTCAGCAACCTTGGCACCGGAGAACGGGCTGCGGCCGCGCAATGTGAGTTCCGCAGCTTTGGCGCCCTCAGGCGGCCGTTCCAGCGCGATGTCCATCGTCGCCTGCTGACCCTTGCTCAGAACGCCGAAGCTGGCATTCGTACCAATCGACAGCGTCGCCATCCGGTAGTCCAGCGCCCCGACGCTCTCGACCGGCTTGCCGTTGAGCGACAGCACTACGTCGCCCGGCTTGAGCCCTGCCTTGGCGGCGGGTCCCGCCTCTTCGACCGAAGAAACCAGCGCACCGGTCGGTTTGTCCATGCCGAGCGATTCGGCAATCTGCGGCGTCACCGCCTCGAACTCGGCACCGGCATACGGCCGCTCGAAGAAGTCGAGCCCGGCCTTGGCCGCGTCGGCGAAGGCGCGAACCATGTTCGAAGGGATGGCAAAGCCGATGCCGATCGAGCCGCCGCTACGGCTATAGATCGCCGTGTTGATGCCGATCAGCTGCCCTCCCATGTTGACCAGCGCGCCACCGGAATTGCCGGGGTTGATGGCGGCGTCGGTCTGGATGAAGAAGCTGGAATCGGAGACGCCGATATGGCTGCGCGCCACGGCCGAAATGATGCCGCTGGTGGTGGTCTGGCCGACACCGAACGGATTGCCGATCGCCAGCACCAGATCACCGACCTCGAGCGCGTCGGAATCGCCGATAGCGATCACCGGGAACGGCTTGTCAGAAGAAATCTTGAGCACGGCGAGGTCGAGCGTCTCATCCTTGAGCAGCACCTTGCTGTCGAATTCGCGCCCGTCGGCGGTCGCTACCTTGACCTGGTCAGCGTTCTTGACGACGTGGAAATTGGTGACCACGACGCCAGTGGGATCGACCAGCACCCCCGAACCGAGCGAAGACTGCGCGCGCGGCTGCGAGCGGCCGAAGAACTCCTCGAAGAACGGATCGCCGTCGAAGGGCGACGTCACCTTGGCGGTTTGCGAGGCGTAGACATTGACCACGGCCGGCGCTGTCTGCTTGACCAGCGGCGCGAAGGACAGTTGCACCTCCTCGCGGCCGAACGGCACGCGCTTGTCGGGGCCGGAAGTGGCGTTTTCGCCTTCGACGCCATGCAATAGATCCGTCAGCACGTCGGACAAACCGGGGTCTGGCTTGTTCTCCTCCGCCAGCGCGTGCCTGGCCGCCGGCACGATGGCCAGCGCCATCAAGGCGCAGATCAGAACAAGGGACAGCCGTTTAACGCGCATTCCGAATCCTCCAAGTCGGGCGCCATTGTCCTGACGATTGTGCAAAATGAAAGGCTAAGCCGCTGAAATCCGATTATTTTGGGCGGCAAAGCGGTTATAGGTCGAGGTGAAACCGGAAAGCCGTGTCGGCAAATGAAAAAACAGCTCGTTTCACTCCGTGATTTTTTGATGACCGGCACTTTGGGGCCTGTTATCCCCGGCATGAAAATGATCGAAATTGCCGAAGCGTTCGGCGCGCCGGATGATTGGATCACCAAGTATGCCGAGACGATTCCCGTCTATTGGATATATGGTCAGCTCGAAGCTTCCTTTGATAACGAGCCGCCTCACGATCTGAATTGGTTTCAGATCGAACATGTGCATGCCATCCGCGGCAAGACCGAGCGCATAACCGACCAATTTGCTCTTTCAATGGATGGGTTCGACAGCAGAACAAAGCCATCGGAATTCCTGAACGCGGGCCTGTGGACACCAGAAGAAGCTATGGTCTTCTACATCGCATCGAGGAACGACATCGACCTGAACATCTGCGCGGGTCCGATCCAGATTTATTTCCGCGTTGATACCGACTTCATCGAAGATCGGGACGCCGAAAAATATCTGAACGGCGTGACTGTGTCCCAATTGATAAGCGATATCGATCACCGAACGGAGATCGACAGTGTTTATTCCTATTCGCATCCCGCAATCGAGCAAATAGCAAAGGCGATTGATTGGAAGTCAATAAGCGGAAGAAACTACCTCACCTTTGCTCGGCAAGAGGTAGCCGCCCCAATGAAAAAGGGGCCGCAGGCCCCTTAAACTCACTCAGAAAAGCCAAGCCTTATGCGGCTGCGGCTTCCTCTTCGGTGCCTTCGGCCTCGATGCGGGCGCGATCGCCGGCGCCCTTGGCAGAGGTGTCGCGGTCGACGAATTCGATGACGGCCATTGCGGCATTGTCACCGTGGCGGAAGCCGGCCTTCATGATGCGCAGATAGCCGCCGTTGCGGGTGGCGTAGCGCGGCGCGATGGTATCGAACAGGCGCTTGACGACGCCTTCATTGCCGATCTGGGCAATAACCTGGCGGCGGGCGTGCAGGTCGCCGCGCTTGCCGAGCGTCACCAGCTTTTCGACGATCGGACGCAAATCCTTCGCCTTCGGCAGCGTGGTGAGGATCTGCTCGTGCTCGATAAGCGACACGGCAAGGTTGGCAAACATCGACTTGCGATGGCTTATGCTGCGGGCGAACCGGCGGCCTTTAAATCCGTGGCGCATGGCTCTTCTCCTTCATTGCGGTTTCAAGAGGCCTGAGCCTCAGTTGGTTAGCCGCATGATCTTGTCCGAAAAGTCTGCAACTTTTTGCTGCGCTGACCTTCGGTTCGGGATCATGCTTAATATTGATCTTCGTAACGCTTGGCGAGGTCTTCGATGTTTTCCGGCGGCCAGTCCGGCACTTCCATGCCGAGATGAAGGCCCATCGCCGCCAGGACTTCCTTGATCTCGTTCAGCGATTTGCGGCCGAAGTTCGGGGTGCGCAGCATCTCGGCTTCGGTCTTCTGGATCAGATCGCCGATATAGACGATGTTATCGTTCTTCAGGCAGTTGGCCGAACGCACCGAAAGCTCGAGTTCGTCGACCTTCTTGAGCAGCGCCGGGTTGAAGGCAAGCTCGGTAACCTGTTCGGCAGCGACTTCCTTCTGCGGCTCGTCGAAATTGACGAACAGGCCGAGCTGGTCCTGCAGGATGCGAGCGGCGAAGGCCACCGCGTCCTCGCCCGAAATCGAACCGTCGGTCTCGATGGTCATGGTCAGCTTGTCATAGTCGAGAACCTGGCCCTCGCGGGTGTTCTCGACCTTGTACGAGACCTTCTTGACCGGCGAATACAGGCTGTCGACGGGGATCAGCCCGATCGGCGCGTCCTCGGCGCGGTTACGGTCGGCCGGCACATAGCCCTTGCCGGTATCGACGGTGAATTCCATGCGGATTTCAGCGCCTTCGTCCAACGTGCAGATGACGTGGTCGGGATTGAGGATCTCGACGTCGCCGACCGTCTGGATGTCGCCGGCGAGAACCGCGCCCGGTCCCTGCTTGCGGACGACCATGCGCTTGGGGCCGTCGCCTTCCATGCGGATGGCGATTTCCTTGATGTTCAAAACGATGTCGGTCACGTCCTCGCGGACGCCGGCGATGGACGAGAATTCATGCAGAACGCCGTCGATCTGCACGGCGGTTACAGCCGCGCCACGCAGCGAAGACAGAAGCACGCGGCGCAGCGCGTTGCCTAGGGTGAGGCCGAAGCCGCGCTCGAGCGGCTCGGCGACCAGCGTGGTCAGCGTCTTCTTCTTCGACGAGAACTCGATCTTGTTCGGCTTGATCAGTTCTTGCCAATTTTTCTGGATCATAGTGCTTTCCTTCCGTTGTCCCGCCACCATCCAATCGTGGCGGGCGACCTGGAATGCCGTGGAGGAGCGCCCTTGAGGCGCTCGCGCGGCGTTCGGTAAATTCTTTAGACGCGGCGCTTCTTGCGCGGACGGCAGCCGTTGTGCGGGATCGGCGTCACATCACGGATCGAGGTGATGGTGAACCCTGCTGCCTGCAGTGCGCGCAACGCCGATTCACGACCGGAGCCGGGTCCACAGACCTCGACCTCGAGCATGCGCATGCCGTGTTCCTGAGCCTTCTTGGCAACATCTTCGGCAGCCATCTGGGCAGCGAAAGGGGTCGACTTGCGCGATCCCTTGAAGCCTTGTGCTCCGGCCGACGACCAGGCAATCGAATTGCCCTGTGCGTCGGTGATGGTGATCATCGTGTTGTTGAAGGTCGAATTGACGTGGGCAACGCCCGACGAGATATTCTTGCGTTCGCGACGGCGAACACGAGCGGCTTCCTTGGCCATGATAGTCCTTTCAGTTGATCTCTACACCGCCGTAATGCCAGCGGCTCCACCAGGGAGAAGGCAGTAGGGGAATATGGCAGTAGGGCAGTATGTCTGCCGTCCCTATTGCCTTACTGCCCTACCCCCTTACTGCCCTAAATTACTTCTTCTTTCCGGCAATCGACTTGGCCGGGCCCTTACGGGTGCGCGCATTGGTGTGCGTGCGCTGGCCACGAACCGGCAGCGAGCGACGGTGACGCAGGCCGCGGTAGCAGCCGAGGTCCATGAGCCGCTTGATGTTCATCGACACTTCGCGGCGCAGGTCGCCCTCGACCTGGTAGTCGCGGTCGATGGTCTCGCGGATCTGCAGCACTTCCGCGTCGGTCAGTTGGTTGACGCGGCGCTCGGCCGGGATGCCGACCTTGTCGACGATCTCCTGGGCGAACTTCTTGCCAATGCCATGAATGTATTGAAGCGCAATGACAACGCGCTTGTTGGTCGGAATGTTGACGCCGGCTATACGAGCCATGTTCTTCTCTTCTCCATATAGGCCGGGCGAGCCGGCGCTTCAAGTTGCCCCGCGTCCGGTGGAGGCCGGCCCTTGCGGGAGTTTCCAGTTCAAAGCGGCCTGCCTTGCCCTTGCGGACAAGCAAGCCTCATGCCTGATAGGAAGACGGGCCGCCATACCCCAGCGGACCGCTCCAGTCAAGCGCAATCGTTCGATTCTCTAGCCGGCCGCCTGGCCAACCCGCCGGGTCGTCGCCCTGAGCACCGCCTCGATCTGCTGCGTCACCGCATCGATGTCGGCCATGCCATCGACGCCCCTGAGTTTACCCTTGGCGTAGTAGTAGCCGATCAGCGGCGAGGTTTTCTTGTAATATTCCCTCAAGCGTTCTTCGAACACCGCTGGACTGTCGTCCTTGCGCACCGGCAGGCCTGCGGCCTTGGCTTCTTCGGCTCGCTTGACGATTCGGCCAACCAGCGCCTTGTCGTCGACGACAAATTCGATGACCGCGTCTAGCTCCAGTCCGCGATCCGACAGCATTTCCTCAACGGCGTCCGCTTGCACCAGAGTTCGGGGATACCCGTCAAGGATGAAGCCGTTTGCGCAATCAACTTGATCGATGCGCTCGGCCACAATGGCGTTGACGATAGCGTCGGACACCAGTTCGCCAGCGTCCATCACCGCTTTGGCGCGCTTGCCGACTTCCGTGCCGGCCTGAACAGCAGCACGCAGCATGTCCCCCGTGGAAAGCTGTGGGATGCCGTGTCGTTCTACCAGTCTCAGTGCTTGTGTCCCCTTGCCCGCCCCCGGCGGTCCAAGCAATATCAACCTCATCTGGCCTTTTTCCCCCCGCGCAGCTTCGACTTCTTGATCAGGCCCTCATACTGGTGCGCGATCAGGTGACCCTGAATCTGCGCCACCGTATCGAGCGTTACACTGACCACGATCAGGAGCGAAGTGCCACCAAGGTAGAACGGTACGCCAGTCGCTGAAATCAGGAACTCGGGCAGCAGACACACCAGCACCAGATAGATGGCGCCGACGACGGTGATGCGGGTGAGCACATAGTCGATATAGTCCGCGGTGCGCTCGCCCGGGCGATAGCCCGGGATGAAGCCCGAATGCTTCTTCAATTGGTCGGCGGTGTCCTTCGGGTTGAAGACGATCGCCGTGTAGAAGAAGGCGAAGAACACGATCATCGCCGCGTAGAAGGCCATGTAGAGCGGCTGGCCATGACCGAGCGACGCCAGGATGGTGCTGGCCCAAGCGGGCATGTTCGTCGTCTGCGAGAAACCGGCGACGGTCGCCGGCAGCAGCAATAGCGACGAAGCGAAGATCGGCGGAATGACGCCGGATGTGTTGAGCTTCAGCGGCAGATGCGAGGTATCGCCCTGGAACATGCGATTGCCGACCTGGCGCTTGGGGTACTGAATCAGCAGGCGGCGCTGGGCGCGCTCGAAAAAGACGATCAGGCCGATAACGATAATGGCGAGCACGATGATCGCCAGGATCAGGCCGGTCGACAGCGCTCCGGTGCGGCCTAGCTCCAAGGTACCGGAGATGGCGCGCGGCAGGCCGGCGACAATGCCGGAGAAGATGATCAGCGAAATGCCGTTGCCGATGCCGCGGGCGGTGATCTGCTCGCCGAGCCACATCAGGAACATGGTGCCGCCGACCAGCGTGACGACGGTCGAGATGCGGAAAAAGATGCCGGGATCGTTGACGATGCCGTTTCCGCCCTCGAGCCCGACCGAAATGCCGTAGGCCTGGACCAGCGCCAGAAGCACGGTCCCGTAGCGCGTATACTGGTTGATAATCTTGCGGCCCTGCTCGCCTTCCTTCTTCAGCGCTTCCAGCGACGGAATGACCGAGGTCATAAGCTGCATGATGATGGAGGCGGAGATATAGGGCATGATGCCGAGGGCAAAGATCGCCATGCGCTGCACGGCACCGCCTGCAAACATATTGAACATGCCAAGCACGCCCTTGCTCTGCGACGAGAAGGCGTGGGCAAAGGCGTCCGGATTGATGCCGGGCAGCGGGATATAGGTGCCAAGACGGTAGACGAGCAGCGCGCCGATGGTGAACCAGATGCGCTTCTTCAGATCCTCGGCTTTGGCGAAGGCCGAAAAATTCAGATTCGAGGCTAGTTGTTCAGCAGCCGAAGCCATGCCTGATTCTCCGCTTGGTCACGCTCGATGCCCGCAGCTCAGGCGGCGCGTGTCACCGAAACTCACGAGATAAGCTCCGGACTGCAAACATGCAAGCGGCCGCGTTGATGCGGCCGTCACATCTATCGGATCAAAGCACGACCGCAGGCAAAACCGAATTCCACCTTTGCCGGCCGTGCTTCAAATTGCCGTTACTCGGCGGCTGCCTTCTCAGGCAGCTTCACCGAGCCGCCGGCCTTTTCGATCTTCTCGATCGCGGCCTTGGAGGCTCCGGCCACGTCGAAGGCAAGCTTGGCCTTGATGTCGCCGTCTGAAAGGATGCGCACGCCGTCCTTGACGCGACGGATGACGCCAGCCGCAACCAGCGCCTCGGCCGTTACAACTGTCTTGGGGTCGAGCTTCTTGGCATCGAGCGCCGCCTGGATGCGGGCCAGCGACACGACGGTGAAGCTCTTGGCGAAGATATTGTTGAAGCCGCGCTTCGGCAGGCGGCGGTAGAGCGGCATCTGGCCACCCTCGAAGCCGTTGACGGCGACGCCGGAGCGCGCCTTCTGGCCCTTGACGCCGCGACCGGCGGTCTTGCCCGAACCGGAGCCGATGCCACGGCCGAGACGCTTCTTGGAGTGCGTCGCGCCGTCCTTGTCACGCAGATCATTGAGTTTCATCTGGGTTCTCCTGCGCTCTGGTTCAGCCCTCGTCCACGACGCGGACGAGATGCTGGACGGCAGCGATCATGCCGCGCACCGAGGGCGTATCCTCCAGCGTGCGCTGCTTGTGCATCTTGTTGAGGCCGAGGCCGACCAGCGTTGCGCGCTGCTCCTTCGGCCGGCGGATCGGCGAACCGATCTGCTCGACGGTGATGGTCTTGGTTGCTTTCTTGGCCATGGTCAAATCCCTGGTCAGCGTCGACTATTCTTCAGCCGCAACGGCGGTGCCGCGGCGGGCCTGAAGGGTCGAATACTTGATGCCGCGCGCTGCAGCCACATCCTTCGGATGCATCTGGCTCTTCAGCGCGTCGAACGTGGCACGAACCATGTTGTAGGGGTTCGAAGAACCCATCGACTTGGCGACCACGTCATGCATGCCGAGCGTTTCGAAAACGGCGCGCATCGGGCCGCCGGCGATGATGCCGGTACCTTGCTTGGCGGCGCGCAGCAGAACGCGTCCCGCGCCCCAGCGTCCCTCGACGTCGTGGTGCAGCGTGCGGCCTGAGCGCAGCGGCACGAAGATCATGTCGCGCTTGGCCGATTCGGTCGCCTTGCGGATCGCCTCCGGCACTTCGCGCGCCTTGCCGTGGCCGAAGCCGACGCGGCCCTTCTGGTCGCCGACGACAACAAGTGCCGCAAAGCCGAAGCGCCGGCCGCCCTTGACGACTTTGGCGACACGGTTGATGTGGACGAGCTTGTCGACCATGCCGTCGTCGCGCTCTTCGCGATCACGGCCGCGGCCGCCATCCCTACGTTCCTGTGCCATATCCTGTTCCTTGTTTTTTTCCGGAAGCACGGTTGATGATGATATCCGGCGCCTCTGTGGGTCGCCGGGGGCGAAAACTCTTTTTCCTTCGCATGATCTTATCCGAAAAGTCTGCAACTTTTCGGAATCATGCTCTAGAAGCTCAGACCACCTTCACGGGCAGCCTCGGCCAGCGCCTTGACACGGCCGTGGTAGATGTAGGCGCCGCGGTCGAAGACGACTTCCTTGACGCCGGCCTTCGAGGCACGCTCGGCGATCAGCTTGCCGATGGCAGCGGCCGCCGCCGTGTCGGCGCCGGTCTTGAGCGAACCCTTGAGCTCCTTCTCGAGCGTCGAAGCAGCCGCGATCGTGTGGCCCTTGGCGTCATCGATCACCTGGACGTAGATGTTCTTCGATGTGCGATGGACCGACAAGCGCGGACGATCGCCGGCAACCTTCTTGATCTGGCGGCGGACGCGCTGGGCGCGGCGTTGGGTGGATTCTTTCGAGCCCATGATATCAGTTCCTTGCCTTCAAAAAACGGGGGCGACCATATGCGGTAGGACAAGCCTCCCGCGACCGCTCCCCGCGGCGTTAAAATTACTTCTTCTTGCCTTCCTTGCGGACGATCTTCTCGCCAGCATAGCGGACACCCTTGCCCTTGTAGGGCTCGGGGCTGCGATACTCGCGGATCTCGGCGGCGACCTGGCCGACCTGCTGCTTGTCGATGCCGGTCACCGTGATTTCCGTCGGCTTCGGCACCGAAATCGTCACGCCCTGCGGCGTCTCGTAGACGACGTCATGGCTGAAGCCGAGCGCCAGCTGCAGGTTCTTGCCCTGCATGGCGGCACGATAGCCGACGCCGGTGATCTCGAGCTTCTTTTCGAAGCCGTCCTTGACGCCCTGCAGGATGTTGACGATCTGCGTGCGCGACATGCCCCACTTGGAACGGGCAGTCTTGGTCTGGTCGCGCGGCTGGACAGCGATCTCGCTGCCTTCCATCTTGACCAGCACTTCGTCGTTCACCACGAACTTCAGCTCGCCCTTCGGACCCTTCGCCGTCACGGTCTGGCCGTTGACTGTCGCGGTCACGCCCTGCGGCAGCGAAACGGGTTTCTTTCCAATACGAGACATTTTGTTGTCCTCGTCACTTCTCTTGTTTCAGGTCTCGGCTTTCGGGACTAGATCCCGAAAACCTGTTTCCAACCGGGTCACATACCAGATCAGAAGATCTGGCAGAGGATTTCCCCGCCGACATTCTGTTCACGCGCTTCGTGGTCGGCCATCACGCCCTTCGGCGTCGAAAGGATGGCGATGCCGAGGCCGTTGGCGACGTGCGGTATCGACTTGGCCGAAACGTAGACGCGGCGGCCGGGCTTCGAGACCCGAGCGATTTCGCGCACCACCGGCGCACCATCGAAATACTTCAGCTCGATCTCGATTTCGGACTTGCCGTTGTCGAAGTCGGTCTGGCTGTAGTCGCGGATATAGCCTTCCGCCTTCAGCACGTCGAGGACGCGGGTACGCAGGCGCGAGGCCGGCGTCGAAACGCTCGACTTCTTGCGGCCATATGCGTTGCGGATGCGGGTCAGCATATCGCCGAGAGGATCGCTCAATGACATGTTATGTCCTCCTTACCAGCTCGACTTGACCAGGCCCGGGATCTGGCCGTTATTGCCGAGATCACGAAGCGCGATACGCGATACTTTGAGCTTGCGATAATAGGCACGCGGACGTCCGGTGACTTCGCAGCGGTTGCGGATGCGGGTCTTGGCCGAGTTGCGCGGCAGCGCCGAAAGCTTCAGCTGGGCGCGGAAGCGCTCTTCCATCGGCTTGGACTGATCCATGATGATCGCCTTGAGCACCTCGCGCTTGGCAGCGAACTGGTCCGCAAGCTTGCGGCGCCTGTTGTTCTTCTCGACTGAGCTGGTCTTTGCCATTTCAGATTTTTCCTTTTCTCGCTGCCGTTACTGGCGGAAGGGGAAGTTGAAGGCCTTGAGCAATGCCCTGGCTTCGTCGTCCGTCTTCGCAGTCGTACAAACGATGACGTCCATGCCCCAGATCTGATCAACCTTGTCGTAGTTGATCTCCGGAAACACGATGTGTTCCTTGATGCCCATGGCATAGTTGCCACGGCCATCGAAGCTCTTCGGATTAAGTCCGCGGAAGTCGCGGACGCGCGGCAGTGCGATGTTCACGAGGCGGTCGAGGAACTCGTACATGCGTTCCTTGCGCAGCGTGACCTTGGCGCCGATCGGCATCTTCTCGCGGACCTTGAAGCCGGCGATCGAGTTGCGGGCGCGGGTGACGACGGCCTTCTGGCCGGCGATCATCGCAAGGTCTTCCGCCGCGATCGAAGGCTTCTTCGAATCGCCGGTCGCCTCGCCGACGCCCATGTTCAGCACGATCTTGTCAATGCGCGGAACCTGCATCTCGTTCTCGTAGCCGAACTGCTCCTGCAGCGCCTTGCGGATGGTCTCGTTGTAGACCTGCTTGAGGCGCGGCGTGTTCTGGGCAGTTGCCTGCTTGGTTTGAGCCTTAGCCATTGATGACTTCTCCCGAGCGCTTGGCGACGCGCACCTTCTTGCCGTCCTTCTGGAAGATGAAGCCGACGCGGGTCGGCTTGCCATCCTTGGGGTCGGCCAGCGCGATGTTCGACAGCTGGATCGGCGCTTCCTTGGTGATGATCCCGCCCTCTTGGGACTGGGACTGCTTCTGGTGACGACGGATCAGGTTGACGCCGCGCACCAGCGCGGTGTCGTCCTTCGGCTGTACCGAGAGGACTTCGCCCGAACGGCCCTTGTCCTTGCCGGCCAGCACGACGACCTTGTCGCCTTTTCTAATCTTCTGCATTGGTCCGGCTCCTTACAGCACTTCAGGCGCGAGCGAGATGATCTTCATGTGGTTCTTGGCGCGGAGTTCGCGCGGAACCGGTCCGAAGATACGCGTGCCGATCGGCTCTTTCTTGTTGTCGACGAGAACGGCTGCGTTCTTGTCGAAACGGATCACGCTGCCGTCCGGGCGGCGGATGTCCTTGGCCGTGCGAACCACGACCGCCTTCATCACATCGCCCTTCTTGACGCGGCCGCGCGGGATGGCTTCCTTGATCGACACCACGATGATGTCGCCCACGGAAGCGTATTTCCGCTTCGAGCCGCCCAGCACCTTGATGCACATGACACGACGGGCGCCGGAATTATCCGCGACGTCGAGGTTTGTTTGCATCTGAATCATGACTGGCCGCCTTCTTCTTTTCTAACGGGACGGGTTTCTCACCCCTCCCCGGTCTGTCCAAAATTCGTTTCGTTGGCCCTGATCAGGCCTGGTCCGAAGACACCACGACCCAGCGCTTGTCCTTGGAAATCGGCTTCGATTCCTGGATGAACACCTGATCGCCGACCTTGTGGGCGTTGTTCTCGTCGTGCGCCTTGTACTTCTTGGTCATGCGCACGGTCTTCTTCATCACGGGATGCGTGAAGCGCCGTTCGACCTTGACGACAACCGTCTTCTCGTTCTTGTCGCTGACGACGGTGCCCTGCAGAATGCGCTTTGGCATGGTTTTCGTCCTTAAGCCTTCTTGGCCGCGGACTTTTCCGCAGCGATGGTCTTGATACGCGCAATGTCCTTGCGGACCTGCCTCACGCGCGCGGTCTTCTCAAGCTGGCCGGTGGCCTTCTGGAAGCGCAGGTTGAACTGCTCCTTCTTCAGGCTGGCCAGGTCGTCGGTCAGCTGGTCCTGGGTCTTGGTCCGGATGTCTTCGGCTTTCATGATCAGCCCGTCCTTATTCTGCGATGCGCTGTACGAAGCGCGTCCTGACCGAGAGCTTGGCCGCGCCGAGACGCAGCGCCTCACGGGCGGTTTCCTCGTTGACGCCGTCGATCTCGAACATGATGCGGCCCGGCTTGACGCGTGCCGCCCAGTAGTCGACCGCGCCCTTGCCCTTACCCATACGGACTTCGGTCGGCTTCGACGTCACCGGCACGTCCGGGAAGATACGGATCCACACGCGGCCGGCACGCTTCATCTCGCGGGTGATCGCGCGGCGGGCCGCCTCGATCTCACGCGCGGTGACGCGGTTCGGCTCAAGCGCCTTCAGCCCGAAACCGCCGAAATCCAGGTTGGTGCCGCCCTTGGCGGTACCGTGGATGCGGCCCTTGAACTGCTTGCGGAACTTTGTGCGCTTTGGCTGCAGCATCGTTCTAACTCCAAATTCCTAAATGTCTTACGCGTTTTCGCGACGGCGACCGCGTTCGCGCTCACCACCACCGCCATGCGCATGATCGCCCTCGGTGGCGCGGCGCTCCGAAGCCATCGGGTCGTGCTCGAGGATTTCGCCCTTGAACACCCAGACCTTGACGCCGCAGATGCCGTAGGCCGTATTCGCCTCGGCCGTGCCGTAGTCGACGTCGGCACGCAGCGTATGCAGCGGCACGCGGCCTTCACGATACCATTCCATGCGCGCGATCTCGGCGCCGCCGAGACGGCCGGCGCAGTTGATGCGGATGCCTTCGGCACCGAGGCGCATCGCCGACTGCACGGCACGCTTCATGGCGCGGCGGAACGCGATGCGGCGCTCGAGCTGCTGGGCGATCGACTGGGCGACCAAGGTCGCGTCGATCTCCGGCTTGCGCACTTCGACGATGTTCAGATGCGTCTCGGACTTGGTCATCTCCATCAGCTTCTTGCGAAGCTTCTCGATGTCGGCGCCCTTCTTGCCGATGATCAGGCCCGGACGCGCCGCATGGATGGTGACGCGGCACTTCTTGTGCGGACGCTCGATCACGACTTTCGAGATCGCAGCCTGCTTGAGTTCCTTCTCAAGATATTTGCGGATCTTGATGTCCTCGTGCAGCAGCTTGCCGTACTCGCCGGTGTTCGCGAACCAGCGCGAATCCCAGGTGCGGTTGATGCCGAGACGCAGACCGATCGGATTGACTTTCTGGCCCATTATGCGGCCTCCCCTTTTTCTTCGACTTCACGAACGACGATCGTGAGGTGCGAGAACGGCTTCTCGATACGGCTGGCGCGCCCACGGCCACGGGCATGGAACCGCTTCATGACGATCGACTTGCCGACATAGGCTTCCGCCACGATCAGCGCATCGACGTCGAGGTCGTGGTTGTTTTCCGCGTTGGCGATCGCCGATTCCAGCGTCTTCTTGACCGTGCCGGAAATCCGCTTGGCCGAGAATTCGAGGTCGGAAAGCGCTGTCGCGACCTTCTTGCCGCGGATCAGCGCGGCAACCAGGTTCAGCTTCTGCGGGCTGATACGGATCGTGCGCAACACGGCGCGCGCTTCGTTGTCAGCAAGCCTGCGCGGAGCTTTGGCCTTGCCCATGATTATTTCCTCTTCGCCTTCTTATCCGCGCCGTGACCGTAATAGGTCCGGGTCGGAGCGAATTCACCGAACTTGTGACCGACCATGTCCTCGTTCACCGAGACGGGAACGTGCTTCTGGCCGTTGTAGACACCGAAGGTGAAGCCGACGAACTGCGGCAGGATGGTGGAGCGGCGGCTCCACATCTTGATCACCTCATTGCGACCACCTTCACGAACCTTGTCCACCTTCTTCAGAAGGTAGCCGTCGATGAAGGGGCCTTTCCAAATCGAACGAGTCACTTGGCGTTACCTCTTCTTAGCTCTTGCGCTGATGGCGCGAGCGCAGGATGAACTTGTCGGTCGCCTTGTTGGACCGCGTCTTCTTGCCCTTGGTCGGCTTGCCCCAGGGCGAAACCGGATGGCGGCCACCCGAGGTGCGGCCTTCGCCGCCGCCATGCGGATGGTCGACCGGGTTCATGGTCACGCCGCGATTGTGCGGACGTTTGCCGCGCCACACGGTGCGGCCTGCCTTGCCGTCATTGATGTTGCCGTGGTCCGGGTTGGACACGGCGCCGACAGTGGCCATGCAGGAGCCGTGGACGACACGCTGCTCGCCCGAATTGAGGCGCAGGATCGCCATGCCCTGGTCGCGGCCGACGAGCTGGCCATAACCGCCGGCCGAACGGGCGACCTGAGCGCCCTTGCCGGGCTTCAGCTCGATATTGTGGACGATCGTGCCGACCGGCATCGAGGCCAGCGGCATCGCGTTGCCCGGCTTCACGTCGACCGATTCACCGGCCACGATCTTGTCGCCGGGAGCCAGACGCTGCGGGGCGATGATGTAGGACAGCTCGCCATCGTCATACTTGATCAGCGCGATGAAGGCGGTGCGGTTCGGATCGTACTCGATACGCTCGACCGTGCCGACGACGTCGAACTTGCGGCGCTTGAAGTCGATGATGCGGTAGGTGCGCTTGTGACCGCCGCCGATGAAGCGGGCTGTGATGCGGCCGTAATTGTTGCGGCCGCCCGACTTGGTCAGGCCCTCGGTCAGACCCTTGACGGGCTTGCCCTTGTAGAGGCCCGAGCGATCGACGATGACCAGCTGACGGGTGCTCGGCGTTACCGGGTTGAATTTTTTCAGTGCCATTGTTCTGTCCTCGCGACCTTGCTCAGAGACCCGTCGCGACGTCGATCGACTGGCCTTCGGCCAGCGTCACAACCGCCTTCTTGACGTCGCTCTGGCGGCCGATCGCGCCGCGGAAGCGCTTGATCTTGCCCTTGCGGACAAGCGTGTTCACGGCCATCACCTTGACGCCGAACAGCGCTTCGACGGCGGCCTTGATTTCCGGCTTCGACGCCTTCTTGGCGACATTGAAGACGACCTGGTTCTGCTCGGAAGCCATGGTCGACTTTTCAGTGATCGCCGGCGAGACGATCACGTCGTAATGACGAAGGTCGGTCATTTGAAGCGCTCCTCGAGAGCCTCGACGGCGGCCTTGGAAAGGACCAGCGTGCCGCGGCGCAGAATGTCGTAGACGTTGATGCCCTGGATGGGCAGCACGTCGATGTTCGGGATGTTGGTCGCCGCCAGCTTGAAGTTCTTGTCAAGCTCGGCGCCGCCGATCACCAGGGCGTTGCTCAGGCCCAGCGTCGCGAAATTCGCGATCAGCGCCTTGGTCTTGGCCTCGGTCAGCTTCAGCTCGTCGATGATGATGATCGACGCGCTCTTGGCCTTGGCCGAGAGGGCATGCTTCAGGCCGAGCGCACGCACCTTCTTAGGCAGATCGTGCTCGTGGCTGCGCACGACCGGGCCGTGGGCCTTGCCGCCGCCGCGGAACTGCGGAGCGCGAGCCGAATGGTGGCGGGCGCGGCCTGTACCCTTCTGCTTGTACATCTTGGCGCCGGTGCGGGCGATTTCCGCGCGACCCTTGGCCTTGTGCGTGCCCTGCTGCTTCTTGGCAAGCTGCCAGCGCACGACGCGCTGCAGGATGTCCTCGCGCGGATCGAGGCCGAAAATCTCTTCGGAGAGCTTCAGCTTGCCGGCGTCCTTGCCGCCAAGCGTTGTAATCTTGAGGTCCATTATTCCGCTCCCTCTGTGGCCGGGGCCTCGTTCGTGGCGGCACCGTCAGTCGCAAGGGCGCGGATCGCGGCGGGCTTCGGCGCATTGGCCGGAAGCGCCACCTTGGCCGCGTCGCGGACCAGGATCCATGCACCCTTCGAACCCGGGACCGCACCGCGGATCAGGATCAGGCCGCGATCGGCGTCGGTCGAGACGACCTCGACATTCTGCGTGGTGACGCGGGTGTCGCCCATGTGGCCGGCCATATGCTTGCCCTTGAACACCTTGCCCGGATCCTGGCGCTGGCCGGTCGAGCCGTGTGTACGGTGCGACACCGAGTTGCCGTGTGTTGCGCGGCCGCCACCCATGTGGTGCCGCTTGATGACGCCCTGGAAGCCCTTGCCGATCGTGGTGCCCGTCACATCGACCTTCTGGCCGACGACGAAGTGCTCGACAGTGATCTCGGCGCCAACATCGATCATGTTGTCGGCAGAGACGCGAAACTCGGCAACCTTGGCCTTGGGCTCGACGGAAGCGGTCGCGAAATGGCCGCGCATCGCCTTCGACGTGTTCTTCACTTTGGCAAGGCCAACGCCGAGCTGGACGGCGGTATAGCCGTTCTTCTCCTGCGTGCGCTGCGCCACGACCTGGCAGTTCTCCATCTGGAGAACAGTGACGGGAACATGTTCCCCGGCATCGTTGTAGATGCGGGTCATTCCCACCTTCTTTGCAATCACACCTGAACGCATCGGTTCAATTCCTTTAGAGTTCCCTGTCGGGGCTGTCGCCCCTCCACGCCTCTTGTTCCTTCAGAGTTCCGGGTCGCCCCGCTGACCTCTGGTTCCTTACAGCTTGATCTCGACGTCGACACCGGCGGCCAGGTCGAGCTTCATCAAAGCATCGACCGTCTGCGGGGTCGGGTCGACAATGTCGAGCAGACGCTTGTGCGTGCGCATCTCGAACTGCTCGCGGCTCTTCTTGTCGACGTGAGGCGACCGGTTGACCGTGAACTTTTCGATCCGCGTCGGCAGCGGAATGGGGCCGCGGACGTTGGCGCCGGTGCGCTTGGCGGTCGACACGATTTCCCGTGTCGAGGCGTCGAGCACCCGGTGATCAAACGCCTTCAGGCGGATGCGGATATTCTGTCCGTTCATGCGTCACTTCCTTGTTCTGGCGCGGCGCGGGCAGCGCCCGCGACAGATCGGTTTAAGTCCAAATTACTCTGTGATGGTGACGACGATGCCGGCACCGACGGTGCGGCCGCCTTCACGGATGGCGAAGCGCAGCTTCTCTTCCATGGCGATCGGCACGATCAGCTCGA
>NZ_JAMYNR010000043.1:0-35110 GCF_040319155.1 Mesorhizobium sp. M0954 | reverse complement strand
GACTTGGAACAGAGGACCTTGCAGACCATCGACAACCCGTTCGGCACGAGGTTGTCACCCATGTCTTAAGTACAATCTGTTACCCATGTCTCCGGGTTGGACAAATTGCTTGCTGGTGCCCCCGGACGGGATCGAACCGCCGACCTTCGGTTTACAAAACCGCTGCTCTACCAGCTGAGCTACAAGGGCACGGCGCTTCGGTTACCATATTTGATGCGCCAGTAAAGACAAAACTCCGTTTTCGGCCGCCGCGAACGCGCCGGTTCTGCCGCCAAGGCGTCCTGAAAACGGCCAATTCGCTTCCTATATTGATCGAAGGTGCAATCGCATCAGCGAGGCTGTCGCATGATCAGGTTTGTCATCATTCTCCCGCTCGTCGTCGTGGCTTGGGTTCTCCTGGTGAAGCTCATCAAGGACCTGAAGCACGCCAATATCGACTGGACCGGCGTCACCACCATCATCGGCTTCATCGCGCTCGCCTTCTGGCTTCGCCATATCACCGGCATGGGCTGAGGCCTGCCGGTTGTTCCGGTGAACTGTCGACGGCGCGACCGTTCGTGGTCGCGCATCAGACCGCGCGATTTCGCCCGCCGAGAAAAAATCCAAAAGGACCTTCGAACCTTTTCCTTGTCGCGACGACTGATGGTCAAGAGGCGGTTGGATCGCCTCCCACAACAAGGAGATCGTCATGTTCAAGCGCACCATCATTTCCGGCCTCGTCGCCACCACTGTCGCCGCCGCCATGCTGGTCGGCACCGTTCAGCCGTCGGCCGCCCATCACAAGCACAAGCACCTCGGCATCGGCATTGCCGCAGGTGTCGGCGGCTTCCTGCTCGGCAGCGCGCTGGCCCAGCCGCGCACCGTCTATATCGAGGAAGACGGCGGCTCGTGGCACGTCCGGCGCTGCCTCAATCGCTACCAGAGCTACGACCCGTACTCGGACACCTATGTCGGCTACGACGGCTATCGCCATCGCTGCTGGCTTTGAGGGCCACGATGCCAGCTTGGGATGACCGTTTCATGCAACCGGAAGGGCGCCCCACTGGCCCTTTTTCTGTTGTTCGGCGATAGGCTTCCTGTCGAAATCGACTGACTATCAGTGTCGGCGCTGCCCCTCATCTGCCTGCCGGCATCTTCTCCCCGTATAGTGACAGGGAGAAGGGACGCTTTCGGCGATGATTTCGCCAGTCTCCAGCGCTGCAAGAGGGCGCCAAGGTCGCGGTCAGCTTCTTTCTCCCCGTCACTATGCGGGGAGAAATGCCCGGTAGGCCAATGAGGGGCAGCGCCAGCTTCAGTCTCCAAGCAATTTAGCTATCATTTGTCTCTGATTTCACCAGGAACCCGGCAGTATACAGCGATTTCCCAACAGCCTAGTCTGCACCGATAGCGAAACAGGGAGAGGGCGCTTGGGCGAGCAAGATCCGAACGAAGAGCCGATCGAGACAATTTTCCGCAACGGCACGATCACCACCGTCGGCATCCTGCTGGCGTTCTCGCTGGGCTTCATCACGCATTGGGCCGCCAACCCGATACCATGGGAAATCTATCACCTGGCCGCCGTCGCGCCGATTTTGATCGGCATTGCCCTGCAGATACGAGCGCTGCGGTTGCTGCTCGACTTAACGTCTCTACAACGGCGCGTTTATGAACGCGCCAATCGTATCTTCATTGCCGGCCTAATCTTCACCGCCTGCGGAGTTGGGCTGGCGATGCTGCTTGATTTCTACGACCTATCAACCAAGAGCGCGGTGCCCGGGGCCTAGCTTTGGCCATCCTGGCAGATGTCGCACCATTCGACGCTGGTCAGCGCTGCCATGCGCTCGGTTCGCTGCGAAGGCCGGGAGGGGTCGGCAGCCCGCCGATCATCCTTGTCACCTCCGCCGCCGCATCGTGCACAAGCGGGCCGATCTCGGCCAGCCGTTCCGGCGTTACCCGCACCGTCGGCCCGGAGACCGAAACGCCGCCGATCGGCTCGCCGAACTCATTGAAGATGGCGGCGGCAACGCAGCGCATGCCCGGATGCCGCTCCTCGTCGTCTACCGACCAGCCGCGCAGCTTGATCGTCACCAGGTCGCGGGCGAGCGCCGGGATATCGGACAGCGTGTTTTCGGTGAAGCGCTCCAGCCCGGCCCGGCGCAGGATGGTGGCGACGCGTTCCGGCTCGAGATGCGCCAGCACTGCCTTGCCGATGCCCGAGGCATGGAAGGAGCTGCGCGTCCCCGGCCGGAAGAAGGCGCGGATCGCCTGATGCGTCTCGACCTGACTGACAAAGACGACGCAATCGTCCTCGGCGACGCCGAGATTGGCGGTCTCGCCGGTCTTCTCCATCAATTCCTGCATGACGATACGGGCGCGGTCGACCAGCTTGCGGCGGCGCAGGAACGCCGCGCCCATGCGATAGGTCTCGACGCCGATCGACCACAGCTGGTCGGTACCGTCGAACTCGACCATGCCGTGGTTCTCCAGCGTCGTCAGCATGCGGTAGGCGGTGGATGCCGGCAGACCGGAACTGGCGGCGATCTCGCTCAGCGACAGGCCGCTGCCATCGGCAACGATTGCCAGGATGCGCAGCGCCCGGTCCAGCGACTGCACCGAAGCAGCCTCGGCCGGCCCGTTGAAGGCGCGCGGCCGGCCGCGCTGGCGTTTTTCGGTGGTTTCCATCGGGCCATTCTTCGCTCTGTTCGCCCAGCACGGCAATGAAAAAGTTTTTCATCGATTTGCGAAGCGAATTCGTGGAAAACAGAAAGTCAAATCAATTCAATCTACAAGAGCCGTTTTCTAGAAATGAAAATATATTCTGAAAAAATTGAAAAATCATTGGTGCGCTGGCATCATCGGCTATCAACAATTCCGTGGAGGCTGACATGGCCAGGATGCGCGCAGTCGACGCAGCGGTTCTCGTTCTCGAAAAGGAAGGCATCTCCTGTGCCTTCGGCGTGCCGGGTGCTGCGATCAACCCGCTCTATTCGGCGCTGAAGGCGAGGGGCAGTATCCGCCACATCCTTGCGCGGCACGTCGAGGCGGCTTCGCATATGGCCGAAGGGTTTACCCGCGCCAGATCGGGCAATATCGGTCTGTGCATCGGCACCTCGGGTCCTGCCGGCACCGACATGATCACTGGCCTCTATTCGGCCGCTGCCGATTCAATTCCCATCCTCTGCATCACCGGGCAGGCGCCGCGGGCGCGTCTCAACAAGGAGGATTTTCAGGCCGTCGACATTGCGGCGATCGCCGCACCCGTCGCCAAATGGGCGGTTACGGTGATGGAACCCTATCTGGTGCCGATGGCGTTGCAGAAAGCGTTTCATCTGATGCGCTCGTCGCGGCCGGGGCCGGTGCTGATCGATTTGCCTGTCGATGTGCAACTGACCGAGATCGAGTTCGACATCGATGCCTACGAGCCGCTGGTGCCGTTCAAGCCGGCAATGTCGCGCGCTCAGGCCGAGAAGGCGTTGACGATGCTGAACGGGGCGGAAAAGCCTGTCATCATCGCCGGCGGCGGCATCATCAACGCCGATGCGTCCGATCTGCTGATCGAATTCGCCGAAGTCACCGGCGTGCCCGTCATCCCGACGCTGATGGGCTGGGGCGCGATCCCCGACGACCACCGCCTGATGGCCGGCATGTGCGGGCTGCAGACCTCGCACCGCTATGGCAATGCCACGATGCTCGAAGCCGATTTCGTTTTCGGCATCGGCAACCGCTGGGCCAACCGCCACACCGGTTCGGTCGACGTCTACACCAAGGGCAAGAAGTTCATCCACGTCGACATCGAGCCGACGCAGATCGGCCGGGTCTTCGCGCCGGACCTCGGCGTCGTCTCGGACGCCGGTGCGGCGCTGAAAATGCTGCTCGACGTCGCAACCGAATGGAGGACGGCCGGGAAATTGCGCGACTGGTCGGGCTGGGCCGGCGAATGCCGGCAGCGCAAGAAGACGATGAAGCGCAAGACGCATTTCGACCAGGTGCCGCTGAAGCCGCAGCGCGTCTACGAGGAGATGAACAAGGCGTTCGGCCGCGACACCACCTATGTCACCACGATCGGCCTGTCCCAGATCGCCGGGGCGCAATTCCTGCACGTCTACAAGCCACGCAACTGGATCAATTGCGGCCAGGCCGGCCCGCTCGGCTGGACATTGCCGGCAGCCCTCGGTGTTCGCGCCGCCGATCCGGACCGCACAATTGTGGCATTGTCCGGCGATTATGATTTCCAGTTCATGATCGAGGAACTGGCGGCCGGCGCACAACACAAATTGCCCTACATCCATGTCGTCGTGAACAACGCCTATCTCGGGCTGATCCGCCAGGCGCAGCGCGGCTTTTCGATGGATTTCGAAGTCAGCCTCGCCTTCGAGAACGTCAATCGACAGGGCGATCCAGAGGCGGGCTACGGCGTCGACCACGTCGCCGTTGCCGAGGCGATGGGCTGCAAGGCCGTCAGGGTGCGCCGGCCGGAGGAATTCGCCGGTGCCTTCGAAGAGGCAAAGCGCCTGATGGACGAGCACCAGGTTCCGGTGGTGCTCGAATTCATCCTCGAGCGCGTCACCAACGTTTCGATGGGTACCGAAATCGACAAGATCACCGAATTCGAGGAGCTTGCCGAACGCCATGAAGATGCCCCCACGGCGATCGTCATGCTCGATTAAGCCGCATATGAGGAACTACTGCCATGCCACGGTTCTCAGCCAATCTTTCGATGCTCTTTGGCGAGCATGACTTCCTCGACCGCTTCGATGCCGCCGCCCGCGCCGGCTTCAAGGGCGTCGAGTATATCGGCCCCTACGACCATGCGCCGGATGTCGTCGCGGCCAGGTTGAAGAAGAACGGGCTGACGCAGGTCCTGTTCAACCTGCCTGCCGGCGACTGGGCCAAGGGCGAGCGCGGCATCGCGATCCTGCCCGACCGCGTGCCGGAGTTCCGGCAGGGCATTGCCAAGGTCGTCACCTATGCCCATGCGCTCGGCTGCGAGCAGGTCAACTGCCTCGCCGGCATCGCGCCGCAAGGCGTCGACCGCTCCGTGCTGGAAGACGTCTTCGCCGAAAATCTGGCTTTCGCGGCCGAAAAGCTGGAGCAGGCCGGCATCAGGCTGCTGATCGAGCCGATCAACACCCGCGACATTCCGGGTTTTTTCCTGAATTACTCGGATCAGGCCCTGGCGCTGATCGACCGCGTCGGCTCGAAGAACCTGTTCCTGCAATACGATATCTATCACATGCAGATCATGGAGGGGGATCTCGCCCGTACCATCGAGGCAAACCTCAACCGCATCGCGCATATCCAGCTTGCGGACAATCCCGGCCGTCATGAGCCGGGGACGGGCGAGATCAATTTTCCCTTCCTGTACAACCACATCGACCGCATCGGCTATTCCGGCTGGGTCGGTGCGGAGTACAAGCCCAAGGGCGGAACGGAAACCGGGCTCGGGTGGTTTCGGGACGCGGCCGGGCAGGGCAGCGCGGCGGCGTAGACGCTGCGTATCGCACGTCGCGTTCCTGCGCGCCCCCTTAACAAGAAACGGAGAAGGACATGGAAACCATCGGCTTCATCGGCCTCGGCATCATGGGCGCGCCGATGGCGGGGCATCTGCTAGACGCCGGTTATCAGGTCGTCGCCAGCGACCACCGCTCGAAGCCGCCGGCCGATCTCGTCGCCAAGGGCCTGAAGGCCGTCACCGGCCATGATGCCGTTGCCCGCGCGGCCGACATCGTCATCACCATGGTTCCGGATACGCCGCAGGTGGCCGATGTGCTGTTCGCTGAGAATGGCGTCGCGTCAGGCCTCACTAAAGGCAAGCTGGTCATCGACATGAGCTCGATCTCGCCGATCGAGACCAAGGAATTCGCAAAAAAGATCAACGATGTCGGCTGCGACTATCTCGATGCGCCGGTGTCGGGCGGCGAGGTCGGGGCCAAAGCGGCATCGCTGACCATCATGGTCGGCGGCGAAAAAAATGCCTACGAACGCGCCAGGCCTATCTTCGAGAAGATAGGCAAGAACATCACTCTGGTCGGACCCAACGGCGTCGGCCAGATCACCAAGGTTGCCAACCAGATCGTCGTTGCGCTGACCATCGAGGCCGTCGCCGAAGCGCTTGTTTTTGCATCGAAAGCCGGCGCCAACCCGGCCAAGGTCAGGCAGGCGCTGCTGGGCGGGCTCGCAAACTCGCGCATCCTGGAAGTGCATGGCGAGCGCATGATCAAGCGCACTTTCGCGCCCGGCTTCCGCATCGAACTCCACCAGAAGGATCTTAACCTGGCGCTGGAAGGGGCAAAGGCGCTGGGCGTAGCACTACCCAACACCTCGATGACGCAGCAATTGTTCAACTCTTGCGTGGCGAACGGTGGAGCAAAGGAAGACCATTCGGCACTGGTCAGGGCGCTGGAGCGGATGGCTGGCCACGAGGTTGGGTGAGAGTGAGGTGAATTAGTCTGCAATACCTTCGATGGGCCGACTTCTTTCGACCGCATAGCGTATGAGATCGGCAAAACGTTTCAGAAAATCTTTGGATTCCTCCGACATTCCTTCAGTTCGCACAAGTGCCTCAACTTGCTTGGTCAAGGAAGGTAGGGATTCGATCGGAAGAGTGACGTCCTCATAGAAATCTTCGAATTTCAGTATGAGTTCAAACGCGTTTTGGTTTGCGATTGACACGATTTCATGATGCGCAGAGGGACCTACCGATACGCATCGATCGATATGCCCATCTGAATTGAGAACGGCAAAATCCAATGACATGCATTGCGCCCTATTTGCCGCGCGCGAACCACCGCCTCGCCGCATAAAGCGCCACCGCCGCGGCATTCGACACGTTGAGCGAACGGATGGCGCCGGGCATGTCGAGGCGGGCGAGCGTCGTCACCGTTTCGCGTGTCTTCTGGCGCAGGCCTTTGCCCTCGGCGCCCAGCACCAATGCGATCTTGTCTCCGGCAAAGCTCGTTTCGAGCTCTGCCGGCCCGTCCGAATCCAGCCCGATCGTCTGGAATCCGGCCTCGTGCAGCTGCTCCAGCGCATCGGCGAGGTTCTTCACCTCGATCTGGTCGATGTGCTCGAGCGCGCCGGAGGCCGATTTCGCCAGCACGCCGGATTCCTGCGGGCTGTGGCGCGCCGTGGTGATCAATGCACCGGTGCCGAAAGCCACCGCCGAGCGCAGGATCGCACCGACATTGTGCGGATCGGTGATCTGGTCGAGCACCAGCACCAGCCTGGTGTCGCCGAGCGCATCGAGGCGTTTCGGTTTCAGCGGCTCGGCCTCGATCAGCACGCCCTGGTGCACGGCATCCGAGCCGGTGATCTTGTCGATGTCCCTGGGTTCGACCAACTCCGCGTTGAAGGGCAAAGCGCCAAGGTCGGCGATTGCCAGCCGCTCGGCAGCGTTGCGCGTCACCAGCATCTTCCTGATTTTGCGGCGCGGATTGTCGAGTGCGGCCCGCACCGTGTGCAGCCCATAGAGCCGCACCAGCCCATCCGCCGGGTTCTCGCCGGGCGGCACCGGCTGGCGCGGCCTGAACGCCGGCGCGCCGCCGCTCTTCTCGTCGCGATGCGCGCGGCGCAGCTTGGCGTAGTGGGTGTCTTTAGGGGTCTTGGATTTGTTGTCGTTGCTCATGGCCGGCTTCTATAGCCGTGTCGTCCGGCCATGGATACAGCTGCATAAGCTGCTTGTCGGGCGAGGCGTGAGATTCAGCGCTTTTTGCCGGACGGTTGCGGTTGACAGTTTTGGGCGCTGCCGCCATAAGGCGCTTCGCGGAAGGGCTGCTTTGGCAGCCGCGACGCATCGATGCCTCGTTGCATGGCTCCGGCGGCAGACTGGAGAGGTGCCCGAGTGGTTAAAGGGGACGGACTGTAAATCCGTTGGCTATGCCTACGTTGGTTCAAATCCAACCCTCTCCACCACTGCCGGCCCGGAAGCCCTGAAACGCAGAGCGAGCGTCGGAGCGGATCCGATGCTTGACTGAAAGGCGCGGGTATAGCTCAGTGGTAGAGCAGCAGCCTTCCAAGCTGAATATGCGGGTTCGATTCCCGCTACCCGCTCCAGATTTCCCCCAAGCCGCGGCGCACCTCGCGCACGATGCCGAAGCAGGCAGCCCCAAGCGAAGCGCTTTGCCGTAGTTCAAAGTATTCGTTGCGCGTCCAGACGGACGCGCAACGAACTTTGATCCGTGTTTTACGCGTGTCGTTGTCCCAAACCGCAAGCGGTGTTGGGCGACATGCCTTAACTCGCGAATTTGCTGAATATGGACGCGAGTTGGTTCTGCTGCGGCACTTGCCCGTTCGGCGTCAGCTGGTCGACAAGCCCGGGCAAGGCCGCCGACAGTTGCTTGAGCAGGTCCTGTTGGTTCAGACCCGTCCTTTGCGCGATCTCCTGAATGATCTGCGGGCCGAGGGCACTGCCCAGATCGCTGGGGTTGATCGGCTGGTTCTGACCGGTGCCGACCCACGAATTGGCAACGTTGCCGTGGCCGGCGTCCTTCAGTTTGTCGAGCAGTCCGCCCAGACCGCCGAGCAGTCCGCCATCGGCGGATGCGGTTGTATCGGGCGGGACGGGGGCAGGGCTCTGCGCCGCCTCCGGCTGGGCGGAACTTCCACCGCTCAGCATTTTTCCCACCAAAAGTGCGCCGAGCGCGATCATCAGCGGCTTGGCGACGTTGCCGCCGGGAACGGCATTGTCAAACAGTCCCATTGTGGATCTCCATGTCAAATTGCCCGTCCGTCTCCAACAATGACGCATCCATGGCGAATTTCAAGCCGGTTTGAGCTTTCCGTAATCATGATTTTCAAGTTGGCTTGAGCTTTGCTTAATAATGTGGAAGTAATCGGGTGCGGGGAACGGAGAGGAAAAATGTCAATATTAAGCTGGATTATTCTCGGCGTCATCGCCGGCTTCATAGGCAGCAAGATCGTCAATAAAAGCGGGCAAGGCCTGGTGCTCGACATCGTGCTCGGGATTGTCGGCGCCATCGTCGGCGGGCTCATCTTCAGCGCCTTTGGCGCGTCGGGCGTTACCGGGCTCAACATCTATAGCCTGATCGTCGCCGTGGTCGGTGCCGTGGTTGTCCTGTGGGCCTATCATCAGTTCAGCGGCAAGAGGGCACTGTAGAAGCCGTCCGGCAGTTGCGTCGGCATTCGGGTGAATGCCGACCGCCTATCTGATCCTTTTGAGGATTTCGCGGATCAGCGTGTTGAGGCCGGCTTCCAGCCCTCTCACCATGATCGGCCATAATTCCTCGAGCAGTCGCTGCCATGCGGCATCGCGCCCAATCCTCACCGGCAGATTTGGCATCGCGCCCATTGCCGCCGTCACGTCGCGGCGCAGCCGCTCGCCACAGGCGCTTGCGCCGCTGATCGTCGGATCGAAGGGCAGCCGGGTGAAATCCCATTTTCCGCGCTGCTCGATGCCGAGATTGCTCTCGACTTCGGCATGCGACAGCACCGTTTTGGGCGTGACCTTGATGCGGTAGTATTTGCAGAGTTCGGCGACGACGGCGGCCATCGCGCCCCACTGCGCCCTGGTCATCGGATAGCGGCCGGCATCGAACGGCCTTTCCTCCGCCCCGGCCATGCAGCAGAGCGAAACCCCGATCGAGCCGCCGTTGCAGTTGAGCGTGTGCGCGGCATATCCCGGTTTTACCCGGCCTGAATTGAGCGCGATCGAAGACCGGCCCCTGACCAGACGGCCATTCCCCTCGACCAGTATGTGATACGCATCCCTGTCGGTATCGCCGGCCGAATGCGAGCCGGCGGTCCAGTGGCAAATGACGCGCCTCATCGCAACATCGGGCAACCAGTCGGGCGGCAATGCCACAGAAATCCCCGCGACATAGGTTCAGTGACGGAGCACAGTATAGTTTCCTTGGCGGCGGACGCGAAAAAGAAACGATAATTTGGTTGAGCGTTTTCTAACGGTCAGCTATTCGCCGGCATCTCCGGCGACCGCGTGTTCTCTGTATTGCGGCAGATCGTCGGTGATCGTGAACCACTTCGCCTTCGAGCCGACGAAGATGTGCTGCGTCGGGCGGATGGTCGGCTCGTCGACGAGGGTTCCCATGGCGACATGCACGAAGGCACCGTCGCGGACCACCGAATAGAGCAACGAGCCGCAAGTCTTGCAGTGCGCGTCATGGCCGGTGTCGTCGCCGAAGATCATGAGATTGTCCTCGCCCCTCGCCAGGCTCAGCCTGTCGCGCTCGATGCCGGCGAATGGCTTGAAGGCCGAGCCGGTGGTGCGCCGGCAGTTCGAGCAGTGGCAGTTCGCGGCATAGACGAACGCGTCCGCCACCGCGTACTGAACGGCGCCGCACAGGCACTTTCCGATAAGCCTGCGGTTGCGTGAATTCTGGTTGTCATCCGGGCTTGCCACGCGCTCCTCCTATTGTGCAGGCTGATTTCAGTTTCAAGCGACGACGGTCAACCGGCGCTTGCGCTCGTCGAGCGAGACGATGGTCAACCCGCTGGCCACCACCAGCAGGATTCCGCAGATGGCCAGCGCATTCGGGAGCTGCCGGAAAACCACCAGGCCTGAAATCACCGCCCAGACGGTAAAGCAATAGTAGAACGGCGCTACCACGCTGGTCGGCCCGACGCGATAGGCCATGAAGATGAAGAAGTGGCCGAAGATCAGGAACAGTCCGGCGCCGCCCATCAGCAGCAGGTGACGGATTTCAGGCACCACCCACTGCTCGGAAACCAGATGCGCAACGCCGGCGCCCGCGAGCACGACAATCACCGCGGAAATAGCTACGACCATTCCCGGCACGTCGGCGGCGACCTTGCGTCCGGCCAGATCGCGCGCCGCGGACAGGGCGGCATTGCCTAGCGCCAGCAGGGCGTAGACGGAAATCCCCTGCATCGTCGGTTGTGCCACCATCACGGCGCCGATAAAGCCGAGCCCGATCAGCGCCAGGCGCAGCCCACCGATCCGTTCGCCAAACAGCATCGAGGAGCCGACCAGCATCAGCAAGGGCGTGATCTGCCCGAGCGCGGTCGAATCGGCGATCTGCATGTTGGCGAGCGCCACCACGTAGCAAAGGATCGCACCCAGTTCGAGCATGTTCCTGCGCAAAACCTTGGCGTCGAGGATCAGCGGGATCTGCTTGCCATAGCCCAGCATGAACAGCAGCGGAAAGCCCCACAATGTTGCCGCAGCGCCGCGCAGGAACAGCACCTCATAGGGCGGCAGTCCCGCGGTTGCGAGTTTCATCATCGTGTCGTTGACGATGTAGGACCCGGTCGAAACGACCATGAACAGCGGGCCTCGTATGGCAGTCGGGATGAAATGCATCGGCCTACGAAATCAGACCGGCGCCAGGGCGGCAATGGGCCAGATCCGGCTGTAAATCCGTCAAAGCCGTCAGCCGCAGCCGCAACCATTCCATTTGCCCTTGTTCGTTCCTATATCCGCGCCACATTCTCCGAAACCGGATCACGCGTTCGGGCGGGCGAGCGCGCTCGGCGACAAGGCACTTGTGTTTTTTGGCCTTAGTCGCTAATCGCCCCGCATTCGACTGAACTGAAGGTCCAGGCCATCCCCAGGCCGTCCAAGGAAAGAGACTATGGCAAAAGGTAAATTCGAGCGCACTAAGCCTCATGTGAACATTGGCACGATTGGTCACGTCGACCATGGCAAGACGTCGCTGACGGCGGCGATCACCAAGTATTTTGGCGAATACAAGCGCTACGACCAGATCGATGCGGCGCCCGAAGAGAAGGCGCGCGGCATCACCATTTCGACGGCCCACGTCGAATACGAGACCGCCAACCGCCACTATGCCCATGTCGACTGCCCCGGCCACGCCGACTATGTCAAGAACATGATCACCGGTGCCGCGCAGATGGACGGCGCGATCCTGGTGGTGTCGGCCGCCGACGGCCCGATGCCGCAGACGCGCGAGCACATCCTTTTGGCCCGCCAGGTCGGCGTGCCCTCGATCGTGGTGTTCTTGAACAAGGTCGACCAGGTCGACGACGCCGAGCTGCTCGAGCTGGTCGAGCTCGAGGTGCGTGAGCTTTTGACCAAGAACGAGTTCCCCGGCGACGACATTCCGATCGTCAAGGGTTCGGCGCTTGCCGCCCTTGAAGATTCCGACAAGAAGATCGGCGAGGACGCCATCCGCGAATTGATGGCTGCGGTCGATGCCTACATCCCGACGCCGGTTCGTCCGCTCGACAAGCCGTTCCTGATGCCGATCGAGGACGTGTTCTCGATCTCGGGCCGTGGCACGGTGGTGACCGGCCGCGTCGAGCGCGGCGTCGTCAAGGTCGGCGAGGAGCTGGAGATCGTCGGCATCCGTCCGACCACCAAGACGACCTGCACGGGCGTCGAGATGTTCCGCAAGCTGCTCGACCAGGGCCAGGCCGGCGACAACATCGGCGCGCTGCTGCGCGGTGTCGACCGCGAGGGCGTCGAGCGCGGCCAGGTCCTGGCCAAGCCCGGCACCGTCAAGCCGCACAAGAAGTTCGTTGCCGAAGCCTACATCCTGACCAAGGACGAGGGCGGCCGCCACACGCCGTTCTTCACCAACTACCGTCCGCAGTTCTATTTCCGCACGACGGACGTGACCGGCATCGTGTCGCTGCCGGAAGGCACCGAGATGGTGATGCCGGGCGACAACATCACCGTCGATGTCGAGCTGATCGTGCCGATCGCCATGGAAGAGAAGCTGCGCTTCGCCATCCGTGAAGGCGGCCGCACCGTCGGTGCCGGCATCGTCGTCACCATCACAGAGTAGTCGCCGGCGCTGCCGGTTGAGATCGGATGCAAAGGGGCGGTCTTCGGGCCGCCCTTTTGATTCTGATATTCTGGCAATGGATTAACCGCATTGCTTCAAATCCTGTTGCAAGCGCCTCTGCCATAACTAGTATAGGTTGCATCGAGGGGGGCTGCCCGAATGGTTCCATGGCGCCGTTTGCATAGTCAGGCATGGTGGTCGCTAGGGCTGATCTGCCTGGTGTCGTTGCTTGCCATGGGCCACGCTGCCTTCGCAGCGGATGCAAAGAAATCCACGCCGGAAAAATCCGCGCCGGATTTCGGCCCGACGATGCGGTTCGTCGTCGTGCGCAGCAGCGCGCCGGGCTGCGAGCCGACCTGTCCGGAATGGATATCGGCGGAAGGCTCGATAGAAGCCGGCACGCCGGCCCTGTTCAAACGCGCGCTGAAAGCGCTTGGCGGCCGAAAGCTGCCGATCGTCGTCGATTCCCCCGGCGGCAATGTCGAAGCGGCGCTGACACTTGGTCGCCTGATCCGCAAGAACAAGCTCGATATCGCCGTCGGCAAAACCCGCTTCGTCGGCTGTCTGCCAGATGTGAAGAACTGCAAGGAAAACGACGGCAAGAGCGCCCGTTATTTTGGCAATGCTTATGCCGATGGCGCCATCTGCAATTCCGCCTGTCCGTTGATGTTTTCCGGCGGCATCCGGCGCGTGGTAGGCGAATGGGCCTTTCTCGGCGTCCATCAGATCACCACGACCTATATCCGGACGAAATTGCTGTACCGCACCACCTACCGCATGGTGAAGGGCAAGAAGAAGATTCTCAGCACCAAGGTCGTCAGCCGGAAGAACGCCGGCAGCTACAAGACCTATGAGATGAACAAGCCGCTGGAGCGGAAGCTGGCGGCCTATCTGAAGGAGATGGGCGTCGGCCTGGGTGTGCTCGAGACCATGAAAAGCACACCGGCCAGCGGTATCCAGCAATTGGCTCCCTACGACATGCTGCAAATGAATCTCGTCACCAGCCGGGATGCCGTCGACCTGCTGACCGCGCCAACCCTATGCGCGTCCGATCCGTTGCCGGCGAGTTGCAGGGAGGTGCCAGCGCCGGCGAATATCACGAAGCCGGCCGGCGAAGTGGTGGCGAAAGCCGAGCCTGCACCCGCAGGGCTCGAAACCCCGCGGCCCAAGGAGGTCGCAGACATGCGCTTCGTCCTGGTCCGCGGCAGCAACCCGCTTTGCAATCCAAACTGCCCGGAATGGATCTCGGCCGAAGGCGCGATTGCGCCTCAGACCCCGCAGAAGCTGCGCCAGTTGCTCGCCATGCTTGGCAACCGACGGCTGCCGGTGGTGGTCAGCTCACAAGGAGGCGACCTGTTCAGTGCTCTGGCGGTGGGGCGACTTATCCACGAAAAGAAGCTCGACATCGCTGTCGCCCGCACCGATTTCGTTGGCTGCGACCCGGGAGAGTGGAGTTGCTTGGCTAAAGAGGGCGCCTATGCCGGCCTGACCGTCGATTCGGGAGCGGCATGCGATTCGGCCTGCGCGCTCATGCTTGCCGGCGGCGTCAGACGGTTTGTCGGTCCGCAAGCGCGGCTCGGCATGTACCTGATGGGACAGCAGCAGATAATTAAGACCTATCTCGAGGACATGGCGATTGGTCCCGGTCTGTTCGCCGCGCTCGAGCAGCGCTCGGTCGAGCGCCAGCTCGAACCAGACCTAATGCTGAAGGTTGGACTGACGACGGGGCCGCAATCGGTGGACGCGCTGACGGGCGCCACCATCTGCAAGTCGTCGCCGAAGCCCGACAACTGCCGCGTTCTGCCGTCCGCCAGCGCCGAGGCAGAGACGCCGGCGAAGCTTTAGCGCAACCTTGCACTGCCCATCGAGGCAGGTTGAGCGGCGCTCGGTGTTTCCGCTATCGTCCTGCGTGGTTGAAGACCAGTCAGGTGAGAAATCGCGAATGAGCCAGGATGTCCCGACATTGTTTGAATGGGCCGGCGGCTCCGAAGCGCTGAACCGCCTGACCCAGACCTTCTACGACAGCGTCTCTCGGGACCCCATCGTCGGGCCGGTGTTCAAACATATGTCGCCGGACCATCCCGCTCACGTCGCAGCCTTCATCGGCGAAGTCTTTGGCGGACCGAAAACCTACAGCGAAAAGCATGGCGGCCACCGCGAGATGGTGATGCACCATCTCGGCAAGCATCTGACCGAGGAGCAGCGCCGGCGCTGGATCAATCTTCTCGCCGACGCCGCCGACGAGATCGGGCTGCCTGACGATCCCGAATTCCGCTCGGCTTTCATGGCCTATGTCGAATGGGGATCGCGGCTGGCCAGGATGAACTCCAACAAGGGCCCGACCTGCGACCCCGAGACGGAACCAATGCCGGCCTGGGGTTGGGGGGTGCCGGGCGGCCCCTACAAGCCGCCTTCGGGAACCTGACCGCGCGCGATCGGTCGAAAGCCTGCCGGCCAGGAAAACGGGTGGCTATGGAGGTCTCGGTCCTCCAGGCTAACGGTTTAAAGTCACCGTCGAATGGCGGGGCCACATTGAAAACCGGAGGCTTTGCGATGAGATCGGAAGGCAAGAAAAATTCAGACAGCGCCTTTGACAGCGGTCGCGGAACTCGAAACCCGTTCGGTGTGATGGATGTCCCCAGTCCCGACGACGAGGAGGTGTCGGCGTTCGCCGCCGGCGTGAAACTGGAGGGAACTCCAAGCGATGAAAATGCCGAGGCCTGGGGCACCGACCGCGACCGCGACCGCAACGACACCATCGAAGGCAGCTGGTCCAGCCGATGGAACGGCGGTGCTGATCCCACGATCCCGGGCGATACCGAGGATAAATGGAAGTCCGGCCGGGGCGAGGTGAAGACGGCGGGAGAGAGGGTTTACCTGCTGTTCGATTGGCATGATGGCGTGCGCAAGGGGCTCATCGATGCGCGGCGCGAGGGTGCGAAAGGGCTGGTTGGAAAATACATCAATCTGACCGACCCGGAAATCGTGCGTCCCTGGGTCGGCTTGATCGTCAGCAATCAACGGATCGACGGGAAATGGCCGGGAGGACGCCTGGACTTTCGAAGATGAAGGCCGGGTAGCGCACGTCGCTCTTTACAGAGC
Source organism: Mesorhizobium sp. M0954 (assembly GCF_040319155.1). Taxonomy (NCBI): domain Bacteria; kingdom Pseudomonadati; phylum Pseudomonadota; class Alphaproteobacteria; order Hyphomicrobiales; family Phyllobacteriaceae; genus Mesorhizobium; species Mesorhizobium sp. M0954. The sequence continues at coordinate 19,286 of NZ_JAMYNR010000043.1, read as the reverse complement.
GCGCGGAAGCTTTTAGGAAGCGCCTGCTGCGCCGACATGCGCATACGGGCATAGCTCAGTTGGTAGAGCGGCGGTCTCCAAAACCGCAGGTCGTAGGTTCGAGCCCTGCTGCCCGTGCCATTCTTTGAATGGATACCTAAAAACGATTCTTTTGCAGTGCGGCCTTTGAAAATCGGCTTGTGACTTGCCATATGGCACAAGTTGCGGCATAAGGGCCGCATAGCCGGGACGGGACGACTGGATGGTTCCGAGGCGGCGTTTGGCCATAAAGCGGACACTTGCCACTTGCGTGGATCAAGAATCGGTTTTATGTAGACGAGACAGACACGCGACGCGTGGAGCTGGGAAGCCGGCTTTACGCGTCTGATTTGCATGGGCGAAATGATTGCGCTGATTCGGCGCGAACGCACGCTCAAGCGGCACGTCCCGGCCAGCGGGATCATCCAGGAGGCCCGGCCAACGGGTCTTGCAGACAGAGCGGCATATGGCTTCGAAAACCACAAATCCCTTCACCTTTCTCCAGCAGGTTCGCGCGGAGACCGCCAAGGTCACTTGGCCGTCGCGGCGCGAAACGATGATCTCGACGGTGATGGTCCTTGTGTTCGCGGTCATCGCGATGATCTTTTTCTTTACCGCAGACGTGGCCATGGGCTTTGCGGTCGAAAAAATCCTCGGCCTCGGACAGTAAGTCCGGCGATTACGGAGAAGTCTTGAAATGACCGCGCGGTGGTACATCGTCCACGCCTACTCGAACTTTGAAAAGAAGGTCGCCGAGGACATTGAGAACAAGGCCAAGCAGAAGGGCCTGTCCGCCGACATCGAGCAGATCGTGGTGCCGACCGAGAAGGTCGTCGAGATCCGCCGCGGCCGCAAGGTCGATGCCGAGCGCAAGTTCTTTCCGGGCTATGTGCTGCTGAAAGCCAATCTGACCGACGCCGTGTTCTCGCTCGTCAAGAACACGCCGAAGGTCACCGGTTTCCTGGGCGACTCCAAGCCGGTGCCGATCACCGAAGCCGAGGCCCAGCGTATCCTGAACCAGGTTCAGGAAGGCGTCGAGCGGCCGAAGCCGTCGGTGACGTTCGAGATCGGTGAAGCGATCCGCGTTTCGGATGGACCATTCGCGTCGTTCAACGGTTTCGTCCAGGAAGTGGACGAGGAGCGGGCGCGGCTCAAGGTGGAAGTATCGATCTTCGGGCGCGCTGTGCCAGTCGATCTGGAATTCGGACAGGTCGAGAAGGGCTGATCCGAAATCCCTGCACCGGATTCGGCGGCAGGGAAGGCGGCGCGGAGATCGCGCGGCCAAAAACGGGTGGGAGGCGAATGCGGCTTTAGCCGGCCGCGCGGACCGCACCACCAGACTGCAACCGCCGGCAAGAACGGCATGAGAAAAGGCAGGAAGAGAGATGGCTAAGAAAATTGCAGGCCAGCTCAAGCTCCAGGTTTCCGCGGGATCGGCCACGCCGTCGCCCCCGATCGGCCCGGCGCTTGGTCAGCGTGGCATCAACATCATGGAGTTCTGCAAGGCATTCAACGCGCAGACCCAGGAAATGGAAAAGGGCTCGCCGGTTCCGGTCGTCATCACCTACTACCAGGACAAGTCGTTTACCTTCGTCATGAAGACGCCGCCGGTGAGCTACTTCCTGAAGAAGGCTGCCAACCTGAAGTCGGGCTCGAAGGAGCCGGGCAAGGTCAAGGCCGGCACGATCGGCCGCGACAAGGTGCGCGCCATCGCCGAGCAGAAGATGAAGGATCTGAACGCAAACGACGTCGAGGCGGCCATGCGCATGGTCGAGGGCTCCGCCCGCTCGATGGGTCTGGAAGTGGTGGGCTGAGATCATGGCAAAGATTGCAAAGCGTGTATCGAAGACCCGCGAAGGCATCGATCCCAACAAGGCTTACGCTTTGAGTGAGGCGCTGAAGCTGCTCAAGGATCGCTCCTCGGTGAAGTTCGACGAGACGATCGAAGTCGCGATGAACCTCGGCGTCGACCCGCGCCATGCCGACCAGATGGTCCGCGGCGTGGTCAACCTGCCGAACGGCACCGGCCGCAGCGTTCGCGTCGCCGTGTTCGCGCGTGGCGACAAGGCCGAGGAGGCCAAGGCCGCCGGCGCCGACATCGTCGGAGCCGAGGATCTGGTCGACATCGTCCAGAAGGGCACGATCGACTTCGACCGCTGCATCGCCACGCCGGACATGATGCCGCTGGTCGGCCGTCTCGGCAAGGTGCTCGGTCCGCGCGGCATGATGCCGAACCCGAAGGTCGGCACCGTCACCACCGACGTTACCGCCGCCGTCAAGGCATCGAAGGGCGGCGCCGTCGAGTTCCGCGTCGAGAAGGCCGGCATCGTTCACGCCGGCGTCGGCAAGGTCTCGTTCGACGTCAAGGCGCTGGAAGAAAACGTCCGCGCCTTCGCTGACGCGGTGACCAGGGCAAAGCCGGCTGGTGCCAAGGGCAACTACGTCAAGAAGGTGTCGGTCACCTCGACGATGGGCCCGGGCCTCAAGCTCGACGTCTCGACGCTCGCTGCGTCCTGATACGAAACAATTGGATCGGCCGCTAAAACGCTGATCCGTGAAAGAATTCCGGGCCTCCGACCTGTCGGCGGCCCGGTACCGGAAGTCGAAAGGCTTCCGGACGTCCTGTCCGAGATTGCAGGCGGCCCCCAAACCTTAGGTGATGTGGGCCTTAATTCATGTGGGCCTGCATGAGACGGGTGAAGACCGGACAAAGGAGCCACAAGCTCCAATGAAAGGTTCGAACCGTGTTTGCCTTTTGTCTGCGCACCGTCCGGCTTCCCGGCAGGTGTGGCGAAAGGGGGCAGGATCCTCGAGCGTCGTTCGGGAGATCCGTTACTGGATGGCCCGGCCGGCAAAAGGCAACCCGACGCCTGTCCTTCGTAGAGGGCAGGGGTCAACTGGAGATAGGCAGTGGACAGAGCGGAAAAACGCGAACTCGTCACGGGCCTGAATGATGCGTTCTCAAGCGCTGGTTCAGTCGTCGTGGCCCACTACGCCGGTATCACCGTCGCGCAAATGAACGACCTTCGGTCGAAAATGCGCGCCGCCGGTGGCACCGTCAAAGTCGCGAAGAACCGTCTCGCCAAAATCGCTCTTCAGGGCACGGACTCCGCATCGATCATCGAACTGTTCAAGGGACAGACGCTGATCGCCTATTCGGAGGATCCGATTGCGGCGCCGAAGGTCGCGTCCGATTTCGCCAAGGGAAATGACAAGCTCGTCATTCTCGGCGGCGCAATGGGCACCACCTCGCTCAATGCCGACGGTGTAAAGGCACTCGCCACACTTCCGTCGCTCGATGAGCTGCGCGCCAGGCTGGTTGGCATGATCGCCACGCCGGCAACCCGGATCGCCCAGATCGTCAATGCGCCTGCGGCTTCGGTCGCGCGCGTCATCGGCGCTTACGCCCGGAAGGACGAGGCGGCATGAGGCCGTTCCTCGCTATCACAAACACACGTTCGAACCTTATGAAGGAACATTGCAATGGCTGATCTGGCAAAGATCGTAGACGACCTTTCGAAGCTGACCGTCCTCGAGGCGGCCGAGCTGTCGAAGCTTCTTGAAGAAAAGTGGGGCGTTTCCGCCGCTGCTCCGGTGGCGGTTGCCGCTGCCGGCGGTGCTGCGGCCGCTGCTGCTCCGGTCGAGGAAAAGACGGAATTCGACGTCGTCCTCACCGAGGCAGGCGCTCAGAAGATCAACGTCATCAAGGAAGTTCGCGCCATCACCGGTCTTGGCCTCAAGGAAGCCAAGGACCTGGTCGAGGCGGCTCCGAAGCCGGTCAAGGAAGCCGTTTCCAAGGCCGACGCGGACAAGTTCAAGGCCCAGCTGGAAGCAGCCGGCGCCAAGGTCGAACTGAAGTAAGCGTTGAGTACCGGGGGAGGGCGGCGCGCCGCCCGCCACTCCTTTCGCGTCGAAGGGAGGCTGCGTAACGCGAAGAGTGCGAAAACCTCTTTCCTGAGGGCCGCAAACAGGCCTTCAGGAAACGGGTTTTCTCCCGTTTCTGGCCCGCCGCCAATTGGCGCCGGGTGAAAAGACAAGAAGCCGCCGACAGGCGGTGGGCAACAAGACAGGGCCGCCAAGGTGGCCCGAGATGCAAGGCGAGCCGCGGCGAGGCTCGTCCCGAGAATTGAGCTAAGGAGCGACGATGGCCCAGACCCAGACTTTCAATGGCCGCAGACGCGTACGCAAGTTTTTCGGAAAGATCCCGGAAGTTGCGGAGATGCCGAACCTGATCGAGGTTCAGAAGGCATCCTATGACCAGTTCCTGATGGTGGAGGAGCCCAAGGGTGGGCGTCCTGACGAGGGACTGCAGGCAGTTTTCAAGTCGGTCTTCCCGATTTCCGATTTTTCCGGCTCCTCGATGCTGGAATTTGTGAAGTATGAGTTCGAGGGACCGAAATTCGACGTTGACGAATGCCGTCAGCGCGACCTGACCTATGCGGCGCCGCTCAAGGTGACGCTGCGCCTCATCGTGTTCGATATCGACGAGGATACCGGCGCCAAGTCGATCAAGGACATCAAGGAGCAGGACGTCTACATGGGCGACATGCCGCTCATGACCTTGAACGGCACCTTCATCGTCAACGGCACCGAGCGCGTCATCGTCTCGCAGATGCACCGTTCGCCAGGCGTCTTCTTCGACCATGACAAGGGCAAGTCGCACTCGTCCGGCAAGCTCCTGTTTGCCGCGCGCGTCATTCCCTATCGCGGTTCGTGGCTCGACATCGAGTTCGACAGCAAGGACGTCGTGCATGCCCGCATCGATCGCCGCCGCAAGATTCCGGTGACGTCGCTGCTGATGGCGCTCGGCATGGACGGCGAAGAGATCCTGTCGACCTTCTACAACAAGATCACCTACAAGCGCGCCGGCGACCATTGGCGCATCCCGTTCAACGTCGAGCGTTTCCGCGGCCTCAAGGCCGTTGGTGACCTGGTCGACGCCGACACCGGCGAAGTCGTCGTCGAGGCCGGCAAGAAGATCACCGCCCGCCAGGCCAGGGCGCTCGGCGAAAAGGGTCTCAAGGCGATCAAGGCGACCGACGAGGATCTGCTCGGCAACTACCTTGCCGAGGATATTGTCAACTACGCGACCGGCGAGATCTTCCTCGAAGCCGGCGACGAGATCGACGAAAAGACGCTGAAGGTGCTGCTTGGCACCGGTGAGGATGAGATCAAGGTCCTCGACATCGACCACGTCAACGTCGGCGCCTACATCCGCAACACGCTCAACGTCGACAAGAACGAGAGCCGCCAGGACGCGCTGTTCGACATCTACCGCGTCATGCGCCCCGGCGAGCCGCCGACGCTGGAAACCGCTGAAGCCATGTTCAACTCGCTGTTCTTCGACAGCGAGCGCTACGATCTGTCGGCCGTCGGCCGCGTCAAGATGAACATGCGCCTCGAGCTCAAGGCCGAGGATACCGTGCGCGTGCTGCGCAAGGACGACATCCTGGCCGTGGTCAAGACGCTGGTCGAACTGCGCGACGGCAAGGGCGAGATCGACGACATCGACAATCTCGGCAACCGCCGTGTGCGCTCGGTCGGCGAGCTGATGGAGAACCAGTACCGCGTCGGCTTGCTGCGCATGGAGCGCGCGATCAAGGAACGCATGTCCTCGATCGAGATCGACACGGTGATGCCGCAGGACCTGATCAACGCCAAGCCGGCGGCTGCCGCCGTGCGCGAGTTCTTCGGTTCCTCGCAGCTGTCGCAGTTTATGGATCAGACCAACCCGCTTTCGGAGATCACCCACAAGCGCCGTCTTTCGGCGCTTGGACCGGGCGGTCTGACCCGCGAGCGTGCCGGTTTCGAAGTGCGCGACGTGCACCCGACGCATTACGGCCGCATCTGCCCGATCGAGACGCCGGAAGGCCCGAACATCGGCCTGATCAACTCACTTGCGACCTTCGCGCGCGTCAACAAATACGGCTTCATCGAGAGCCCGTACCGCAAGATCGTCAATGGCAAGCTGACCAATGAGGTCGTTTACCTGTCGGCTATGGAAGAGGCCAAGCACCACGTCGCGCAGGCCAATGCCGAGCTCGACAAGAATGGTCATTTCGTCGACGAATTCGTCATTTGCCGCAACGCCGGCGAAGTGATGATGGCGCCGCGCGAAAACGTCGATCTGATGGACGTGTCGCCGAAGCAGATGGTGTCGGTGGCCGCGGCCCTGATCCCGTTCCTCGAGAACGACGACGCCAACCGTGCGCTGATGGGCTCGAACATGCAGCGTCAGGCCGTGCCGCTGGTGCGCGCCGAAGCGCCGTTCGTCGGCACCGGCATGGAGCCTATCGTCGCCCGTGACTCGGGCGCCGCCATCGGCGCCCGCCGCGGCGGCATCGTCGACCAGGTGGACGCGACGCGCATCGTCATCCGCGCCACGGAAGATCTCGATCCCGGCAAGTCCGGCGTCGACATCTACCGGCTGATGAAGTTCCAGCGTTCGAACCAGAACACCTGCATCAACCAGCGTCCGCTGGTGCGCATGGGCGACCGGGTCAACAAGGGCGACATCATCGCCGACGGCCCGTCGACCGAGCTCGGCGATCTGGCCCTCGGCCGTAACGTGCTGGTCGCGTTCATGCCGTGGAACGGCTACAACTACGAGGATTCCATCCTCCTGTCCGAGCGCATCGTCGCCGACGACGTCTTCACCTCGATCCATATCGAGGAGTTCGAAGTCATGGCCCGCGACACCAAGCTGGGGCCGGAGGAGATCACGCGCGACATTCCCAACGTCTCGGAAGAAGCGCTGAAGAACCTCGATGAGGCCGGCATCGTCTACATCGGTGCGGAAGTGCAGCCGGGCGACATCCTGGTCGGCAAGATCACGCCGAAGGGCGAAAGCCCGATGACGCCGGAAGAAAAGCTGCTGCGCGCCATCTTCGGTGAAAAGGCCTCGGACGTGCGCGACACCTCGATGCGCATGCCTCCGGGAACCTTCGGCACCGTCGTCGAAGTGCGTGTCTTCAACCGCCACGGCGTCGAGAAGGACGAGCGCGCCATGGCCATCGAGCGCGAGGAGATCGAACGCCTCGCCAAGGACCGCGACGACGAGCAGGCGATCCTCGACCGCAACGTCTATTCGCGTCTTTCCGACGTTCTCGTCGGCAAGGAAGCGATTGCCGGGCCGAAGGGCTTCAAGAAGGGCTCGAAGCTGTCGAAGGACACGCTCGACGAGTATCCGCGTTCGCAGTGGTGGCAGTTTGCCGTGGAGAACGAAAAGCTCCAGAGCGAACTGGAAGCCCTGCGTGGCCAGTACGACGATTCCAAGAAGGCGCTCGAGCAGCGCTTCATGGACAAGGTCGAGAAGGTGCAGCGCGGCGACGAGATGCCTCCGGGCGTCATGAAGATGGTCAAGGTCTTCGTGGCCGTGAAGCGCAAGATGCAGCCCGGCGACAAGATGGCTGGCCGACACGGCAACAAGGGTGTCGTGTCGCGGATCGTTCCGGTCGAGGACATGCCTTTCCTCGAGGACGGCACGCATGCCGACATCGTGCTCAACCCGCTGGGTGTGCCGTCGCGCATGAATGTCGGCCAGATTCTGGAAACGCACCTGGGCTGGGCCTGCGCCGGAATGGGCAGGAAGATCGGCGATCTGATCGATGCGTACAAGACAGCGGGCGACATCAAGCCGCTGCGCAAGACGCTCGAGAGCTTCATGCCGGCCAACGACCGCAACGAGCCGGTCCGCGAATATGACGACGAGAGCATCGTTCGCCTCAGCGAGCAGATGCGCCGCGGCGTCTCCATCGCGACACCGGTGTTCGACGGCGCGCACGAGGCCGACATCAACATCATGCTGGAGCAGGCGGGCCTGCACACCAGCGGTCAGTCGCAGCTCTATGACGGACGCACCGGCGAGCCGTTCGATCGCAAAGTGACGATGGGCTACATATATATGCTCAAGCTTCACCACCTTGTGGACGACAAGATCCACGCGCGTTCGATCGGTCCGTACTCGCTCGTTACCCAGCAGCCGCTGGGCGGCAAGGCGCAGTTCGGTGGCCAGCGCTTCGGCGAGATGGAGGTCTGGGCGCTCGAAGCGTACGGCGCCGCCTACACGCTGCAGGAGATGCTGACGGTGAAGTCGGATGACGTCGCCGGACGCACCAAGGTCTACGAGGCGATCGTCAGAGGCGACGACACCTTCGAGGCCGGCATTCCCGAGAGCTTCAACGTTCTCGTCAAGGAAATGCGGTCTCTCGGCCTCAATGTCGAGCTGGAGAACACCAAGCTCGACGACAACCCGATCCGGCTGCCCGACGCGGCCGAGTAAGCAAGACGTCCGGCCGCGGTCTTCCCGCGACCGGACGCACCAAATTCTCGGCCGATGGCCGATCAAGTCGGCGGGCGTTTGGCCCGCGCTAGATGCAAGGGGTTTTCGAGGACCCCGAAAAGGAGAACGGCATGAACCAAGAGGTCATGAATCTCTTCAATCCCCAGGCGCCCGCGCAGGTGTTCGATTCCATCCGGATCTCGCTTGCCAGCCCTGAGAAGATTCTGTCCTGGTCGTTCGGCGAGATCAAGAAGCCGGAGACCATCAACTACCGCACCTTCAAGCCGGAGCGTGACGGCCTGTTCTGCGCGCGCATTTTTGGCCCGATCAAGGACTATGAGTGCCTGTGCGGCAAGTACAAGCGCATGAAATACAAGGGCGTCATCTGCGAGAAGTGCGGCGTCGAAGTCACGCTGTCGCGCGTCCGCCGCGAACGCATGGGCCATATCGAGCTGGCGGCACCGGTCGCCCACATCTGGTTCCTGAAGTCGCTGCCGTCGCGCATCGGCACGCTGCTCGACATGACGCTGAAGGACATCGAGCGGGTCCTCTACTTCGAGAACTACATCGTTACCGAACCCGGCCTCACCGCGCTGAAGGAGCACCAGCTGCTCAGCGAGGAAGAGTACATGATGGCCGTCGACGAGTATGGCGAGGATTCGTTCACCGCCATGATCGGCGCCGAGGCGATCCACGACCTTCTGGCCGGCATGGACCTCGAGAAGATCGCCGGCGACCTGCGTTCTGAGCTGGCTTCGACCACCTCCGAGCTCAAGCAGAATAAGTACCTGAAGCGGCTCAAGGTCGTCGAGAACTTCATGGAGTCCGGCAACCGTCCGGAATGGATGATCATGAAGGTGGTTCCGGTGATTCCGCCGGACCTGCGCCCGCTTGTCCCGCTGGACGGCGGCCGTTTCGCCACGTCGGATCTGAACGACCTCTATCGCCGCGTCATCAACCGCAACAACCGCTTGAAGCGGCTGATCGAGCTGCGCGCGCCCGGCATCATCGTGCGCAATGAAAAGCGCATGCTGCAGGAAGCCGTCGATGCGCTGTTCGACAACGGCCGCCGCGGCCGCGTCATCACCGGCGCCAACAAGCGTCCGCTGAAGTCGCTGTCCGACATGCTGAAGGGCAAGCAGGGCCGGTTCCGCCAGAACCTGCTCGGCAAGCGCGTCGACTATTCCGGCCGCTCGGTCATCGTCACCGGTCCGGAGCTCAAGCTCCACCAGTGCGGCCTGCCGAAGAAGATGGCGCTCGAACTGTTCAAGCCCTTCATCTACGCCCGTCTCGACGCCAAGGGCTACTCCTCGACCGTCAAGCAGGCGAAGAAGCTGGTCGAGAAGGAGCGTCCGGAGGTCTGGGATATCCTCGACGAGGTCATCCGCGAGCATCCGGTGCTGCTGAACCGCGCACCGACGCTGCACCGCCTCGGTATCCAGGCGTTCGAGCCGATCCTGATCGAAGGCAAGGCGATCCAGCTGCACCCGCTGGTCTGCACGGCCTTCAACGCCGATTTCGACGGCGACCAGATGGCGGTCCACGTGCCGCTGTCGCTGGAAGCGCAGCTCGAAGCCCGCGTGCTGATGATGTCGACCAACAACATCCTGCACCCGGCTTCCGGTGCGCCGATCATCGTGCCGTCGCAGGACATGGTTCTCGGTCTCTACTATCTCTCGATCGTCAATCAGAACGAGCCTGGCGAGGGCATGGTGTTTGCCGACATGGGCGAACTCCAGCACGCGCTCGAGACCAAGGCGGTGACGCTGCATGCCAAGATCAAGGGGCGCTTCCGCACGGTCGACGCCGACGGCAAGGTCGTGTCGAAGATCTACGACACCACGCCTGGCCGCATGATCATCGGCGAGCTGCTGCCGAAGAACCACAACGTGCCCTACGAGACCGCCAACCAGGAGATGACCAAGAAGAACATCTCCAAGATGATCGACACCGTCTACCGCCATTGCGGTCAGAAGGAGACGGTCATTTTCTGCGATCGCATCATGGCTCTCGGCTTCAGCCACGCCTGCCGTGCCGGCATTTCGTTCGGCAAGGACGACATGCTGATCCCGGACGCCAAGATCAAGCTGGTCTCCGACACCGAGGCTTTGGCCAAGGAGTACGAGCAGCAGTACAATGACGGTCTGATCACCCAGGGCGAGAAGTACAACAAGGTCGTCGACGCCTGGGCCAAGTGCTCGGAAAAGGTCGCCGACGAAATGATGGCCCGCATCAAGGCGGTCGAGTTCGAGGACAACGGCCGTCAGAAGCCGATGAACTCGATCTACATGATGTCGCACTCCGGTGCGCGCGGCTCGCCCACCCAGATGCGCCAGCTCGCCGGCATGCGCGGCCTGATGGCCAAGCCTAGCGGTGAAATCATCGAGACGCCGATCATCTCGAACTTCAAGGAAGGCCTCACCGTGCTCGAGTACTTCAACTCGACCCACGGCGCCCGCAAGGGGCTGGCCGACACCGCCTTGAAGACGGCGAACTCGGGTTACCTGACGCGTCGTCTCGTCGACGTGGCGCAGGACTGCATCGTCAACTCGCTCGACTGCGGCACCGACAAGGGCCTCACCATGCAGCCGATCGTCGATGCCGGTCAGGTCGTCGCCTCGGTTGGTCAGCGCGTTCTCGGCCGCACCTCGCTCGACGACATCACCCACCCGGTCACCGGCGAGGTTCTGGTCAAGGCCGGAACGCTGATGGACGAGCGTGACGTGGAACTGATCGAAAAGGCCGGCGTGCAGTCGGTCCGCATCCGTTCGGCGCTGACCTGCGAGGTCAGGGTCGGCGTCTGCGCGGTCTGCTACGGCCGCGATCTGGCCCGCGGCACGCCCGTCAACCAGGGCGAGGCTGTCGGCGTCATCGCGGCGCAGTCGATCGGCGAGCCGGGCACCCAGCTCACCATGCGTACCTTCCACATGGGCGGCACGGCGCAGGTGGTGGATTCCTCGTTCCTTGAAGCCTCGTACGAGGGCAAGGTCGAGATCCGCAACCGCAACGTGGTGCGCAACTCCGACGGCCAGCTGATGGTCATGGGCCGCAACATGGCGGTGCTGATCCTCGACGAAGCCGGCAAGGAACGCGCCACGCACCGCGTCACCTACGGTTCGCGTATCTTCGTCGACGATGGCGACAAGGTGAAGCGCGGCCAGCGCATTGCCGAGTGGGATCCTTATACCCGCCCGATCCTCACCGAAATCGAGGGCAGGGTGGCATTCGAGGATCTGGTCGATGGCATTTCCGTTCAGGAAACCGCCGACGAATCGACCGGCATCACCAAGCGCGAGGTCATCGACTGGCGTTCGACGCCACGCGGCAACGACCTCAAGCCGGCGATCGCCGTCCTGGATGCCAAGGGCAAGGTCGGCAAGCTGTCGAAGGGCGGCGACGCCCGCTTCCTGCTCTCGGTCGAGGCCATTCTTTCGGTCGAGCCGGGCGCACAGGTTCGCCCCGGCGACGTGCTGGCGCGTATCCCGATGGAAAGCGCCAAGACCAAGGACATCACCGGCGGTCTGCCGCGTGTGGCCGAACTGTTCGAGGCACGCCGTCCGAAGGATCACGCCATCATCGCCGAGATCGATGGCACGATCCGCTTCGGCCGCGACTACAAGAACAAGCGCCGCATCATCATCGAGCCGCATGACTCGACGCTTGAGCCGGTCGAATACCTGATCCCGAAGGGCAAGCCGTTCCATCTCCAGGACGGCGACGTCATCGAGAAGGGCGACTACATCCTCGACGGTAATCCGGCGCCGCACGACATCCTGGCGATCAAGGGCGTGGAGGCGCTTGCCTCCTACCTCGTCAACGAGATCCAGGAAGTCTACCGACTGCAGGGCGTGTCGATCAACGACAAGCACATCGAGGTGATCGTTCGCCAGATGCTGCAGAAGGTCGAGATCACCACGCAGGGCGATTCGACCTACATTCCGGGCGACCACGTCGACGTGATCGAGCTGGAAGAGGTCAATGAGCGCCTGGTCGAGGAAGGCAAGAAGCCGGCCGAAGGCCAGCCGGTGCTGCTCGGCATCACCAAGGCCTCGCTGCAGACGCCGTCCTTCATCTCCGCCGCTTCCTTCCAGGAGACGACGAGGGTGCTGACCGAAGCTGCGGTTGCGGGCAAGACCGACATGCTGCAGGGTCTGAAGGAAAACGTCATCGTCGGCCGGCTGATCCCGGCCGGTACCGGCGGTACGATGAGCCAGATCCGGCGCATCGCCACCTCGCGCGACGAGTTGATCATCGACGAGCGCCGCAAGGCGTCCGGCGTCGAGGTCGCCGAGCCGATGCTGACCGACATGGTTAACGCGGCGCAGTAAGCGCGCAAGAAAGAGAAGATAGAAAAGGGGCCCAAGTGGCCCCTTTTCGCGTTGTGGTTCCCCAATCGGATCGGAGGAGAACGATGAGCAGGAAGATCTGGGCTTCTGTCGACGACTACATTGTCGAAGCTCTTTTCGAGGCGGATCCCGCCCTCGATGCCGTTCTGGCGGCCAACCATGATCAGGGCCTGCCGCCTATCGACGTTTCCCCGGCACAAGGCAAGCTGCTCTCACTTCTTGCGCGAATGCAGGGAGCGAAGAAGGTACTCGAAATCGGCACGTTGGGCGGTTATTCGACAATCTGGATGGCGCGAGCATTGCCGATGGACGGCAAGGTCGTGACGCTCGAGCTTGATCCGCACCACGCCAGTGTCGCGCGGTCGAACTTTGAACGAGCAGGGGTGTCTGACCGTGTGGAACTGCGGGTCGGACCGGCGCTTCAATCGCTTGCGGCCTTAGGCGCCGAGAATGCCGGGCCGTTCGACTTCATCTTCATCGACGCCGACAAGCCGAACAACCCGCACTATCTGTCCTGGGCCATGCGTCTTTCGAGGCCGGGGACCGTCATCGTCTGCGACAATGTCATCCGTGACGGCGCGGTGGTGAATGAAGATGGTCGCGATGCCAATGTCGAAGGGGCACGCGCGGCGTTCTCGTTCATCGGCAGCGACAAACGTCTGGAAGGCACCGCGATCCAGACTGTTGGCGCCAAGGGCTATGACGGCTTTGCAATAGCGATCGTTAATTGAATTTGTGCGGTGCGCCGGCCGGACCTGCGATCCGGCGGCGCCCACTGATCAATCGAAAAAAGCTTCCACCACATTGCGCTTGCCGAGCATGAAGGCGTCGGCGACGTGCTGCAGGGGCGCGAGATCGACGTCGGAGGTGCCGGCGCGCACGATCTCGGCGAAGCGCTTGTAGAGCATCGGATATTCGGCTTCCGGCTCCTCGTGAACGACGCGGCCATCGATGGCGAGCGTTGAGCCGCCGCCAGAAAGCACCATCGATCCGGCCTCGGTATCGGCCAGGATGTCCCAGCTTTGCGGGCCGGTCTGACGCCAGTCGAGTTCCATCGTCACCGGCAGACCGTTCGAAGTGCGGAAAGCGATATGGGCGGCGATCGGTGCCGCGCGGTTCTCGGGGAAATCGAGTTCTGCCGAGCTGATGAACATCGGCGGCAGGATGTGGGTAGCGATCGACAGGGCGTTGATGCCGGGATCGAACACGCCAAAGCCGCCGGGAGCCCAGATCCATTCCTGATTCGGATGCCAGCGGCGCACGTCTTCTTTCCAATTGATGGCGGCCGACCTGATCGTTGTCGATCCAAGGAATGCGCGCGCAGCTTCGACAGCCGGCGCATAGCGTGAATGCCAGCTGGCGAACAGGCAGACGCCGTTCGCTGTCGCCAGCGCCTTCAGGTCTTCGACCTCGCTGACCGTGGCGCCGGGCGGCTTTTCCAGGAAGACATGCTTTTTCGCCGTGAGCGCCAAGCGCGCGGCGTCGTAACGAAACTGCGGCGGCATGCACAGCGACACCGCCTCGAGCTCCGGCACCGCGTCGAGCATCGCCTCGATCGTCGGGAAATTCGGGATGTCTTCGACTTTGCCGTGGCGGCTGGCTGCGGCGACCAGGCGATAATCCTGGTCCTTCGCCAAGGCCGGCAGGTGCTGGTCGCGGACGATCTTTCCCACGCCGACGATGCCGAGCTTGATGGGATTAGAGGACATGGGAGCTCCGCAGGTTAAGTGTGCTTGGTTTTGCCAGAGGTCGCTTCTTAGCAGAGAACTTGTGCCGGGCAAGTCGCCGGGCTTTGTCGCCGGCCCGTGAGATCGACCGCGATTCAGATCTCTTCAGATCGGCACATCGAACGTCACGATCGACACTTCGCCTTCGAGCGCGCCCTGATAGGCGGACAGATGCGGCTCCTCGTCGGGCACGCCGTCCAGGTCGCCGATCTGATCGAGCTCGGCCTCGGCATAACCTTCCGCGGCAAGTGATTCGAGAGCGCGGCGCACCGCCGAATCGTCGTCCGGCGCGACCAGCATCACATGCACGCCTTCCGGCTTGCCGCCTTTGCGCTTCCACACCCGGCCGGTAATAATGGTGACCGGGCGCTCCTCATTGTCATTCACGGGTTCGTACCTCCGGGCGAGGGGGTTTGGGCTGCTCATGCCGCCTTTTCGCACGAAGCACGGCCTGGAAACAGCCGCAAGCCGGTCACTTTCTGGCTTCCTCTTGAAAAACGGCGCAAGAAAATTACATGCGCTTTTCGCATGGCTGCCACGCCTCGGGTTCAGCGCAATATTTGCCGCTCCGGGGTTGACGGACAGTGGCCATACGAGTAGAAGCCGCCCAGTCAGAACCGATGTGAGGCTCTTGCTTCCGAAGCGACACGCTTTGGAGTTTGCCTCAAACAGGGTTCGTTTTACGAGCGAAAAGACATTTCCGGCGTGCATGAAGCGGCTTCCGCTTCCTCTGCCATTTGTTCGGGCAAGACCGCGAGGCGCGGTTTGTGGCCCGAATTTGCGTATGGAAATGACGCTTTGAGCGGCCCTGACCGGGCGAGACACGGAATTGAGAGACAAGAGGGTTTAATGCCTACCGTCAACCAGCTGATCCGCAAGCCGCGCATTGCGCCGGTGAAGCGCAACAAGGTCCCGGCCATGCAGCAGAACCCGCAGAAGCGGGGCGTCTGCACGCGCGTCTACACCACGACGCCGAAGAAGCCGAATTCGGCGCTGCGCAAGGTGGCCAAGATCCGCCTGACCAATGGTTTTGAAGTGATCGGTTACATCCCCGGCGAAGGCCACAACCTTCAGGAGCACTCGGTGGTGATGATCCGCGGCGGTCGCGTCAAGGATCTTCCGGGCGTCCGCTACCACATCATCCGCGGCGTGCTCGACACGCAAGGCGTGAAGAACCGCAAGCAGCGCCGTTCGAAATACGGCGCCAAGCGTCCGAAGTGACCGAAGCGTAGCCAAGGTCGTTCCGGGCGGCGTCAAGCGACGATCCGGGATCCAGGCCACCGCGTAGAATTGAGGCAGAGAAAAAATGTCCCGTCGTCACAGTGCAGAAAAGCGTGAGATCAATCCGGACCCCAAGTTCGGCGATCTGATCGTCACCAAGTTCATGAACGCCGTCATGTATGACGGCAAGAAGTCGGTTGCCGAGACCATCGTCTACGGCGCGCTCGACCAGGTTCAGTCCAAGACCAAGCAGGAGCCGGTCACCGTCTTCCATCAGGCGCTCGACAATGTCGCGCCGCATGTGGAAGTGCGTTCGCGCCGCGTCGGCGGCGCCACCTACCAGGTTCCAGTCGATGTGCGCCCCGAGCGCCGTCAGGCATTGGCCATCCGCTGGTTGATCGCCGCCGCCCGCAACCGCAACGAGACCACTATGGTCGACCGCCTCTCCGGCGAGCTGATGGACGCGGCCAACAACCGCGGCACCGCCGTCAAGAAGCGTGAAGACACCCACAAGATGGCAGAAGCCAACCGCGCTTTCGCGCACTACCGCTGGTAAAGCGCGAACGAGACTGAAGAGGCACCTCCCATGGCCCGCGAATATAAAATCGAAGACTACCGCAATTTCGGTATCATGGCGCACATCGACGCCGGCAAGACGACGACCACCGAGCGCGTCCTCTATTACACGGGCAAGTCGCACAAGATCGGCGAAGTCCACGACGGCGCTGCCACGATGGATTGGATGGAGCAGGAGCAGGAGCGCGGCATCACCATCACGTCGGCCGCGACCACGACCTTCTGGAAGGGTCGCGACGGCAAGATGCACCGCTTCAACATCATCGACACCCCCGGCCACGTCGACTTCACCATTGAAGTCGAGCGTTCGCTGCGCGTGCTCGACGGCGCCATTGCGCTGCTCGATGCCAATGCCGGTGTCGAGCCGCAGACGGAGACCGTCTGGCGCCAGGCCGACAAGTATCGCGTGCCGCGCATGATCTTCTGCAACAAGATGGACAAGATCGGCGCCGACTTCTACCGCTCGGTCGAGATGATCGGATCGCGCCTCGGTGCGCATGCCGTCGTCATGCAGCTGCCGATCGGCGCCGAGACCGAGTTCAAGGGTGTCGTCGACCTCGTCGAGATGAACGCGCTGGTCTGGCGCGACGAGACGCTGGGCGCTGCCTGGGACATCGTCGAGATCCCTGCCGACCTCAAGGCTCGTGCCGAAGAATACCGCGAGAAGATGATCGAGGCCGCCGTCGAAATGGACGAGACGGCGCTCGAGAATTACCTCGAAGGCAAGATGCCGAGCAACGACGAGATCCGTGCGCTCATCCGCAAGGGCACGATCGCGGTGAAGTTCTATCCGATGTTCTGCGGCTCGGCCTTCAAGAACAAGGGCGTGCAGCCGCTGCTCGACGCCGTCGTCGAATATCTGCCGTCGCCGGCCGATGTCCCGGCCATCAAGGGCGTCGACGCCAAGACCGACGCCGAGATCGAGCGTCATGCCGACGACAACGAGCCGCTGTCGATGCTTGCCTTCAAGATCATGAACGACCCGTTCGTCGGTTCGCTCACCTTTGCCCGCATCTATTCGGGCAAGCTCACCAAGGGCATCTCGGTCGACAACACCGTGAAGGGCAAGAAAGAGCGCATCGGCCGCATGCTGCAGATGCATGCGAATTCGCGCGCCGACGTCGAAGAGGCGTTTGCCGGCGACATCGTCGCCCTCGCTGGCCTCAAGGACACCACCACCGGCGACACGCTCAGTGATCCGCTGCATCCGGTCATCCTCGAGCGCATGGAATTCCCCGATCCGGTCATCCAGATCGCCATCGAGCCGAAGACCAAGAACGACCAGGAAAAGATGGGTCTCGCCCTTCACCGCCTGGCCGCCGAGGATCCGTCCTTCCGCGTCAAGACTGACGAGGAATCGGGCCAGACGATCATTTCCGGCATGGGCGAGCTTCACCTCGACATCATCGTCGACCGCATGCGCCGCGAGTTCAAGGTCGAGGCCAATGTCGGCGCGCCGCAGGTGGCCTACCGCGAGACGATCACCCGCAAGCACGAGCAGGACTACACGCACAAGAAGCAGACCGGCGGTACCGGCCAGTTCGCCCGCGTCAAGATCCTGTTCGAGCCGAATCCGGAAAGCAGCGAATTCGAGTTCGAAACCAAGATCGTCGGCGGCGCTGTGCCGAAGGAATACATCCCCGGTGTCGAAAAGGGCATCAACAGCGTCATGACCTCGGGCCCGTTCGCCGGCTTCCCGATGATCGGCGTCAAGGCGACGCTGATCGATGGCGCCTACCACGACGTGGACTCGTCGGTTCTGGCCTTCGAAATCGCCGGCCGCGCCTGCTTCCGTGAAGCAGCCCCCAAGCTTGGCGTGCAGTTGCTCGAGCCAATCATGAAGGTCGAAGTGGTGACGCCGGAAGATTACGTCGGCAGCGTTATCGGCGACCTGAACGGCCGTCGCGGCCAGATCCAGGGCCAGGAAGCCCGTGGCGTGGCTGTGGTCATCAACGCGATGGTGCCGCTCGCCAACATGTTCAAATACGTGGACAACCTTCGCTCGATGAGCCAGGGCCGCGCGGCCTACACGATGCAGTTCGACCACTACGAGCCGGTCCCGACCGCGGTCGCCCAGGAAGTCCAGAAGAAATACGCGTAACTCGAAACGAGTTGCATCAGTAACTTAATTCAAGGCCCGCACGGGCTGGCAGGAATGGAGAGATCACATGGCAAAAGGTAAATTCGAGCGCACTAAGCCTCATGTGAACATCGGCACGATTGGTCACGTCGATCATGGCAAGACGTCGCTGACGGCGGCGATCACCAAGTATTTTGGCGAATACAAGCGCTACGACCAGATCGATGCGGCACCCGAAGAGAAGGCGCGCGGCATCACCATTTCGACGGCGCACGTCGAATACGAGACCGCCAACCGCCACTATGCCCATGTCGACTGCCCCGGCCACGCCGACTATGTGAAGAACATGATCACCGGTGCCGCGCAGATGGACGGCGCGATCCTGGTGGTGTCGGCCGCCGACGGCCCGATGCCGCAGACCCGCGAGCACATCCTTTTGGCCCGCCAGGTCGGCGTGCCCTCGATCGTGGTGTTCTTGAACAAGGTCGACCAGGTCGACGACGCCGAGCTGCTCGAGCTGGTCGAGCTCGAGGTGCGTGAGCTTTTGACCAAGAACGAGTTCCCCGGCGACGACATTCCGATCGTCAAGGGTTCGGCGCTTGCCGCCCTTGAAGATTCCGACAAGAAGATCGGCGAGGACGCCATCCGCGAATTGATGGCTGCGGTCGATGCCTACATCCCGACGCCGGTGCGTCCGCTCGACAAGCCGTTCCTGATGCCGATCGAGGACGTATTCTCGATCTCGGGCCGTGGCACGGTTGTGACCGGCCGCGTCGAGCGCGGCGTCGTCAAGGTCGGCGAGGAGCTGGAGATCGTCGGCATCCGTCCGACCACCAAGACGACCTGCACGGGCGTCGAGATGTTCCGCAAGCTGCTCGACCAGGGCCAGGCCGGCGACAACATCGGCGCGCTGCTGCGCGGTGTCGACCGTGAAGGCGTCGAGCGCGGCCAGGTCCTGGCCAAGCCCGGCACCGTCAAGCCGCACAAGAAGTTCGTTGCCGAAGCCTACATCCTGACCAAGGACGAGGGCGGCCGCC
>NZ_JAMYNR010000042.1:0-36120 GCF_040319155.1 Mesorhizobium sp. M0954 | reverse complement strand
AGAATGTTGACACGATCTGCCAGCGCGACCGCCAGTGGGCCGGGCTCGCGCGATGGCGCCGCCGAGCTCACCGCGATCAAGCCGCCGATCACCATGCCGACGATAATGTGGACCACAAGGATGCCGACATCCCGCCCGACGAGTTGAAGCTGGCCGGCATGTTCGCGGAGCCACCGGGCCGCGAAGACTTCCAGTTCCTCGATGTTTGATGGAAAATAGGCCATCGCCCAGGTCGGGAGATGGACGCGCGCGGTATCGATGATCTCGGCCATCTTCTTGAGGAGCGTCACGACGTTCTCCGAACCGCCAGTCAATTGCGACATGCCGCTAAAGATAGCGGCTATCAGGAGCGTGAAAATCAATGCCACCAAGGTCAGCGCAAGGCTTTTCGTCACGCTGTTGGAAACGCCGATTCGATGGAGCATCGGTGCGGCGAAATGAACGAGATTGAACACGAGAAGGCCCGAAAGCAGTGCCGGAAGCAGCCCGAGTTCGAGAACGGCGACGAGCGCAATGAGCGCGAGCAGACACGACGCGAGATAGAACCGTGAGAAAGTCAGCACTTTTCACCTGCAGAAGCAGCCAAGTCCTCTCCGGGTATATTAGTTGTGTGCGTCAAAGGCTCTCGAAGCAGGTCATGGCGATACGTCCAGGGCCGTCCTCCCCGGACCACGTCACCCGCTCAAGCCGGACGAGTGCGGTGACTTTGGCGCCGACGGTCAGCTCCTGCTGGGCGCTGCCCACAAGATGGATGCCGTTGGCGACAATTTCCGCACGGTTGCCGTTGATGGCGGTGACCACGCCGTCAAGGCGATTGCTGGCACCCATGAACTCTGCTGCAAACAGGCTCTTCGGCTTGTTGTAGATTTGCTTGGGTGTTCCGTCCTGTTCGATCTGGCCGCCGTTGAGCAGCAGGATGCGGTCGGCGAGCGCCATCGCTTCCACCTGATCATGGGTGACGCACAGCGCCGATAGCCCGAGATTGGTGATGAGGCGGCGCAGCCAGATCCGCGCTTCTTCGCGTAACTTGGTGTCCAGATTTGACAGCGGCTCATCGAGCAGAATCACGTTCGGCTCATAGACCAGCGCGCGGGCCAGCGCCACGCGCTGCTACTGTCCGCCGGAGAGCTGATGCGGATAGCGTTCGCCCAGGCTTCAGCCCTGTTACCGTCAGCAGTTCAAGCCCAATCATTTGAGTTTTATCGCCGGGCTGCGTGTGGCGTCTGCCTTCATGTGATCTGCGCATCCACGCCAAGAATGGGGCGCGTCGGTACATGACCCGCGCTGCAAGCCAGGCTGGACCACGCACTTTGCCGCATTCAACGTATTCGACCGCACCGTGATCAGTCGCTAGTAGATGCACCACCATCGCCATCAGGGGATTATGCTTCTGGCGATCGTGATGCTGATAGCGATTGCGCAATGCCATCATTTGCGCTTCAGAGAAGTATCCAATAGCGTCATTAAGAGGATATCATGCCGACAGGCGATGGCAGTTTGAGCGACATTCTTGGAATCTTGTCGGTTCTCCTACTCGTGGCCGCAAACGGCTTCTTTGTCGCCGCCGAGTTTTCCTTGGTCGCCGTGCGCCGAAGCCGAGTTGCCGAACTCGCTGCGGCTGGGCGGCTGAACGCGGCAGCGCTCCAGCGGGCCGTCGACAATCTCGATGCCAATCTGGCGGCGATCCAGCTCGGCATCACCATTTCATCGCTGGCACTCGGCTGGATCGGCGAACCTGCTCTCGCGCATCTCGTCGAGCCTCTCTTGATCGGGCTGCTCGGGTCGTTGGCGAGTGCGGGCTCACACACTGTCGCCGTCGCGATCGCTTTCATCATGATCACCGCGCTTCACATCGTGCTTGGCGAGCTCGCACCAAAGAGTCTGGCGCTCCAGCGCAGCGAAGACACTGCGCTCTGGGTCGTGCGTCCGCTCGGTCTGTTCCTCTTTCTGCTCAGGCCGGCGATTCTAATGCTGAATGGTCTCGGCAACGTCCAGATGGAGGATCCTGCGGTCACGGCTCGGCACGACAATGCGGAACTCGGCGTAACTGGAATGCACCTGATCCGGCTCCGCAATGACCGACTGGCGCGCCACATTATCAAGCCCTTCGTACCGAATGTGACGCTTGCCTCACCAGTCAGCGCGTCATAGGCACGACCGCG
Source organism: Mesorhizobium sp. M0954 (assembly GCF_040319155.1). NCBI lineage: Bacteria > Pseudomonadati > Pseudomonadota > Alphaproteobacteria > Hyphomicrobiales > Phyllobacteriaceae > Mesorhizobium > Mesorhizobium sp. M0954. The sequence continues at coordinate 33,958 of NZ_JAMYNR010000042.1, read as the reverse complement.
ATGGCTACGCGTGGTGCCGCGCACCTCGAACATGTCTCGGAAATCGGCATCGAAGTCGACACGGACCGGCAACGCAATCTCGCGCGCGAAGTAGTTGGTGAAGTAATGCGCTTGAGCAACGGGGGGTCTTTGCGCGAGCCAGTTATCCGATCTCCCGCTCAGAAATTTCAACCAAATATTCCGGCCTCCTGATGGAACCCATTCGTTGCTGGCGAGTTGCGGCTCATTGGGACGGACTTCCCGAACATGACAACGAGCAACAAAGCAGACCATCAGTCTGTCTCCGAAGCGTTTCGGAAACTGATCCGTTCCGAAGGCTATCGTCATCACGTACAAACGTTCTTAAATCTGGGGGTCGAACCAGAACTGCCGCCAACCCTACAGTCATTACTTGCGGCTATTGATCGGGCCAAACAGGGGCCGACCGAAGAAGGTCCCTAGCCGGCTGGCTGAGCGTCAGGTCAAAGAGTATAGAGGCTCGCTTCGTGGCTTGTCCCCCTGATTCCCACTCAGAAGTTATCAAACATTCTTCTTGATTTTTCCGACAGAGGATCATGAATGTTCCCTTGGGTTCTCGCTGAGGTGGGAGGCCTTGTATGAACGTTTGGACGAACTGCCGACCCGACAAAGTGACTGCCAAACACCTTGTTCACGAGCTGATCCTACAAGCCGGCTGCCGAAGCGCACCCGTCACGCCTTGTTACGCGAGCGCTGGACGATGCGGCCCAGAATCATCTGCGTGAGGAGCTTGGCGACAAGGCTGCGACCCTTCAGCATTACCGCATCCACGACTTTCGCGTGAAATGCGAGACACGCCTGGCGCATCTCGGCTTCAACCAGGAGGTCCGCTACGCGGTGCTTGGCCACGTAAAGCCGGGATTGCAGAAGACCTACAATAAGCACGACTATCTGGCAGAAAAGCGTGCCGCATTGCAGACCTGCAGCGAGCACCTAATGGGCATCGTGCAGTGACCGAATGCCCGACGGGCAGCCACCAAATGAACGAGACCTACCGTTTGCGGCGGGAAAGACGGGTGCAGACCTAAAGGTTAGACCATCCTGGGTGGAGGTCCTCCCTCATGCTGCCAATACTAAACTAAAAGCAACGGCTGGTCGGCGGGCGAGCCGGTATCGAAGCTTAGATCGCGGGCATCGGGAGCAAAGAGACGTGCGCGTCCGAACCGTGGTTTGTAGTGACAAAGCAGGGTAGACACGGCGCGAAACACGGGAATCCCGATTTCCGCGCGGGTCATTTCGGCAAACCACAAATCGATTCCTCTATGCGCCAAGGCGTTGAGTACGTCCGATAGGTCACGTTCAACCGCTGGATGAGGTAGACTTGGCGCGACGTGTTGGATCGGGGCCATATTCAGAGGTGGCGTTTTCATAGAGGCTTTCTCTCGCCATCGCGACCAAGCGCCAGCTTCGTCGCCAAGCGCTCGTGAAGCCCCGAGCGAAATCTCCATCTGAAGCATCTCCGTCAAGGCAGCTGTCGCAGCGGACTGTAGGTTTTTGCCCGCAGCAAAGCCTAGCGAGACGTCTTTGCCTTCCGGTTCAGCAGAAGCGGCGGCAATCACCGGGATGTTGATGTCCGAGGTAATGTCGAAGAGCCACGTTCGACGCTCGCGATCCCACAGCCAATCAACAAGAGCATCGATGCCCGAGAGACAGGACGGATCAATTATTTGGCGCTGCCTTCTTCCATACCACCAGCGACCTGTCGCATCCCTCTCGACTAGCTCCAAGATAGCCGCCAGTTTCGCGGCGTCCGCACTAGGTCCTGCAGCGCACCCACTGCTATCGCCGATGGCGACCGCGCCCTCCTCGCCGGCCTCTTTCCGTCCTATGAAAGCAAAGTCTGCTGGTATGAACGCCCCTTCCCCCCCAAATGCATCTTCAACCTTCAGCCAGTCCAGCGCGGCAGATTCATCCCTGATCGGCGGTCGCCAATCAAAGCCAATATTTTCTTTGTTCCATACATCGCGGGCGACGAGCTGATGGGAACTGAAGCCGTTCAGGCTTTCAGGAGCGATTGCCGCTGACCCGATCTCGTCGACTGTAGCGGTGATCAACGGCTCATCACCCCATGAGCAGCAACTGAAGAGTTCGGCTGCCTCGCCAAGGCAACTCGCTCGGCAGTCGCCCATGCTCAATCCTCGGCCGCTCGCCAGCCTGCCAGTTTCGGGCATTGCTGAGCGCGGCGTTACCGGCACTTGCAACAAAACATTCTTAGGGATCGCGATAGCGAAGTGAGCCGGAACATCCGTCACAGGCAGGTTAATCACGTCGAACAGCTCGCCGACTCTGGCGAGCTCGCTACACCCATCTATGAAAGCATTTGCCATCAGTTCGTTGTATCGTCGACTAAGCCTGCATTGGGGAGCAGAATAACACATTCGACAGGGCATCAGCGGCGACTATGCAAGCGAGATCGGAGCGAGCGACCCTTAAATCAATCCTGTTTGCGGATCTGGCTCAATATAGCCAGCTAACCGCGGCCGACGAACTTGGAACACTGGATCTCGTTTCGCAGTGTTTCCAACTCTTCCAAACCCATTGCGAGGAATTCGGCGCCGAGTTCATCAAGACGACCGGCGACGGGGTCCTGATACTGTTCGACGGTGTATCGAACGCCATCGACTACGCCATTTTCATGCAGGGTAGCCTAGCTGACCTCCTAGACAGCAGAGCGTTTTACAGTCGGTTCCGGATCGGATTGCATATTGGAGAGGTTCATCGCCGTGACGGCGACGTGTTCGGCCATGCGATAAACGTGGCTGCTCGGGTGCAGGCTATGGCCGAGCCAGGCGGTGTGTGTGTCACGCAAGACGTCTATTGGGCTGCCCGCAACACCGGGCGGTGGCGGTTTCGGTTCGCCGGGCGGCCCGCTTTGAAGAACATGCCTGAGCCGCTGACGCTCTACAACGTGGTTGCCTCCAACCTTGCTGATGTCCTGGACAACGGCCATCAGCGACTGATTTCGGTCATCGATGGGCTTGGCCTTTACAGGGAAGATGGCGAAGCAATCGCATTGCGTTCCCCGAAAGCGCAGGCACTGATTGGATACCTCGCACTGTCCCGCAATTTTCAGGAGGTGCATGACCGGCTGGCTACCTTGATCTGGCCAGACCGTGGCCCGGTAGCCGCTCGGCGTGCGATGGCGAACTGCCTACAGATCGCAGAAAGATCAATTGCAGGTGGCTCCAAGGCAGGAATTCTCAGACGCGGAAATATTATCGGGTTGAGCCCCTCGCGCATAACCGTCGATGTCGTTCGCATGTTGAACGATCTTGGAGAGGGCAAGATTGACGACCTGCTGCTCAAACGATCGGATTGGTCCGAGGCGATTTTATATGGCTTAGAAGACACCAGCGACCTATTCCGCGCATGGCTGAGTGTGACCAGGCACAACTGGCGTGACCACGCATTGGAGGCCTTAGAGGCCATGCTGGAACGCTTCGAGATATCCGAACCTGCAATGCGCAGGTCAGCAAATGCCATCTTAGTCCTCGAACCTAGCCATGAACGCGCTGCGCGCTGTCTCATCCGCCACCATGCGGAACTGCACAATGTCGCCGCTGCAATGCGCGTCTATGAAAATCTGCGCGATCTTCTGCGCGAACGATACCAGTTGCTGCCTAGCATGGAAACGACGGCTTTGGCAGAGGCGCTTAAGGGTCCGGGCCCGCAATTGTTGAGCAGAGGGAAACCACCGCGGCCGAGCGGACCCGCGCCAACGCTCGCGGTCGGAAAATTCGAGACGCGAACTAAGAAAATCTCTCTTCTGGTATGGGGATTCCGCTCGGAACTAATCGTCAATTTGTCCAAATTTCGGGAGTTCACAGTCATCGAGTTGAAGGATGCCGCGATCGAAGGTCCCGACACGGACTATCTACTGACGGCCCAATGCGTGGACTACCAAGATGATATGCAATTGGTCGTATCGGTAGGCGATCCCAACACGAACCAAGTCATTTGGAGTGAGTCTTTTAGGTTTTCGCTCGGCAACTGGCTATCTCTGCAGAAGCAGTTAGTCGGAAAGATCGCTTCCACTCTAGAGGTTTACCTTTCACATGACAGGCTGTCCCGGCAAGTCAGGGGCCTCCCGCAAAACCTCGGTGTTTATGATGCTTGGTTGCGTGGCGAGGATTTACTAACTCGCTGGACACCAGATGCCGACGACGAGGCCGAACGGCTGTTCGAAGGTGCAATCGTTGCCGACCCGAACTTCGCTCCCGCCTATGCCAGTCTGGCCAGCATCCACAATGCACGGCAGTTCATCCGACCCGGAATTGCTGCCGATCCTTCCATAACCAAGCGGACAGCTGAACTGGCCCAGCGCGCTGTGGCCCTCGATCCCCTGGACGCACGCAATCATTTGGTCGTCGCTTGGTCAACAGCCATGACCCGACACTTCGAACAGTCGGAAGTGCACTACGAACTAGCCGCTGAACTCAACCCTAACAGTCCGAAAACTTTGGTGTCGGCCGCTCTGGGTATGGCTTTCATGGGCCGCGTCGATCCAGCTACGCAGTTCCTAGAGCGTGCGATGGTTCTGACATCCATGTTTTTGGACTATCAATGGTCTCACATCGCGGTAATCCGCTATTTTGCTGGGGATTTCGAAGGCGCTGTAGAGGCGGCCGACCGGTCGAGGAATGCAATCGTCGACACCGCCGGTTGGAAAACTGCCGCCCTGCGCAAGCTGGGCAGAACGGATGACGCTCGTGCGGCCCTTATGCAGTTGCACACGTCTATTACTGCGGCCTGGGCAGGGCCCACGCCCCCGACGCCGAAGGACATCTTGCGCTGGTTTGTAGAAGCCTTCCCCATCAAGCGGGACGAGGATCGGCGAGATCTGGAGCAACTATGCCAGGCAGAATGATCCTCGCAAACAATAGCGCGATCCGCGCTCACCTTTGAGACTGGTCGTTTCGTTTTGGGGACAAGTGAGGTGTTGACTGGCTCAGTGGGCCATGGCGCGATCAATGGCCGGCGGTCCCCAAGCAGGTCCCGCCGGCTGATCTAAGGCCGCCTCAACGGCAGCGGGTGAGCAGCATCAATCCGAACAGGAATTTGCAGGCTTGGTCGACTTCTGGCGATGTACCGGCCCCGTATAGCTCACTAATTGCCTTCACGTGCTCAGACAGGTAGCCAGCATCCAATGGAGGGTCGCCCGATTCAATCTCAGGCAATACTATATTATGCTTGCCGAAAGTGACGCCGGGTTTCTTTCTCCCGTCAGGTACGATATTAACCTTACAGTTGTTGCTGTCAATTTGAACGTTTGTTTCTGGATTCCTGGTAAGTTGATATATGATATAGTTATTACCTGCGTACTGTTGAAGTAAATCAGATTTTTTCTTGTCAGACTCACTTTCGAAATTGGTAAAATCATTGATCACACCGGTAGCAACATTGATATACCCTTGTTTGCTCGGTACGTTCACATTGGTATTATTATTGTCGAATATCTTAAGCTTTGCCATCTGCTTCCTCCGCTCTTGAAAAATTGGATCTCAAGTAAGTTCGAGAACTCAAGCCGGCTCGGTCCGGTCGCGCGCGCTCTTGAGAATTCCGAGCACTGCAAAGAGGATTGCCCCGCCATACCGCGCGGCGGCGCCAATACATAAGCATTGCGTTCCCCACCCGCGGTGGTGGAGCTAGTCCGCGGGGCGAAGGCCAACGTCCGGCCAAGCTATCACTCCAGGCACAGTGCCATCAAGTGACGGCCGAGCATCACTGAAGGCAGACCGACGTCTTCAGTGGACGAACGGAGATCGCTGAAAGGCCAGGAGCCAGAAACAGGAACTTTCGAGAAGCTCCGACATGGCAGTCTCGCGCTCCTTCAAATCTTCATAACGCCGCATAGCGCTGCCGCTCATCGGCACGGTGACGGTCTCGCCCCGCAAAAATCCGGAGAGTTCTGCAGGCTGGCCCATTTCGCGTCTGCCTTCGTTTCCGATATGGGTGAATCGGGTGCCCGTTTCACCTGCATGGCAGCCATTGCAGGTGGCGAGCGAAAACTTGCGGCGCGTCTCGGAAGGCTCGATTAGGCTGTCGAGATTCGGGGCCGACCAGAAGAAGCTTTCAAACAAGGTCTTTGCCGCGCCACCCAGGAACGGGTCGAGATCGTCCGGAAAGCGCTCCCGAACAACATGCCGGTCGTTGAGAATGTCGGCTTCGTTGATGACGAAATAGTCCAGTAGGATCCCGCTGCCATTGAATCCGTTGTCCGGCGTCTGCTTCACCGGGACAACGTCGAGCAGGCCGGTCTCTTCAAGGCGGAATTCGCGCATTTGCCAACCACTGGCGAGCACATTCTCGTTGGTCCTCATCCGACTGAGCGAACTCGCATTGGGAAGTTGGCTCGGTTTCGATCCGTGATCGGTGAAGGCGCGGGTAACGGATTCCAGTGCCTGATTATAGGCAGCAGTGCCGACGCCAAACTGGTCAAGATCTTTCCAACGTCGTTGCCATGCCTTGACCTCTATGCAGGAATTGGCAGCGATGCCGTATTCGAAGATCACTGTAAAGCTCGCTGGCGTACAGGAACCGGTCATCAAGCCGAATACCAGCCGCCCCTCTCCTGCACTGCCCCCGGCGCCGAAACCGATACGGTCTGCAAGGTCGGGTCGATTCACTATGGCGAGAAGCCGCGCCGGGAAGTAGTCGATGTCGAGCAGCCCGTTGGGGGACAATCCGCGCCATCCGTCGATGAAATGTTGCAGCTGCTGATGGTCGCGCGCGGGGACGATCCAACCGTTGACCTCATGCGGGAGTCGCCAACTCAACAGCCAGTGCAGTGTAAATTCCTCAGGCGTGAGGCCGGTGTCATATGCCAGCTCGCGCATCAGGTGGCCGAAGCTCCACGGCCCGCCGGGCGAGCCGGTTCCGGTGCAGGCATCGAAGCTGCGATCGCCATCCTCGACCACGTCTTTCGCGGTAATCAGCAGCGAGCGATCACGGTCGATGGCGACGCGCGGTGCGGGCGGCGGAAACGTGGTGAAGATCGGGAACTCGAAGAGATATTCGACCTTGAATTGCTTGCGTTCCAAAGGGTCGAATTGGGGGCCGGGCAGGCGCTGGAACGGTGTTGTCGCGACGTTGATGTCGAGGGCCTTTGCGGCCCTCAACGGGTCCTGGAAGTCCAGCAGGCGCGCTGCCCGCTCCGCCTCCTGGCGCGCTGTGTTCAGGATTTCAGGCGTTTTGAGCTCGGCATCCCGGATCGCGTCAGCCGCGGTCACGATGTCGCGCGGCCCTCGACGGATTAGGATGTCCTGGCCTGGATCGCGCAGAACGTCGATCGTCGCCCTAAGGCCAGCGCGCAACGCTTCGAACTCCGCCGTCGTGTCAAACTTGAAACGCGCGCTGAATACGCCGTCGCCCTTGACTCGATCCGGCCCGGCGCCATCGTCGCGAAATGTGACGGTTCCTTCCTCCATCGCCAATGAGAGCTCCGCGACATTGGATGGACGAGCAGTCGCGATCTCGCCCCGAACCATCCCGGAATCTTCCGTCAAAAATATGCGCAGCTCGGTGACATTGTTGGCCAGCGTTGCGGCTGAAGTATCGGAAGGCGATCCGATGTTGGTTTCCTGCGTCGGGGCGGCGACAGCCGTCGCCAGCAATAGAAGCGACGATAGGAACAGTCCCGGCCATTCCCTTAGCAGCGGCAACAAAGTAGTGCTCCCCGACTTGTGCCATTTTCGCTCTGCAGATTATCTGAAGATTGACCAACGCGACAGCGGCTTGGGTGATAGGCCTTAGAGCAAAACGCTTTTCTGGCAGCCTGCGCACTGCAACTGGCGCATCTCGGCTTCAACCTGGAGGTCCGCGACGCGGTGCTTGGCCACGCAAAGCCGGGATTGGCGCACCCGACAGGATTCGAACCTGTGATCTCTGCCTTCGGAGGGCTTTGGTTCAATCTCTTGCCGACGCATTCCGCATTCCGCCGATGATTGACGTATTGAGGTTCATGAAGGGCTTCGCGCAAAATATGCGCCCTAATGCCCGGCCTCGCACCAGACATTACACGAAAAAACCGCCTCCGTTAAACCGAGACGGTTATCGTAATATGACAGAAGTGGTTGCGGGGACACGATTTAAGGCTGCAAACCGCCCTATATTGCAAAGTAGTCGAGTTAGCAAACGAATTCAGTGGCCGCACTGTATTGGCGGTATCCCTCTCCCGCTAGCGTCTTTAAACTGTACGGCCCGGAGACATGGGTAACAGTTTGTACCTAACGGGCAAGGACGGCAGTCCGCCTGTGGCGGAAGAACAGCGGAGCCCTATGATAGCCGCGGAGGGAGCGGCCGTCCGGTCTTTGGTGGGCTCGACCCCGTTACCAAACGTGGCCCATGGGCTCCTGCGGACTTGAAAGTGGTGACGCCACATGTGGCGATCCCGATTAGGAAATTGATATTTTCGCGCAGCCCAGCCCTCCAGCCTTGCTAAGGAGGAGTATGCCATGACGCGCAAGACGCAGCCCCGCCGGAAAAGAAATCTCACCCTGGTCAATCCCAATGCAGCTGCCATCGACATCGGAGCCACCATACTTGTGGCCGCGGTCTCGCCCCGGTGCGATCCCGAGCCGGTACGGACATTCGGAACCTTCACGGCCGATCTGCATCGCCTCGCCGCATGGCTTGAGCAGTGCGGAGTCAAGACAGTGGCGATGGAGTCGACCGGCGTTTACTGGATCCCGCTCTTCGAGATCCTTGAGCAGCACGGGTTTGACGCAATCCTGGTCAATGCCCGCGAGGCCAAACAGGTCCCGGGCCGCAAGAGCGATGTCTCCGATGCCGAATGGCTACAGCGTCTGCATAAATATGGATTGCTGCGGGCCAGCTTCCGGCCAACCGGCGAGATCGCGACGCTGCAGAGCTATCTGCGCCAGCGCGAGCGGCTGCTCGATGCGGCGGCTACCCACATCCAACACATGCAAAAGGCGCTGACCGAAATGAACTTGCAACTCCATCACGTCGTCACGGACGTGACGGGCGCCACCGGGCTGCGCATTATGCGGGCCCTTGTGGGGGGCGAGCGCGATCCGGACAAGTTGGCCCCTTACCGTGACCCACATTGCAAGGCTTCAGCCGAGACTCTTCGGGCGGCTCTCGTCGGCAACGATCGGGAGGAGCATGTCTTCGCTCTGGCGCAAGCGTTGGAGCTATACGAGATATACCAAGTCAAGGTGGCCGCGTGCGATGAGCGGATCGCAGTGGTTTTGGAACGCATGAAGGACGCCCATCCGGCGCCGCCAGCGGCGCTACCGCCTCCCCGCTATAAGCGGCCACAGGCCTGTGAGCCGGGGGTTCCAGTGCGCGAGGCCCTGCATGCGATCCTTGGCGTCGATCTTACACAAATCCATGGGATCGGGCCATACCTGGCGCTCAAGCTGGTCAGCGAGTGCGGCACGGACCTCTCGGCTTGGCCGACCTCCAAGCACTTCACCTCCTGGCTGAGCCTAGCGCCGCACAACAAGATTTCCGGGGCAAGGTGCTGTCGTCGCGCACGCGCCGCTCCTGCAGTCGAGTGGCGGCCCTGCTGCGGCTGGCGGCGACGGCGGTGGGGCGCACTCAGACGGCGTTGGGCGCCTTCTATCGCCGCTTGGCCTCCCGCATTGAAGGCCAAGGCTGTCACCGCGACGGCGCGCAAGATCGCCGTGTTCTCATCTACAACGCCCTTCGCCATCGCATGGACTACGCTTGACCCAGGAGCCTCTTATTACGAAGAAGGCTACCGGCAGCGGGTTCTCAGCAACGTCCGGCGTCGTGCCAAATCGCTTGGATATGCACTGCAGAGGATGGAGCCCACCCCTGCTGCGGCTGTTTCTTAGGAAGACATGGGTGGACACCCTCGTGCCGAACGGGTTGTCGATGGTCTACAAGGTCCTCTGTTCCAAGTCGATATATCCGAGATCATAGTGCATGAAGGAGACGAGCCAAATGCCGTCGTCGACTTCGGTGATTCCGAACCTCTGGCCGGCGAGCACGGTGGAGATGTTGATCTTCTTCCTGTGCATGCAGATGCCGCCGCAGGGCGGCGCTCCTCCTCGCTGTGTCTCGCCGCCGCCACTTCATTGCCAGGCAGCCGGAGGGCAACAGCCCGTGGCCAACTCAGTGGTCCGCGTCCGATCCCACGGCTGATCTCGCAACGCGGTCGGCCTTTCCGCGCGCATAGCTAGGCATCTTGACTGCAATGATGGAGAGAATGCCGATGACTATGCCGGCGATTACATCTATTAAATGATGACCGCCTTCAGGCAGAGTGGCCACGATCATGGCGGTATTCACCATAGCCAACACGACAAAGAGTGGCCGGATGGTCCGCGCGGCATAGACCACTGCCAATCCAAGTGTCGTGTGGAACGACGGGAACGTGACGAGCCCTGTGCCTTTAGTCATAATTAGATCAAACGGCTCGCCTGATCGCAGCGCCATAAGCACATTATGGTGCCACATTCCGGCATCAGTGGTGAAGTTCGAAAATAGCCCGGGCGCCGGCTTGAAATAGGCATAAGCGCCTTCAGCTGGCGCCAACGCCATCAGAGCGCCTGTGAAGACCGAGCCAACCGCTAGAAGAGCCACAAACTCCAGTGCTCGTTCTCGTTGGTTTCTCACCGCGTGGACTAACAAAACGAGCGGCATTTGAAACGCCAGCGCGTGATAAGCAAAAACCAGGACGGATGCTGTAGTCGGCTGGTTGGTCGTGGCCAGGAACCACTGCCAGTCGAAGCCGAGGCCGGAATCGATAGAAGCTAGAACCGGGTCCGCCAGCGGCCTTGAGGTGGCCGACGCCAGGTACATGAAGACGGTGGTTGAAATGGCGAGCGGAATGAATGCTGCTGCGGAAACGACTACGATTCTCAAGCAGCCACAAAGATATTTGATTACGCTGGCGATTGGGCTTGTGTCAGATCTCAATCTATGGAGCGCAATTGCGGATGCCATCCAAGATGCGCTGAGGACAAGGGCCGCCTTGCTTATGTCAATCCAGTTCCTGGGTGAAAAATCGACTGTAGAAAATGGCAACCAAAAAATGTCAATCAGCCCGAAAAGAGCTGTGACCAAGGCGACAATTGCTAAGTGATTTCGAGTTCCAACACCTAGGTCAGCGAGTGAAGCATTCCTAACGGCACCGTGTAAGATCACCAGGCACACCCTTACATCCGTAGACAGCAGATCAGCATGGGGCACAGTCACTGCCATCGGCACAATGAGGATAAAGATGGGATGAGCATTGGCGTGGTCTGTCCATAGGCGTCGTATTCGGGGAACGCCGCTCCCAAGACCCTCTCCTCGTTCACGAGCCGCCGATATTGGAAAGCGAGGGCAATCGCGCAGATTGCGACGGTCGTCCATGTCGCATTGCCGAGAAGAATGCCGAGCAGGACGATCGCTTCGCAGACGTAGAGCGGGTGCCGCACGATTTGGTAAGGGCCTCCCGTGACGAGCCGTCTGGCCTGCGCGGTGATGCTGAAGCATCTGCCGAGCCACCACAGGCACAAGATGCAAAGCACGAAACCAACTGTGGTGGTCAGGTCCGCAAGAAACTCGACCTGCGGACTTGGCCGTGTGCTAGGGACCGCAATCAAAGTTGCGGTGGCAAAGCATCCAATGAGCGCAGAGATTCGGGGTTCGATTCCCTGCGCTGTTCCCAGGGGCGGAAGACGCGCCACTGTCATCCCAACGACGAGCACGAGAAAGCCGAGAGCGGCCACATCTGCGGTGAGATCGACAATCCACGCCACAGTCCATTCTGCGCCGGCAAGAGCTACCAAGAATGTTGCGGCCTTCAAAGTCGCACAGAACGTGAAGTAAAGTGTCATCGTTGCACGCCCGATGAAATCACGTATCTCTGGTGGAGGGAGCTTCATTGATTCTGCCCTTCGGGATCACTGGATAGGCGAGTTGCTCAACGTAAGTTGATGGAATCGGATCATCGACGCCATAGCGCTCCGGGACAGCGTTACCGGGCAGGTACATCGTTCCGAGGAGCGCATCGATCAATGAAAGTTGACCTGCGAAGTTCTTGTCGTATGCGGCGCGCTCGTGAGCGTGATGCCAATGATGGAACTGGGGTGACGCGATCAGCCACCGAAGCGGGCCGATGTTCAGCCTGACGTTGGCGTGCAGCAAAAGTCCGTGGACGTGAAAAATTAGTGCAAACAGGGCGATCGCCGAGCTGCTGAAACCCAGCAGATATACAGGCACGAGCGACGCGCTCTTTGTCAGAGCCTGATCAACAGGGTGAACCCTGTGCGCTGCCAACCAGTCCAGTTCTTCAATGCTGTGATGAATCGAATGGAAGCGCCACAAAAAGGGAACGGCGTGAAAGGTGCGGTGGGCCAGGTAAAAGCCAATGTCCGCAATGACAATGATCTCTGACACCTGGAGCCAAACAGGTTGCGATGATACTGCGCTGCCGACGAAGGCCGGCACCAGCCGCCCCACCGTACTCGTTGCGAGCGTGATAGCCGCGATCAGGCCAAGGCTTATCGGAATCCCATTAAACAGCGCATAGATGAGATCGTTGAAGAAGGCTTTCCTGAATATCTTTTGACGGGGTCGCAGAGCGAACAGGTATTCGATCGGAACGAAGATCAGAACCGCAATTAAGAGCGCTTTGATATTCAGAATGTCCATACGGCGTCCCGCCGGCAAGACGCAATCCAAGCACTTCGCCAATTTGAGCGCAAGCTAATGGTTTCTCACAGGTTAATTGAAAATTTAGTTCGCGCGCCAAACATGTCAGGCTGAGAGCCCGCCTAGAACCGTGCGTTGCCATAAATCTGAAGCCCTAGCGTGCAGATAGCAGCGATCGAGATCGGCACGCCGAAGGGGACGACGCCTTTGCGATCCAGATGCTGAACGTGGAGGCGGAAGGCGCCTTCGGGCAGCATGAAGGGATTCTTCACGACCAACGCGGTCGCAAGCGCGAAGACCAGCAACAGCACGGAAAACACCAGGAGCCCGCTGCCGCCGATCAGAAACGAAACCACCGCCATCAGCTTGACATCGCCGGCGCCGACCTTGCGCATGGCCCAGAATGGGAAAAGCGCAAGGAACAGCAGAAGGCCGGCAAGCGCGCTCAGGCCCATGTCCCACCACGACCCGGTCAGGATCGACATAAACTGCAGCGAACCCAGCCCAAGACACAAAAGCAGCAGCACGTCGCGGTTAGATATCTTTTGGGTCGTGAAGTCGAGCCATGCGATCCTTGCCAGCAAAGAAACCGCCAGCCCCTCCATCAGCAGCGCTCCGGCAAGCAACATGCTAGCGCCTTACCGTTCGAGATTCTTCACGCTGGACGACAGCAGCCGCAAATTGTTGGCGACGGTCGGATCGTTGGGAGCCAGTTCGTATGCTTTAAGGAAATTGCTGCGCGCGTCCTGCAGCTTGCCGCGCAGCAGATAGGAATAGCCAACATTGTTGTAATATTCGGGCGTAGGCCCAATCAGCCGGAAGGCCTGGCCATAAGCCCTGTCGGCGAGATCGAAGCGGTGGATGCGGTCGCTGCAGGCGGCGAGGCCCAGCCACGCGACACCATCGTTGGGGGCAAGTTGCGTCGCCTTGTAGAACAAGGCGCCCGCATTGCCATAATTTTCCGAGCGGAACTGGTTCTTGGCTTCGGCAACGGCTAGGTCCGAGGCATAATATTCGACGTCGCTGACCGTCTTCAGTCCGTCGAAGGCATCGCCGAAGGCAGTAAGCTCCACTTTCGCCGGCTCGTTAGTGCGGACGACTCCCGTTGGGTCCGTCGCATTCGACTGACAACCGGAAAGCACGACAGCCAGCAAACTGGCAGCGGCAACGAGGCACATTGGCCTTGTCATTTTATCCCCCAAGGAATCTTTCCGATCCCGCCCCTGACCAAAGCACATCCCTGTCTAGAAGAAAATGCCCTTCATTCGAATGATCACCGGAAGCATCACGACCATCATCACAACAGGAAAGATGCATAGCCCCAGCGGTATCATCATCTTGACAGGCAAAGCATTGGCGCGTTCCTCGGCGAAGAGAATTCTTTGCCCCCGCATTTCGTCGCTGTAGACGCGCAAGGCATCCGTCAAACTGGTACCGAGCTCTTCGGATTGACGGAACAGCACGGCCAGCGCGCGCGCCTCCTCCAGCCCAACGCGGTCGGATAGTTCGCGCAGGGCCTCGCGCAACGGCTTGCCCGCGCGCAACTGAAGATTCATGATCGCGAGTTGGATGCCGAGCCATCTATGGGTGCCAGCCAGTTCGCTGCCGACACGCTCGACAGCCGCTTCGAGGCTCATGCCGGCATCGGCGCAGGTGATCATCATGTCCATGAAATCCGGAAAGCCGCGACGATAGATCTGCTTTTGTCCCTTTTCGAACCGATCGAGAGCGATGCTCGGAATGACGATGCATCCCAGCCCAAGCAGGGCAGAGCCTGCAAAGGCGACAAGACCGGGAAGTTCGGGTGGCAATATCCGCGACAGGAGCGCGTACGTCGCGGAAAAGCCAAGACAGACCGCGCCAAGGCGCGACAGAGTATAGATCAATGGCGCGCTTGACTGATAGAAGCCGGCGCGAAATAGTTTTGCGTCCAGCGCGCTGGGCTCGTCGCGTTCCTTTTCGATCGATCTAAAGTAGGCGTCGACCGGCCGCTGTGCTGAAATCTTAGCCAGTTCTTCCTGGCCCAAAAGCGAGCGGCGGTCGGGAATGCCCTCTGCCATCAGGCTTTGCGCAACCAGTTTCCTCGTCTGCAGCGCCGGCAAGAAGACGAGCGCGCCAACCAGGAAAAGCGCTACGGCCGCCAGGAAGACGGCAATGGACACCAGCAGGCTCACATCCTGGGTCACAACTCTATAGCTCCGCTCCCTCAAAAATCGAAATTCACCATACGGTACATGATGAAGTCGCCGAGCAGCGCCCAGAGCCCGAAAACCAGGAACACAGGCATGATCAAGGGGCTGCCCCACACATCACCGTAGTAGCTGGGGGCCAGGCCCGTGAGGATGGCGAGCATCAAAAGAGGAAACAGGGAAATGATCCACGCGGACATTCGCCCCTCGGCAGAGAGCGCCCTAATCTTCAACCTAAGTTTCTGCCTTTCGCGCAGCACCACTGAGAGATTCGACAGAATCTCGGTAAGATTGCCGCCTGTCTTGGCTTGAATCGACAGCGACACTGACAGCAAATGCAGACCTTCGAAACCGACGCGTTGCGAGAGTTTTCGCACCGCGTTTTCAAGGCTGAGGCCAAAGGTGATCTCGTCTGAAACAATGCCGAATTCGGTGCCCAACGGATCAGGCATTTCTCGTGCGACAAGGCTTATAGCCACGGAAGTCGGATGACCGGCACGCAGCGAACGCACGATCATCTCAAGGGCATCCGGCAATTGCTTCGCGAATTTCTGGATTCGCGTGGCGCGCGCGCGACGGAGAACCAGAAACGGCAGGACGAATCCGATGAGCAGAAGGATGATCAACGAAACCACGGCGGAGAAGTGCAGCAGGAATGCAAATACCAGTGCCAGGGCAAGTCCACCGAGAGTAAATGTCGCGACGAACGACAGCGGATTCCCGGTAATGCCGGACTGGGTGTACAGCCTGTTCAGGCCAACAGCATTGAAAAGAAAATCCCCCGAGCTGGTAAGCCCACGTTCTCGCAGCAATCGCTGCAAGGTCTGTTCGGCCGGAGCGTCATCGGCGAGCCGCTTCAGCCGACGGTTGATCGTGCTGACCGTTGAGCGCCGCTTGGAGTAAGTCACATACAGAGCCTCGGCCGCGAGGATGAGCGACGCAGCCGCCAGTACATAGATGAAGTAGAGCAATGTCTGGCCGGTCGGCATTAGAGCGGGACCTGTGGGTTGAACGCGTCCTTGGCGAACTGATGGCCAAGGGTCGCCGCCTCCTGGGCAAAGCGCGGACGAATGCCGGTCGCACGAAATTCCCCAACGATCTGGCCCTCTGCAGTCACATCGCGGCGGACGAAATGGTAAAGCTCCTGAACCTGTACGACATTGCCTTCCATACCGGTGAGTTCTGATATGGAAACAACCCGCCTTCCACCATCGGAAAGCCGCTGCGTCTGCACAATGACGTCGATGGCCGAGGCAATCTGAGCCCGTATTGAATCGTGGCTCATCGGCATACCGGCCATGCCGACCATCTGTTCCAATCGCGATATCGCATCCCGGGGCGTGTTGGCATGAATGGTGGTCATTGAACCTTCATGGCCGGTGTTCATAGCCTGCAGCATGTCGAAGGCTTCCTCGCCGCGCACCTCGCCGACGATGATGCGGTCCGGCCGCATGCGAAGCGCGTTTTTCAGCAATTCGCGCTGGCGAACTTCGCCCTTTCCCTCAACATTGGGCGGACGCGTCTCGAGACGGCCCACATGCGGCTGCTGCAGTTGCAGTTCCGCTGCGTCCTCGATGGTGATCAGGCGCTCCCTGGCTGGGATGTAGCTCGACAGGGCATTGAGCAGGGTCGTCTTGCCGCTGCCTGTGCCGCCCGAAACCAGGATCGACTTGCGGGCCTGCACGGCAATGCGCAACAGGTCGACCATCGGCTGGCGGATCGAATTAAACGCCATCAGGCGTTCGAGCGAATAGGGGTTCTTGGAGAACTTGCGAATCGAGACCAGCGGGCCATCCACCGAGATCGGCCGCACCGCTATGTTGACTCGCGACCCATCTTCCAGCCGCGCATCGACCATCGGCGCCGATTCATCGACGCGCCGGCCGATAGCCGAGACGATCTTGTTGATGATACGTAGCAGATGGGCTTCATCGCGAAAGCGGATCGCCGTCTCCTCTATGACGCCACGCCGCTCTATGAAGACTCGCTTGTGGGTGTTGATCAGAATATCGGAAATCGAATCATCCTTGAGCAACGGCTCGATTGGACCCAGCCCGAGCATCTCGTCAGCTGTGTCGCTGGTCAATTGGTCAAGTTCGCGGGCGTTAAGCGGCACGTTGCGAGCACGAACGAATTCCCGCACGATGGGGCGAATCTCGTTCAGGATTTCCTCCTTGGACGCACTTTCAAGGGCGGTCAGGTTGAAGCGATCAATCAAGTGGCGGTGGAGTTCGACCTTGAGCGTGAGGAAATCATCCCCCGGCGATTCGAAGTCCGCAGAACGGGAGAGTGCGGGCACTGCCGGCACGATCGGATCGAGCTTCGGCTCGACCCGCGGCTCGCTTGGCCCTTTCGTGAATCGGCCCAGCATTTTGCGCTACCCCCCTTGGACACGCGTTGGGGGAACCTAAACGTCAACCCCGCAAGACGGCAGCACCAAGCACTTCCACGAACTCAATGCTCTTGCACAGTTAACACTTAGGTCAAAAAAACATCTCATCTATTCGAAGGAGGCGTCCGGCCGTAAGTATACAAGGGCCTGCCAAAACATCCCTTGTATCTTTTTGGCCACAAAGGCGCTTTATGGGCTCGCACAACCCCTTGGATATAATGGCATATGCCTATCCGCTAATATCGCCTCGCTTCTGCCACAGGCGCGGCGAAATTGTGAACGAATGGTTAAAGACAGGCGAAAAGCAGGCACATTCAACGTCTTGCTGCAGACAGAACCTCGAAACGTTATGACCATTTCAGGCACAGCACAGGTATAAAGAAGTTAAAGAACCGCTAACTTATTTGACTCTGTTTTTTATCGGCCCCTAGGATTAGCCGACGGAGGATGCTCAGGTATGCGATTTCATCCTTGGCTCATCTCGTCAGGGTTTGAACCTCCAAAGGGAGAAATTGGCATGAAAAAGCTGATGACGATGACCCGGCAGTTTCGCGACGACGAACACGGCGCTGCCATGGTCGAATATACCATCCTGCTCGGCATCATCACTGTCGCAGTGATCGCCACCATCATTCTTGTCGGTGGCTGGGTTGCTGGCCAATGGACGGGGCTTTACGCACTGTTGCCGTGATAGCTTAGTCTTATCATCGGCGCCGGGGGGCTCTCCCGGCGTCGATCCATGTGGTGGGTGATCCGGAGTCTGGCGGGAAAAGAAAGTGCGTGCAAACACTGTCATCATGATCGTTCTCGCCGGCGTATTCGGCGTGCTCGCAGTGGTTCTCGCCAATATCTGGCTAACCAGTCAACGCAGCGCTATGGCGAAGACGGACGTGCCGCGCGATACCATCGTGGTGGCGGCCGTGTCTTTGAAATTCGGCGACACGCTGTCGGCCGACAAGCTGCGTGAAATCACATGGCCGGCGGGCGCGGTTCCGGCCGGTGCTTTCAAGACGACAAAAGATCTACTCGCTGGCGAAGGCACAAAGCAGGCGCTGCAGGCGATCGGCGCCAATGAACCCGTTCTTGCCACCAAGATTACCGGCCCCGGCCAGCGCGCCACTCTTTCGGCGGTGCTCGGCGAAGGCATGAAAGCTGTTTCCATCAGAGTCAACGATGTGCTCGGGGTCGCAGGATTCGTTTTCCCAGGTGATCGGGTCGATGTGCTCTTGACCCGCACCGTGCGCAATCCTGGAGGTGCGGACCAGAGTTTCGTCGACGTGCTGTTGCAGAGCATGAAGGTGCTCGCCGTCGACCAGGTCGCTGATGAAAGCACGGACAGTCCGACGGTGGTGAAATCGGTGACCGTAGAGGCTAGCACCAAGGACGCTCAGAAGCTGACGCTGGCCGCCGGCGCCGGCCAGTTGTCGCTGGCGCTTCGCCAGGCAGCAGCCGGCAAGGACGAGATCACCCAACGCATCACGCTTTCCGACCTGACCGGCGAAACGCCGGCCGATGTCGCAGCCAAGCAAGCCGACCTCGCCAGGCAGGCGACGGCGGATGCTGCTGCGGCAGCCGAGCGCAAGCGAGCGGACGACAAGATCAATGGCCTGACTCGGGCCGTCGAACAGGTCGGAAGCCGGCTCGACGACTTGAGCAAAGCAAAGCCTGCTCCGGCCGTGACCTCGGCACCCGAAGCGCAAGAGGTCGTTAATGAAGTGATCAAATATGTGCAGCCGGAGCCGTCAGCCCGTGCGACTATCGGCGTTTTTCGGGGCGTGAAGCTCGAAACATATGACGTACCGCGACAAAGATAACTCTGGTATATGGGATAAAGAGCGTCCGAAGAGCCGCCAAAAGGGGGAATGCAGATGCGAACGGTCCGGAAAACACTGGCAGCCGCCGCGCTGGCCTGTTCGGTGATATTACTGCCGATCGGCCTTGAGGCTACGGCAGCCGATCGCCGTATCGACGTGTCGAACCCCAGGGTCCATCGTGTCTTCCTGCCCATGTCGCAATCGCTGACGATTGAGGTGAATGCCACTCTTGGCGATATCGTCGTCGCCGACGAGAAGATCGCAGATGCCCAGCCGATGACCGACAAGACGCTCTACGTCATTGCCAAGGGCGCCGGTACCACCACCGTCAATCTCTTTTCCGAAGACAAGCGCTCGCTTGGCGTAATCCAGATCGAGGTCGGCGTCGACGTCAATGATATGGCGCAGGCAATTCGGCAGGTAGCGCCCAGATCGCGGATCGATATCGGTTCGGTCAATGGCAAGGTCCGGCTTGGCGGGCATGTGAAGGACGGCGCCACGCTGGCGTCGATCCTGGAAGTGGCCCAGCAATACGGTCCCGACGCGATTATCAATGCCGTTACCGTTGATGACAGCCAGCAAGTTAATCTGGAAGTGCGCGTGCTTGAGGCCAAGCGCAATGCCGGTCGTGACCTTGGTGTGTCGATCCGGAGCACGAACAACAGCGGAACGACACGAACTGGAACGGGCATTGCCGCCGTCGATGAAGATAACGTGGTGCTCGGACCGGGCGGTCTGCTCACTGGCCTGCTGTCGAACACCAATCCATTCGCGGCGCTGATCACTCGCGTCATCGACAGCAACATCAAGGTCGATCTGATCATCGAGGCGCTTGAGGCAAAGGGTGTCGTGCGCATGTTGGCCGAGCCCAATCTCACCACACTTTCCGGCGAGCCGGCCAGCTTCAACGCCGGCGGTGAAGTACCCATCCGCAGCCTCGACAGCGATGGCCAGATCAACATTGTGTACAAGCAGTTCGGCGTGAATCTGCAGTTCACGCCGATCGTGCTCAACGACGACAAGATCCATATCAAGCTAGCGCCGGAGGTAAGCGACCTGAACGGCTTCACGCCGGCCGGCGACCCGATCTTCACCACCCGCAAGCTGGCGACCGTCGTCGAGTTGCGCGACGGTCAGAGTTTCGCCGTCGGCGGGCTCTTGTCCAGCAAGAATACCAAAATCCAGAGGCAGGTACCATGGCTGGGCCAAGTGCCGATTGTCGGCGCGCTGTTCCACAATTCAAGCAATCAGAAGGAAGAGACCGAACTGGTCGTCATCGTCACCCCGCATATCGTTCGCCCGGTGAAACCCGGCGAGCAACTGGCGACCCCATTCGACAAGACACGGCCGGCCAACGACCCGGAATTTTTCGTGCTCGGCCAACTGGAAGTAACCAAGGACATGGTGCGCAAATATGAACTGGGCGAAGGCGTCGTCGGCCCCTATGGCCACATGCTCGACCTGAAATCCAAGGACAAGATGATCTATGTCAAGAAATAGGGTGTTGATCATGCTTTTGTGCGCCAGCGGGCTGACGGGCTGCGCGGACTATCTGAACCGCTACGACACGGTGACATTGGCCGCGGGCGACACCCAGAAATACAATTCGCTTCTGCAAACGGTCGACCCTCTCAATCCGGCGTCGAAAAAAACTGCTATTGAGGGGGATGGCGCGCGCGCTGCTGCTCTTGCCCAGAGTTACAAGTTCCCACCGCCACCGCCGCCGCCGCCGGCGATCACGGTCAATGTCGGGACGCCGAAAGACACAGCGGATTGAACGGAAGGATCAGCGCGTCAGGTAAACGAGGGATCCTGGCGTCAAGGAGCAAAAGAGCAAGGCCATGCTGCGTATTATTCGCGCGTTCTGGCACGATCAGAGGGGAATAGCGCTGATACTGGTCAGCGTCATGCTGCCGGCGATCATCGGATTTTCTCTGCTGGTGATCGACATGAGCCGGGTCAACAATCTGCACAACGATCTGCAGAAGGGGGCTGATGCGTTTGCGCTGGCGGGCGCGGCTGAGCTGGATGGGACGTCGGACTCTATCAGCCGTGGTGACAGGGCGATCGCTACGCTGGTAAGCAATCGATACACCTTCTCGACCGCCGGCCCTCCTCAAATGCTCGCTTCCGCCGGAGTAACACGCCGATATCTTCGCTCGTTGCCGGCCACCGACAATCTCCCGATTGTGCCCGCCAATGTGATCACCGACGAGCTGAATGACGCCAAACTTGCCCGTTTTGTTGAAGTCACTGTAACCCCGGTCGGGTTTGCCGCAATCTTCCCGGCTTCCTTCTTGTCATCCGGCGCCAGCAACAGTTTCAATGTCGGCGCAGTCGCCGTGGCGGGCTTCACCTCCGGCGTCTGCGATTTCACGCCGGTCTTTATGTGCAACCCCTACGAGACGGTGAACGGGACGAATGCAGCGGGCGGATACACACTCGAGCAAGCCATCGCAAATCCAGCTGTCCATCGTCGACTGATCGAACTGAGGAAGGTCGGAAACGGGGCTGCCGCTGGTCCTGGCAACTTCGGTTTCCTCGAACCTCCGGCCGGTGTGGGCAACGGTGCTCAAGCCCTCGCTCAGACGATTGCAACATCAAGGCCGGTTGGTTGCTACAGTTCCGCCAGCGTTAGCACGAAAACTGGCCAGAACGCCGGCCCAGTGCAAGACGCGTTCAATGTTCGTTTCGGCATTGCAGCCAGCGGCAACCCTTTCGATAGTGCTGAATACGGTCCAGCCGCGAACGTCCGCAAAGGGGCAATCAAGACCCGAGGAAGCGCAAACCAATGTCCTTCCATGAACCAACTTTCATTCACCGAAGCTGGAACAATGGGCCTTCCGCGCGACGCGACCACACCATACCTCGGCGGTCGGATGGGCGATGGAAATTGGAATTTCTCAGGTTACTGGAGCACCAACTTTGGTTCCGCTGCCTATCCATCTTCATGGAATACGACCAAGCCGACGCGCTATCAGGTCTACCGTTACGAAATATCGGCCGGGTTGGTAGGCACGGCGTCGACCGGTGGAGAGATCGGAACCCCGTCGGCAGCTTGCCAACCCCCTGTCACGACGGTTGACCGTCGGTTGATTTACGGCGCGATCCTGAACTGCAATGCACTCCAAGCTGCCGGCAGCGATCTGTCCGGCCACAGCACGGATCTGCCGGTCGAAGCTTTTGCAAGCTTTTTGCTCACTGAACCGGTTGCGTCGCCGTCGGAAGACGCATCCGTGATGGTTGAACTGGTAGACGTTACTGGGGGTGGCGGCCAAGGCACGCTAGACAATTTCCTCCGCGACGAAGCTCAGCTTTACCGGTGATGGCGATGATTGGAATGCTATTGCGTCATCTCGATAGATTTCGATGCGACCAGCGCGGTGCAGTGCTCATCGAAATGACGCTGATCACGCCGCTGATGCTGATTTTGGCGGCTGGCGTGTTCGAGTTCGGCAATCTGATTCACGAAAAACTCTTGATGGAAGCCGGGCTTTCAGATGCAAGCCGCTTCGCCGCGCGCTGCAACAGCCAATTGTATACACAAGCCGGGCTTGCGGCGATCGACTGCGCCGACATTGCTGCAAATATCGCGGTGTTCGGCAATGCGGCGGGAACAGGCAGTGCCCGCGTCAGCGGCTGGCAGAAATCGAATGTGACGGTGACAATCGCTGCCGCCGGTTCCTGCCATGACGCTGTGGTCGCCGGCGTCGCCCAATATCGATCAACCACCGCGCAGGTCTGTATCGTCAGGGCTGCGGGTACCTTGGCGTACAGCGGGGTCGGCATGCTATCGATCATCGGCATCGGCCCGATCACGCTGAACGGCTCTCACGAGGAGCGGCTGATCCGGTTCTGATCATGATCAAGCGTTTTGCGGAATCGGACGACGGCGCGGCGATGGTCGAAATGACCATTGTTTCGACGCTGCTGTTTGCCCTTGTCCTCGGTTTCGTCGATTTCGCTCACGCCTTCTACCAATGGAACGCTGCTGCCAAGGCGGTCCAGCTCGGCGCCCGGCTGGCCTCGATTTCAGACCCCATTGCGACGGCCCTTGCGACTGCGGCGCCGACGACGACACCGGGTGCGCCTGTCGTTGCCGCGGCATATGGCCCCTTCGTCTGCACATATACTGCTGGCACAGGGGCTTGCACCAACGGGGGCGCATTCAATGCCGCCAACTTCAGCCGTGTCTTCCGCGGGGACACGGCAAACACCAACGATGATGCCTGTCCCCCACTCGCAGCAAATCAACGGCCCGGGATGTGCCATTTCTTTCCGCGCTTGCGCCGCGATAACGTGGTGGTCACCTACAGCGCGACTGGCTTGAGCTATCAGACCCGGCTGGGCGGACCGGTGCCGACAATCACCGTAAGTCTTCAAAACGTGACCTTTCAGTTCTTCTTTCTGCAAGGGCTGATGGGCTTTGCGAACGTCACCATGCCGTCCATGCTAAGCACGGTTACGGGCGAAGACCTGAAGAGCACATCACCATGAACGCTATCAACACCAAGGTTCTCCCAACCAAACGAAAGCAGGTCGCCCTGTTCTCGTCGGATCCGCAGTTCAAGCATGACGTGGCGACGCGGCTCGATGCGCTGGCGATCTATGACGTCCGGATTTCCGAAACGGATGACTTTCTCAAAGGCCCGACCCCCGACACGCGGCCGGGCATCGTAATCCTCGACCTTGCCAATGGCGATCTGCTTGGCAAGCCCGGCATTGTCGAGGGGCGCGCCCTGTGGGCGGCCGTGCCGCTGATTGCGGTTTCAGACGAGCTGACCTCTGAACAGACGCGCATCCTGGTGCGCATGAACGCCTCGGACTGGCTGCACAAACCACTCGATGCCAAGGAGCTTCTGAATGCGGTTACCTTTCACGACACCGGCAACCAGGGCACCAAGAGCCGCATCATCACCTTCATCAGCGCTAGCGGCGGCGGCGGCGCCACGACGCTCGCTTTGTCGGCCGCGGACTTCCTGGCCTCGAAATCCGCCGAACGTGCAGCTTCGACCTGCCTCGTCGACCTCGACTTCCAAAGCGCCAATTGTGGCGCCTATCTCAACCTCTTCAACCAGTTCGACCTTGCCGGCATCATCGGCCAGCCGGAAAGGCTCGATGTCGAACTGATGGACGTTATCAAGCTCTCGCGCCCGTCCGGCCTGACGCTGTACGCCTTCGAAAGGCCGCAACTGCCATTCGAGCCGCAGGGCGCGGATTTCGTGTTCCGGCTGCTGGACCTCGTCGCCTATCGCTTCGATGACATCGTCATCGACCTGCCCAACATCGAAACTCCCTGGCAGAATCCTGTGCTTTCCACGAGCGACGCGATCTTCATCGTGTTCGAGCTCAACGTCGCCTCGCTGCGGCAGGGCAAGCGGCTCTACAAGAAGATCCGCGATTTGCGCGGCAATTCGGTGAACATCACGCTGGTCGCCAACAAGCACAGGCGCAAATGGTTCGGCAACCACTTTTCGCGCAGCGAACTCGAAAAGATATTCAAGGCACCGCACATCAAATCGGTTGCCTTGGACAATGCGCTGCTGACCGATGCGCTGAACCGAGCCATCATGCCTTCCGAAGTGGACGGGCGGGCACGCTTCAACAAGGATTTGAAGCGGATGTTCAAAGAGCGGCTCGATGACACTGCCCGGTAGATATCGCTTCGTTCCAACGCTTGCGGGCGCCTGCATCATGGGCCTGGCATTGGGGGCATCGGCCTGGGACTGCGCCGATGCCCGCTCCGCGCTATCGGACCAGCCGCCGCTGCCAGCCATGGGCCCCAGCCTGCGCAAGTTCGTTGTTTTCCAAACCGCGGAACAGCCGGGCACGATTATTATCCGCAAGCAGGAGAAGGCGCTCTATCTTGTGACCCGAGAGGGTGAGGCGCTGCGCTACCAGATCAGCGTCGGGCGTGACGGATTTGGCTGGACCGGCACCGTTGAAGTGGGGGCGAAAACCGAATGGCCGGAATGGCGCCCACCGAGAGAAATGCGCGCGCGCCAGCCGGAGCTGCCGGAGATGGTGCCGGCTGGTCCCTACAATCCGCTCGGCGCACGGGCGCTCTACTTATCCAGAGACGGGCACGACACGCTTTATCGCATACACGGCACCAACGACCCTTCAGGCGTTGGCTTCGACGGCACATCGGGATGCTTTCGTCTTACCAACACCGATGTGATCGATCTTTTCAGGCGCGTCTCGGTCGGTGCAAAGGTGGTGGTCCAATGACGATGATTAGCGACCCGGACATGCCGGCGATCGACATTGGGCCGGCGACCCAACCTATAGAGCAAGCGGTCGCTGGGAAACCGAGCAATGCCAGGATGATTGGCGTTGTCGCTGCAGGCGCCTTGCTGATCACAGCCGCAAATTTAACAGCCGCGGTCTATCTCTTCCGCGGCATCAACGATCTGCGCTCTGTCGAAGGTAAGCTGGAACAGCTCGGATCGTTCGAGCAACGGATTGCGGCCCGGCTCGACACCGTCAATAACGGCTTTCAAAGCCGATTCGAAAAACTGGACAATCAACTGCAGGGTAGCTTCAGCCAGATCAACGGCAGCATTGCCCGGATTGAACAGAACTTACCGCTGGTCCACGACGACGTTTCTAGCGTGGCGGAGCCTCTTGTTGAGACGACCAGCGCCACGGCGGAGCCGCTCAGCGATCTCGATGGTGAAGAAGCGACCGAGCGCAGTATCGTCGAAGCACCACGCCCGCCCAAAAGGAGGATCGCAGCAGCGGTGCCCCCTGCCCCAAGCTCCTCCTACCAGCGCATAGAGCAGCCTGACGGCAAGGTCTATTACCGCAAGATCGATTAGAAGCGGGGTAAGGGGCGTGGGGAATGCTTGCCAGAGAAGATCGGCCGCCGCTTTGCGCATCGGTGTCCATATTCGTTCTAGGAGCGCTTTTCGTCGTTTTTGTCGGGTGGACGGTCGGTGCCTTCGTCCAGCCTCGTGCTCGTGGCTGACATCGTGCCAACCCACGAAACCTTGCTGATCGAAGCGCGGGTCTCGCTACGCGATGTCGTCCATTCGTCCCGACCACCGCGAGGCGCTGATAAAGCTCACCGCTTACGACTTCTCGATCTTCGGCGGCATCGAAGGCAAGGTCTCAAGCATGGTCGCCGACAGTTTGGTCGATCAGAAAAACGGGGGAGCCTTTTACCAGGTTGGTGTCGCGTCGGACAAATCGCCGCTCGAGAGGGATGGCAAGACTTATTCAACCATCCCGGCCATAATATGCTCAGTAGACATCAAGACGAGTCGCAAGGCGATTCTGAGTTACCTTTTAAAGCCGATCAACAAGGCGCGTCAGGAGACCATGAGTGAGCGCTAGCGCCACCTCTCCTCCCACCAATCGTGATCGGCTGCTTCTAACGATCACAAAAGAGGATTTCGGGCTGGAATTCCGGGTCGTCGCGCGTGGCGGCATACGCCGCGGCATTCGTCTGGAAAAGGCTTTCTGGATATCTCTGAAGCAGATGGCTGAAAGTAGGAAATGCACAATCGGCATGCTGATCGAGGAGATCGCCGAAAGTCCGACCAAGACTGGCAACCTGACATCGGCGATACGGGTGGCTTGCATACACGGGCTGGCGGATGAAAACGTGACCCTACGGAAGCTTGCATCGATCAGAACGATCAATGCCATATTGCTTGCCTGCCCCTCGCCCGCTTTCGCCTTGGCGTCATCGAAGAAGATCCTGACTTTCAATGCTCCGTTCCAGCAACTGGTCAAGCGTCAGTTGCCGATCGGACCAGACTATGATGCACGACCAGATCTCAAGCTGGCGCTAGATCTCAACGTCGCCGACATTTTTGCCCGGCTCGATGCCAACGGCGAAGTTCCGATCGCCAGCGGCTTTGTCATCGGGGCCGGCGAACGAAGGTATCGAGGTCAATTGAATGTAGTACGCGCGCCCGTACCCGAACCGGAGTTGCTGATGGCGTTCGTCAACGACTAGAGCTGCCGCTCCCGGCGAGCGAGGCTCAATTCGGGCAGAAGATGCTTCGTGTCATTTAGCGCGAATAGGAACTGTCTGCGAGACTTCGATTAGGCCCGACCGCTATTGCCAACCAACGGCCCGCGCCGTTTGGCGGGAGCGGCACCATCACCAATCAACCGGATTCATTACAATGAAGGGCGACAACCTCGAAGAGAGAGGGCATGACGACGTATTGGCGCCAGAGAAGGCTTGGCGAGCGGAAAGCAGAATTGGATCCGAACTGGGCTGATCGGCGCGCAACCGCCGAAAAGCTGCGGCAAGCTCCAAGAAGAAATTTTGCAGGATCGAACACATGTGTTGGCTGGAAAATAGAAAGCTTATCCGCTCCGCGAAGGTCATTGCCGAGGCTGAGCATGCCGAACGTACCGAGAAGACAGCAAGATTGAGATCGCTTCGGATGGCAGCTCATAGTGGCCTGAAGGTTCCGTTCCTTGAGGAACTTGATTGCTCTCTACTTGTCGCCGCACTGACTCAAGGCGAATTATCGGCTAAGCTTCCCGACGGATCGCATTGGCAGGGCCGAGCAAGGGCAACAGGCAAAAACCAGTATTCCTCCGCGCCCGCCAATTCGGACTAACGAGTGTTCTCTCGCCTGATATCGAATTCAGAAGGCGATCTCGAGACCCAGCTTGCCGCTGACAGTTGAACTGTCTCGAGACCACTTGTCGCGAGTCTCACTGCTGAGCGTTGGTCGATTGAGACATTATTAGGTTGAAGCCAGACGGCAGTGCCACCGAGAAGTCTGCGTCTTCAAACTCACACTCTCTCTTCCGTCAACGCCATGCCGTGTTGGAATAGCCGAAGCGCTCCTGGACATCCGCTTGCGCGTAGGGGCTGGGCTCTCCTCACTCAGGCGCAGCACAGAGTTCTGAACGTTCCGCCCGCCTGCACGACCAGATGGAGCTCACCTTAGAGGAACTCGAGAGCACGGCGACGGAAGACGAGATCGCCGCCGAACAGGCCGTGGCCCGGACCACCGAGGTGGCGCCTTATGTGCGCAAACGACCGGCGCGCCAGCCATTTCCCGAGCATCTGCCGCGCGAACGCGTGGTCGAGCCGGCGCCGACCGCTTGCTACTGCTGCGGCCGTCATCGGCTGCGCAAGCTGGGTGAGGATATGACCGAGACGCTGGAGGTGGTGCCGCGGCGCCGACGCCGTTCCACGCCACCCCGCGTGGCTGCATCCAAAATGACCGCGACGTAGACGAAGCCCGCCGCAATCGTCATGTATGTTATGTCGCTCACCCAGAACTGGTTCGGGCCGTCGGGTGTCACGTTCTTCGCCAGGTTCGGGATGATCGGCGACTCGTGATCGCTGTCCGTAGTGGCGATGAAGCGCCGCCTGATCCTGGGCTGCAGATCGTGCTCGCGCATCAACCGTCTGACCTTCTTGTGGTTGACGACGATGCCGCGCTGCCGCAGCGCCGCCTGCATGCGGCGATAGCCGTAAGCTTCGAAGCTGTCGGAGATCTCACCCATCGTCTCGACGAGCGCTGTGTCATCCACGGCGATTTCGGGCTGATCGTAGTAGGTTGATCGCGCGATCCCCATCAGCCGGCATCCTTCAGCGATGGAGACACCGCCGGGCCGGTGATCACGGATGTAGTCCCGCTTCTCGGACGTGGTACGCTTTTCAGAGCCCCCTTCAGAAACTCAATTTCCAAGGCTTGCCGGCTTACCAGCCGCTCCAGCGCTGCGATCCGCGCCTCATAGGTCTGCATCGTGTCGGCCGCCGCCACGTCTTCGTCGAAGGAGCCGGCCTCGTATTTCTGAACCCAGATGCGGATCAGGTTACGCGGCAGTTCGTGCCGCTTGGCGAGACCATGCAGCGTCTCGCCGGACAGGAACTCCTGCACTACCTGACGTTTGAACTCGATGCTGTGCGTGCGATAAGTCACCATGGGCTTCCATCCTTCGAAAGCCCGGCTTCCAAGTCAATTCTGCTTGTTCATCCTGTCCGGTCCGAGGGGCGCACTCCAATCGAGGGTCAGTTTTGGAAGCCGTTTGACACACCCAATCCGTCAAACCGATGGAAATTGACTGTGTCAGTGCTCTCTTCCTTGATGAGAAGTCCTGGCTTCAGTTCATTGGTATCCATTCCCTGGCTCCAACGCTTGTCGCTGAAGGGAGGATTGGCCACCCCGAAATCAAAGGTCTTGATGGCCTCGCCATCGCGGAAGGAGGGCGCGGCCAGAGTGCTCTGGCCAGGGTGGATAACTGCGCTTGCATAATTGTGCAAATTCAGGTTCATCTGGGCGAGGCCGGCGGTGCTCCCATCTTTCTCCTGACCGTAGAGCGTCACCTTCTTGCCCGCCTCATCCGCGACCTTGATCAACAACGACCCCGAGCCGCAGGTGGGGTCGTAGACGGTGGTCTGCGATGTGGTGTTGGCGGCGCGTATGCCGATGATCTGCGCTATCACGCGGCTAACTTCGGCGGGGGTGTAGAACCGCCCTTTTTGACTTGCCGCTCTCAGAGCCCGTTTGAGAATGGAGCGTAAGGGTGCTCGGTTAAGCGGGGTGCACTGCGACCAGCCGTTCTTCGCCGTCGCTGAAGGTTCTCAGTTGCGCTGCGACGATGCTGCCGGGAGCGAAGGTCCATTCCTCACCATCCGGCATGGGTCCGAGTATCTGGTAAGTTCCGTCGTCGAGGGTTTTGACGGCAACCCGGCGCCACACGTCGGTGCCTTCGTTCAGCAGTGGCATGAGCAGAGCGGTTAATGTCATGGCGTTTTCCTCAGCTGCCGTCAGATCGGTACTTCTGGTATGGCGTGATCCGTGATTCAAGCTCGGGATGTGGACCCGAGCAAGCCGTAGCCGGATGGCTGATCTTGAAAAGCGAGCGAAGCGCTACCCGACGGATCTCACGGACGAAGAATGGGCCATTGTCCGCTCGTTCCTGCCAGCGCCGCCTAAACGTGGCCGCAAGCCATCGACCGACCTGCGGGAGGTGCTGAACGCACTGCGCTATCTCGCGCGTTCGGGTGGTGGCTGGCGGATGCTGCCTAAGGATTTCCCGCCCTGGCAGACGGTCTACTGGTGGTTCCGGCGCTTTGTGCGACGGCTGCTGTTCCGCACGATCCATGACGTGGCGCTCATGCTCGACCGTGAACAGGAGGGTCGCGAGCAGAACCCGAGCGCGGCCGTCATCGATAGCCAGTCGATCAAGGCACCCGTGGCTGAAGAGCGCGGCTTTGACGCCGCGAAGAAGGTTGTCGGTCGCAAGCGCCACATCGCCGTCGACACCGATGGCCGGCTGCTCATGGTCAATCTCACCACCGCCGACATCTCGGACAGCGCCGGCGCTCGGTCGATCGTCGGAAGCATCCGGAAGCGATGGCCTTGGCTCAAGCACCTGTTCGCCGATGGCGCCTATGACCGCACCAAGCTGATGGATGCCGTCGGCTACCGCGACTTCGTTCTCGAGATCGTCCGCAGGAGCGACGCCGAGCCTGGCTTCAAAGTGCTCCCGAGACGTTGGGTCGTGGAGCGCACCTTCGGCTGGATGACACGATGGCGCCGGCTCGTTCGCGACTATGAACAACGGCTCGACGTCTCCGAAGCCATGATCCACCTCGCCCTAGGCAGCTTGCTCCTGCGCCGCATCGCTCACCCCTGGCCATTCTCAAACGGACTCTCAGTGGCGAAGTGGCGCATAAGATATTCGTAGGCGTCACCGAGGATATCGTCCCCGTCGGCCCGATTGCGCGTGAAATCGAGCGCTGGGTCCTCGAAGACAGCTATCAGGTTTGTCAGCGTGTCCTGCTTTTGCTTGCCGGACCCGAGCTTGCCGCTGTCGTCGAAATCCGGGAAGCCGCTGAGCTTGTTGGCCGCAGCCAACGGCGCGATGATCTTTTTGTTGATCTGGTCGCCAATGTCGGTCCCGCCCTTAAGGGAGACCATATTCACAAAGCTCGATCCCTGCGGAACCTTTATGGCTCCATAGGGCTGGCCAGCGTATTTGTCCGAAACATATTTGACGAACAGGATCGAGAGCACGTAATTCTTGTATTGCGAGGCGTCCATGCCGCCGCGCAACACGTCGCACCCCTGCCAGATGCGTCTGTAAATATCGGACTTCTTGACTGCCACGCTGACCACATCCCCAAATCACTTGCAATTGCGTGTTAGCAGCTCAATCGCGACGATGGGTGGGGCAGCGCAACAAAAGAGCTAGGGCTGGCGTTGGGCCACCTGGACCAGGTTCGGTGAGATGCGACGCAAGAGCACTCACGCGAGCGTGCTCGCATCAGCTTTTTGGGTCGCGATAAGTGGGTTGTTATCGGAGGGTAGAGGCCCGCCGTCTTCTCGAATGTCCATCGCCCTGGCTTACCCACATCATAGTCCGCAAAATCGTCATTGCAGACCGCTTGACGCTTTGCTGATATGAGAAAAGGGTGAATTACAAGGGACCCCTGCATCTCGGAGGTAGCGTCTTTGCATGCCACCGGAATTTGTTGAGCCGCTACAACTAGCAGCCGTTTTACTGGCTGGCGTACTCGCCGGTATGGCCTTGGAGCGTTTCCTATCGAGAAAGCGGAGGCAAGCATGGAGGGAGAGGAACCGCTTGCGCTGGGCGAGAGAGCGCAGTGGAGGCGACATTCTTAGCGGCCTGTGGGTCGCCCCAAAGCCTGTTTCCGCGCCACAGAAACCAACTGATCCTGCTGACCAGTTGCGGATTGTCATGGGTGCGAACTTCACTGTTCAACCGCTCCTCAACAGGAGCGAAGTGCGCGTCTTCAAGGAACTTGATCGCATGGTGATCGGCTGCAATCCGGGATGGCAGGTGATGGCCCAAGTGTCACTGGGCGAAATCCTGCGTAGCGCCAACGCCGACGCCTACAGCTGCATAAACTCGAAACGGGTGGACCTCCTTCTTGTGGACGAGAACTGTCTGCCTCGACATGCACTCGAATACCAAGGCCATGCGCATCACCAAGGCACAGCAGCAGCACGTGATGCAGTAAAAAAGGAAGCCCTGCGACGGGCAGGCATCAGTTATCACGAAATTATCGGCGGTCACACGACACCTTCCGAACTCAGGCGACTGGTCGAGAAGCTTGTGGATCGGCCAGCCGCAGCGCAATAGCTAAGCCGACTTCTCTGGCTTACTGGCTGTTGCCGACCTGACCCGGATACGCATAACTCTGCCATCGAGTTGTTCGATTTCGAACGCATTGGTCTTCCGCACGAGATCGCTTAGCTTACGGAAGCCGAAGGTTCTTGGATCGAAATCGGATGCCAAGTTGGCAAGCTGATTGCCTACCGCGCCAAGTGGCACCCAGCCGTCTTCGTTTTCCATCTGCTTGATCACCTTCCTGATGATCGGCGTGGCGGCGCTCGGAAGTTGAAGGGGCTTGGCGGGCTGCGCTGCGTCAGGGGAGTTGGCCGGAGCGGTTGGAAGTAGGTTTTCGGTATAGATGAACCTGCGGCACGCTTGCCGGAAACTCTCAGGGGCTTTTTTCTGCTCCCCGAAGCCGAAAACATCGACACCCTGCTCGCGGATGCGTGCGGCAAGACGAGTGAAATCGCTGTCAGACGACACCAGACAAAACCCGTCGAACCTACCGCTATGGAGCAAATCCATTGCGTCGATCACCAGCGCGATGTCGGATGCGTTCTTGCCAGTGGCGTTGGCGTACTGCTGCTGGATCGCGTGTTTCGACACCACGTTGGACCACGCCTTCAAACGTGAACCAGAGAAATCACCGTAGATGCGACGGACGCTGGCCTCGCCAATTTTGGCGATCTCCTCGAATAGGCCATCCGCGATCTTGGCCGATGCGTTCTCAGCGTCAATCAAAACGGCAAGACGAGGGGACTTCATTTCGACCGTCATGACGTTCCTCTTTTACAGACGTAAAGTCAATTCGCGCCATTGGCACGGTCTCGATCAGCATGCGATCTCCGGCAAACCCAGCGAACTCAGTGAGAAGTTAGCGCGAAAACGCCGAAATATCCCATCAACCTGATCAACGCGGAAATATCGCTCGGCAGCCGTCTAACTGGTCGGCTTATCATGTCGTGCGAACGCGTCGGCAACATCCCTCGGGATCAGGTAGGGCGGCAAACGCGTCGTACTGCATTGTCACTCACTCTATACCATGTCGCTGGCCTGCCTATCACAAGACGATCCCGAGCTTCCACTATGAGAGGAGTGGCGGGCGGTATGACCATCCCGCTGCCCGACAATGCTTTGGTTGCACTCAAGGAACCGGCCCCGCCCGGCGCTGCCGGCAAAGAGGCCGTCATCGCCGCCGAGGGACGGCAATGCAAAGGTGCCCCGCTGTATCAACAAGCTGACCAGCGCGGCGTCGGCCGCATGTCCCTCTTCCCTGTCCTGCCACATGACTGAACTCTCGTCCGCCCAGGGTCAAAACGCCGCCGACCGGTCGCGGTGCACATTCCGACAATCCAGGTTGCGGTAGAGATCACGAAGGCATCGGGCATGCCTGCTGCCTGATAGCGGTAAGCATTGAGGCTTCTCTCGCGGCCGCCCGTCAGGACAGACAGCTTTTTCCGGTATGCCGTACCGGCGCGCTAGATCCGGCCGGATTGGTCCCAACGTTTTCCAGGCCGGATGCAATGGTGGCATGAGGCGGCTCCAGCTCTGCCCCTGCACAATGGGCTCCACTCCTTACGCACATTGTTCCTTGTCCGCACAAAGTGGCAAGCGAGCCGAACAGCCAGTCGCTAATGCCCTTGAGGTCGTGGTCCCGCCAAGGTGGACCGGGCCGAATCTCGTTGCGGACAGAAAGCTCTCGGCGAGCACGCCGTCGAACCTCATCGCCGAGAGCTTTTATGCTGGTTTTGCCAACGTCGAAGACGGCGATATTCGCGCCGTCCGCCTCCTGCCCGTCATGCATTGGGTCAGATCAGACCGTATTGGCGAGCCTTGTTGCGCAG
>NZ_JAMYNR010000041.1:0-44357 GCF_040319155.1 Mesorhizobium sp. M0954 | reverse complement strand
GAAGGACCGGATTTTTCGCAGGCAAGATCGCCTCCAGCTTCGCCTTGCGCTCAACAAGAGGAAGCCTTGTCAGATCTTCGCCGTCGAGCTGCAGCAGATCGAACGCATAAAAGTCGATAGTCGCCGGGGCACCCTTCAATGCATTTTGAAGCGCTTGGAAGTTAGATCTTCCTTCCGCATCGACAACCACGGCCTCGCCGTCAATCAGGGCGGAGCGCACCTTGAGCTTGCGAGCCTCGGAGAGGACCGAGGGAAAACGGCTAGACCAGTCCAGACCAGATCGTGTGTAGGCTCGCGCCTCGCCTCCGCCGACGGCAACGAGAATACGATAGCCGTCGTATTTCATCTCATGGATCCAACGATCGCCGGCAGGGACCGTGTCCACGAGCGTTGCGAGCTGGACCGGCCGGAAAGCGGGCGGCGCTAAAGTGACCTCGTCACGAGCGGGCGACTTCGCTTGACTAGCCCCCGACCCATTGATTGCCTTACGCGACGTTGGCTTGACCACTCTGACCTAAACCATACTCAGAGACGAAACGGCGTTATCCGCCGTCCAACGCGCGACTACTTCTTTAGTTTCGCTGGCGGCCGTGTTGAGCTTTTCGCGATCATTGCCGACCCGCTTGGTTAGCGCCTCGGCCTGAGGCCGTGCTTCCTGCCTCCGGCCCTTCCATTCCCGATTTTCGCACACAGCTCACAGGCAATAATCAAGAGCAGGAACGGGCCCTCAAATGCCGCCACAGCGTATCCGGTTTCTGCCATCGGCTTTAGAAGCCTGACATTCCGGTTCCGGTCCCCTGTGCGTACGGTTTTGATCTTCTCGTCGAACCCCTTTCGATTTATGATTACTCGACGTGCCCCATTGACGCCAACTACCTCGCCCAGAGCAGCTCCGATGCCAGTTTCAAGAAGTGCAAAATGGCCATAAATGCGCCGACCAGAGTGAATGCTCTCGTATCCGGGTCTATTTCGAGCAGCGCGGACTTGGTCAGCATTAGACAGCCTAACGGGTCCTTCCCAACATAGCCATGGGCACCGGCCTGCTACTCACGCAGCACCCTCTCCTCCTTGGCAGCAGCCTCGAAAGCCTGACGGACCTCTTCCGGAGTCACACGGTCCTGAAGGGCGTCGGCGCACAGTTGCACAGCCTTCCTCCACTAAGGTCGCATCTTGGTCCACTTCATGAGTTCCTCGGCGGGCACCCTCGACGTTGTTGCACCCGTAGGTGACCCCAGGTCGGTCGGTCTTGACGTACACCGGAGGGGAGAAGCAATGGGTTGCCACGACAACTCCTACTCAGGGGAGAGATACACGTTGGCCTCCTTGGCGGCAGCCTCAAAGGCCTTTCGTATTATGTGGGGGTCAATCGAATCGCCCTCCAAGGCTGACAGGCAGAGGGTCACCGCCTTATGCCAGCGAGGCCCTCGCCGGGTCCACATCTTGAGCTGCTCAAGGGCTTCCTTCGCATTGTTGCAGCCATGCCTGAGACCGGTTTCAGTCTTCACGAACACCGGCGGGACGAACCAGATGGGCGCCATGATACCTCCTACTCAGGGGAGAGATACACGTTGGCCTCCTTGGCAGCCGCCTCAAAGGCTTCACGCACCTCATGGGGGACATCCTGCCCTCGAACGCGTCGACGCAGGATTGGACCGCCTTCGTCCACCTCGGGCCCTTTGTGCCCCATGCCAGGAGTTCCTCGGCGGCTCCCTCGACGTGGCTGACCCCATTGCGAATGCCCGGACGTTTCGTCTTCACGTAGACCGGGGGAGCGAACCAGAGGGGACCCATAAGAGGGAACTTAGAGCGGGAAGAGCCCGCCGACCAACCCCGCTTTAGCTGCAGCTAAGGGAACGATGTAGGCCCTCGCGGGTTTAGAGGCGGCAGCGGGATTACTTCGTGGATGTGCAGCCGCTGTGGCGGGGGTCCGTCGCCTCTCATCTCCATGCTTGGCGGCGGGCTCCTTTCGCGAAGGCGGTGTTGGTCTGAGACACCTAGAACCTTATACCGCAATCCAATTTAGCTGGTTGTCATTGGGGGGAGTAATGTCCCCTCCTCTTTTGCAGCAGCCAGGAATGCCTTGCGGGCCTCCTCAGCTTCCATCTCGTCGAAAATCACGGCCATGCAAACGCGCACCGCGAGGTCCCACCAAGGGCCACGCTTGGTCCACTTCATCAGCTCCTCGCCGGCTGCTTCGGCGTTGTTTACGCTGCGGATGATCCCGGGACGCTCGGTCTTGACCGGGACCGGAGGGTTGAACCAGTGGAGAGCCATGCGGTCACTCTTTGTCGGCCCGATCAAGTTCCTCCAGCAAATACTTTTGCTCAGCCGGCAGTTCCCGTTCTACAGGCAGAGTGAGCAGGTTGCGAAGGTAATTGCGGATTACTCCTACCTATTGAAAATGGCGCAGGACGGCGCGCTTTCGTTGCGATGTGCCACAGTGACTGAAGTTGGCTGACAGCTACTCGCGACAGTCGAAAGCCACGCAGAGGCCCATGGCAGTTGCTGCCTCGACGATCGCCTCGGTTAGTTCTTCGTTGGAGGCCACCAAATAAGGCGCAGTCTCCCGAGCTTCGCGTAGTGCCGCTTTGATCGAGACCGTGTCGCCACGGTCCGCCCTGTTGAGGAGGCGGTTATTCGCGAAGATCGAACCCGACGAACAGGCCAAAGGCTGGGGCAACATTGACAATAAGCTCCACCAGCTCGCAGTCAGTTTCCGCCAGATGTGGCCCGTCTCGGCGCACCGCTGCAATAGTCTCTTTGACGGAGATGATTTGGCCGCGACGGACTTGTAGGATCAGCTCGTGAACAAGGTGTTCGGCAGTCACTTTGTCGGGTCGGCAGTTCGTCCAAACGTTCATACAAGGCCTCCCACCTCAGCGAGAACCCAAGGGAACATTCATGACCCTCTGTCGAGAAAAATCAAGAAGAATGTTTGATAACTTCTGAGTGGGAATCAGGGGGACAAGCCACGAAGCGAGCCTCTATACTCTTTGACCTGACGCTCAGCCAGCCCGCTAAGGGACTTCTTCCGTCGGCCCCTGTTTGGCCCGATCAATAGCCGCAAGTAATGACTGTAGGGTTGGCGGCAGTTCTGGTTCGACCTCCAGATTTAAGAACGTTTGTACGTGATGACGATAGCCTTCGGAACGGATCAGTTTCCGAAACGCTCCGGAGACAGACTGATGGTCTGCTTTGTTGCTCGTTGTCATGTTCGGGAAGTCCGTCCCCAATGAGCCGTAACTCGCCCGCAACGAACGGGTTCCATCAGGAGGTCGGAATATTTTGGCTGAAATTTCTGAGCGGGAGATCGGCTAACTGGCCCGCACGAAGACCCCCGTGCCCCCTTCGATCCGCCGAGCATTAATCCCCGCTGTTTGAACAGAAGATCGTGTCGATCTAGCGTCGGTGTTGCACATAGCGACCGTTGAAATGCTTCTGTCCAATGTTTGCTCACGCTGTGATGCCAACAGGGCAGGCTCTTGCGGCAGGGTGCCGCAAGGTCGCGACGAATGAAACGCCGGCCCAGTTCAACTCGCACGACGTCCTTCAAAGCTGGGGGGATCGATCTTCACCGAGCGGTCTGCGGCCTCGACCGCAGTTCGTATCCTGCTGCACAGCGCAAGATTTTCGGCCAGCATTTCTTCAGTGCGTTGAAGCGCGAGCTCGGTCCGGTGGATGCGCTGCCTGGCATTGGCAACTTCCGATGTCAAAAGATCGGCCGCCATCCCGTGGCCGTGGGGTTCCATAGTGTCCATGGGTTTCTAATACATGGGGGGCGATATCGTTCCCTGATGTCGGGCGAAACGGCGGGCCGCAGAAAAGCGCGATGGGCCGAATGATCAATACGCGCCCTGTCAAAACAGCGCCGGCAACAGGCGAACGGCTTCGGCCGCTCTACATCCCACCGGCAGAGGAGATCACGGTCCAGAGGGCCATTGATCTGTTCAGGTACGACTACAACGTAAGCGAAGACACACTCAGGCGGCTGGTGATCAAGCACCGTCTTCACAACCAGACAATGCCCGGTGTTCCGTGGAGAATAAGCGCTCCCGGTTTGGCTATGGCGCTCGCGGGCGATGATGACGCGCTTGCGCGGTTGAGGCGGGACGATCGCGAGCATCCGGACGTAACTCGGTATTTCAAGCGGCTCGGCATCCCGCGACCCTGACCTGTTATCAAAAGTTATGGTCGCGGCGACTGTCTAAAATAGACATTAAGTAGATGTCGCGGCCCGACAGGGCTCCAAGAGCGAACCGTTGCTGCCTTGCGCATCGCCCTCTAGGCCGCCGGCGTCGAGTTCATCCCGGAGAACGGCAGCCGCGCCGGCGTGAGGCTCCGCAAACCTTAGGCGCAGACTCGTTACTGCGCAGCCACACACCTACTTTTCGCCATCGGACGAAGCGGTTGCAACAGGTGGTGCGCGGGCCATAGCGCTGAGGCAGGTCGCGCTATGGAGCACCGGAGCGCAGCACCCAGAAGATGCCGTTCAGCACGCGCCGATCATCAACACGTGGCACACCTCTTGGCTTGTTGGGTAGACGCTTTATTCCATTGCTGACCATTGTCCAAAAGCGCTGTTAACCAAATTTTCTCACCCGCCAATGCTTATTCGCGCGACTGAAGGGGTGAGGTGATCGATGTGTGATTCAAACATAAGCGCGTTTCCGCTGCATCGGCGGCGGAAGTTGGTCGAAGGGATCGCCCGGGTCCTGGAATCCAAGAACGGGAAGGACGCGAACGCCTTCTGGCGCAACACCGCCAAGGCAATTCTCGTTCAGCTGTCCGAATCAGGAATTGCACCCGGGGTCGCCGAACACGAAGTTGGAACGCTTCTTCATGCTGTCTTGGCCGATATCGCCACCCGCAGTGCTGCGAAACTTGCACAATAGCATCGGCTCACGATGAAGGATTGCCGCATAGAGACGCCCCGGGGCTCCACAAGCGTAGCACCACTGCATCCGTCAAACGCAGGTTTCTCACTGCGGACGAAAAGATAGGCGCGTTCGTCGAAATAATGCGCGCGAATGTGCTCTCGGGCGAGATACGGCTCCGCCTCGCCTGTCCGGCGGTCATCGACCAAATCGAGGTAGGCGATGCGGAAACCCGCATTCACGAAAGGCCGACGGACCTTTTCCACGAGCTGAAC
The DNA here is from genome assembly GCF_040319155.1 of Mesorhizobium sp. M0954. NCBI lineage: Bacteria > Pseudomonadati > Pseudomonadota > Alphaproteobacteria > Hyphomicrobiales > Phyllobacteriaceae > Mesorhizobium > Mesorhizobium sp. M0954. The sequence continues at coordinate 39,208 of NZ_JAMYNR010000041.1, read as the reverse complement.
CCGCAAAACCAATGAGCCGCCGTTGAGTTCCACACTGCCTTTTTATGCGACTTTCGAAGCACGAAGCATGAACATCGAGTATGGTTCGCGTCATTCTCGCACTGAGATGCCTATAAGGGTCCGAGGTCTTTCCGCCCGGTTCTGTCTTGATGACACCGCTGTGTGTAAAAGGAGAACCTGGTATCACTTGCGCGGCCTGAATGTTCATCTAGTGGTAGGATACGGCGCAAGGGGCAACGGCGGCTAATGTCTATCCGTGTAAATATCGCTAACCAGGTACGGCAGACCACCGTACTGCAGTGGCGCCCATTGCTGCCATTGTTCGAAGCAGTCATGAACTCGTTTCAGGCAATCAAGGAAGCGAAACTGCCGACGGGTACGCCCGGACGCATGACGGTCGAGGTCGTTCGCGACGGCCGTCAACTCGACCTGGAAGTTCCGCCGATCAGCGGGTTCAAAGTCATTGATAACGGCATCGGTCTCGACGATGCCAACTACGACTCTTTTAATACTGCGTTCTCGCCACACAAACTGAGCCGAGGCGGCAAGGGCTTGGGTCGCTTCACCTGGCTCAAGGCCTTTGCATTTGCGCGCATCGAAAGCACGTTCAAGGATGACGACGGCGCATTGCTCACTCGAGCTTTCACCTTTGACGAGAACTACGATGTAGACGACCTGCGCGGCCTCCCCAAATCTGTCACGCGACATGCGACAGGCACAACAATCGAGCTTGTGGAACTAAGGCCGGAATATCACGGGCAGTGCCCCCGCACCTCGGAAGTGCTTATCCAGAAACTCATCGAACACTTCATCCTTGTACTGATGGACGAGGAGTGTCCGGCGGTTCAGGTTAACGACCTTGGGCTCAAGCATAACCTCAAAGAAATTTTTGAAAGAGACTATAAGGCCACGGCTTCGGCTTATCCCTTCGAAGTCGGTGGATACTCATTCACTTTACATGGTTTCCGACTTCCCACCTCACGGGCGACCAAGCACAAGCTTGTCTACGCTGCGGATCAACGGTCAGTCCTCAGCGACCGCCTAGCAGACCATCTTCCAAATCTGACATCCCGGCTTGAGGACTACGACGGCAAGGCGTTTTTCTACCTTGGCATCGTCCAGAGCCCTTACCTCACCGAACACGTCAACACCAATCGTACCGATTTCGAGTTCGGCAATCCTGATGATGCCGAGCTTGAACTTCCCCTCTCGGATCACAAGCTCATTCCAAAAACGGATATACGCGCTTCGGCACTAGCGTTGGTGGAGGACGATCTGAAGGATGTCATCGAGACCATCAACTCTGTCAAGCTCGATAGGATTCGTCGGTACGTGCAAGAAGAGGCGCCACAATATCGGATGCTTCTCAAGCACGCCGGCAGCTTCTTAAACAAGATCACTCCGACACCGTCTCGGTCTGAGATGGAAGGCATACTCCACCGGGAACTGTTCTTGCGGGAGACTGAACTCAAGAAAGACAGCACTCGCATCATTCGCGAGGCGAGCAAGATCACCGATTACGAGTCATACCACAAGGAGTTCACCGAATTCCTGGACCGGTACAATGAGCTTGGAGTGTCAGCCTTAGCCCAGTACGTTCAGCACAGACGGATCATCCTTGATTTCCTCGAACGCGCAGTCAAGTTGCCTGAGGACAAGAAGAACTACCCGCTCGAAAAGGTCGTGCATCAGCTCGTATTTCCAATGCAGCATAGCTCTGAAGATATCCCCTCCAGCGAGCAGAATCTCTGGATGATCGACGAGCGCCTCACATTCCATTCGTTCATTTCGTCCGATAAGCGAAACAACGCGCTGTCAGTCGTAGATTCGAAGGATAAGCAGAGAGGCGACATCGTCATCTTTGATGAAAAAATTATTTTCAGCGGTGAGCGGCCCGACGACGAGCATCCGCTGAACTCAATCATTGTGATTGAGTTCAAGCAACCGGGGCGCAACAAGTATGCGGGTGATGAGAACCCCGTTCTTCAGGCCGCAAAAGTGATCAACGCGATCCGCGGCGGTAAGTACCTACATAAGGGTCGAGCGATCCCAATCGCGAACGCAGATATTCCGGCCACGATTTTCGTGGTGGCAGACTTAACGCCAAAACTCAGGCAAGTTCTCACTGACTTCAATGCCACAATGACGCCGGACAAGCAGGGATTCTACGGCTATCACGCCAATCACAGGGTCTACTACGAGGTTATGGACTACACGAAGATGCTCAGCGACGCCAAAAAGCGTAATCGTATTTTCTTCGACAAGCTCAATCTAGTCGATAATCGATAGAGCCATGACGGGTTCAATCGCCCGTTCTGACGATGCATCTTCAGCCGGCACATCGGCTTCAGTCGAGTTCACGCGCGAAGCTGCCAATGGGTACCGAAATGTCCTATGTTCATGTGCAATAGCTGACAAAATTGGCCAGCGTGCACGCCGTAATTGTCAGCTCAAAACCACGTCGATAAAGCCCTTTCCTTCCCTAATCCGCTCGAAGTCAGTGCGTAATGGCTGAGCTTTATCCAGCCATTCCCTCTCATAGGTCTCAAAGTCCGCGGGATCCTTCGGTTTGAAGTGTTCGAGATCAGGCTTGTAAATTCGGGTATCGCCAACCCGCCGAGCAATTTCCGTCATTAACAGGCCGCGCGGAATCGTGCGGTATTTCCCTCGTTCGGTCGACACGACCGCTGTCGCTTTCGACTGCTGGCCGGCCGCCGGTACCGGCAGGATTGCATCCAGGATCGCAGTCGCTTCGCTGGGCTTTCCTTTGCCCATGTCCCAGGGTGTGCTGTTTTCACTGCCATGATGGCCGATCTTGAGGAAGTCGACTGTTTTGCCGAGCAGATCTCGGCGCTCGTTCCACATCACGTTCCATGAGCCATTCATCTTGCCCTCTTTGAAGTCGCCGTGCCATTCGGCGTCCCCGATAAACAGCAGGCGCTTCTTGTTCCATTCGATCAGCAGAACGATGCTGGAATTGTTTTTCAAAGTGCCATCCAGTTCCGCGAATGCCAAAGCGTTCGACTGCATGCGGGCACGAAGGGCGCGAAAAGAGGCCGGGCTGATATTGCGGGGCAAAGGCGGCTCTTGCGCTTTTGCAGTGGCATCAAACTCTTTTTCCGCGTCGAACGCGGCCGCTCCCAGCACGCCCTTCAATGTTCGCTGAGCGGTCGCGCCGAGATAATAACGATCGAAATCAGCCTCCGGGCCAAGGATGTTGATTTTCGCTTTATGGAGTTCAATGCCATGTGTTTCGTTGGTTTCGCCGGCATGCACATAGGTCGGCTCTCCGCCATCGAGCAGCGTCTTGCGCAAGGTCTGCATGGCGCCTTTGTTGTCAATCTGGAAAACTGACAAGAGCTCGCTTGCGCGAGGGCTCAGACTCGGCCCAAGCGCGGCAAGCCCCCGCATGGCCTGCTCAGCGACCCCTCTAATTTTTCGGGTCTTTCCCGCCTGCGGATGTTTGGGATCCATGGCGCAGTTCATCCAAACCGCGCCGACCTTCATGTTCTCGAATAGCTTGGGATCGAAGCCCGCTATGTGATCCTTGTGCTCGTGCGTGACAACGACAAGATCGAGCCGCTTTTTTCCGTCCTGTGCGTCTGGCAACTCGCTCTCGAGCTGTTTCATCGCTGCGGCAAGAAGCTTCCCTTCGCTCCAGGTGCCGCAGTCGATCAGCATATGGAATGCATCTTCCTTCTTGTCGGTTTTGCCGGGGATGCGAACATAGATGCAGTCGCCCAGACCGACATCATAAAGGCGGATCAGGAGCTCATTTGCCATCTAAGCGCTCCCAGGCTGGAATCATCGGCATCGTAAACATGAAAGTGCGGCGAGAGCTCAAACCGAACTGAGCCGTCAACTTCGCGCGCGATCAGTGGCGGTGTAAGGCTTCCAACAAGACCTTCGGGGCCGGCAAGTTCTTCACCAACCATCCCCTCCTCGATGCGTCTGGCAAGTGCATCGAGATACTCCTGCCTGCGCTGCTTGCCAGCCTCGAGTTCAGCCAAGGCCACCTGCTCGGTGCCAAAGAGTTTTTTGCGCGATTTTATCTTCTCCATCGCCACGCTTGCGGTGGCAAAGGGTTCGCTGCCTGGCTTGCGCGCCCAATAAAGCAGGCTGCCATTGACGTCGAAGACCATCGTCCCGCCACAGAGCAGGCTGGTCGTCTTGCCACTAAAGGAGCCAAACTGCGTGCCCGCTAACGCCAAGTTCTCGCGCCACAGATATTGGAGGATGATCTGTTTGGGCTGGAAGAGGCCTGGACCGACCATCTTCTCGGAGGTGAAGACCTCATCGACCATGATGTCGACATGGTCGGGAATGAAGAGCTTGTCGCGGTTGTCATCGAGATAGCGATAGGCCGCTGCACGCGAACTCCCGATAAGCTCCGGGTCGTGCGAAATTGTTCCTGGCATCCGATCGTACAAGGGCGCGCGCACCAGTAGGTCGGTTCTCTCCTCTGCGGTCATGATCTCGCGGTGGACGAAAATGTCCGCGATCATCTCGCGATAGTTGGTGGGATCAGTTGGGTTTGCGATCGCGAGGTTGCGCAAGACAGCGCGCGCGTAGTCGTTGAACGTAACCTCGACTGGCGGCAAAAGATCAAGCGCCTGGATGGCAATTATCTGCATCTGAGCGACCGCATATTGTAGCGATTGAGCCGGAGTGTGTGTCTCCCCGTCGCTGCGCTCTCGTTTGAGATATTGCTCGGTCAAGGCAACGAAGATGTCGAACATCGCTCCGGTCATCACCTCCGAGAGCGCGTGAGGTTCGATCTCATCCTTGTATTCGCCCAGAAAATGCTCGTTACCCGCACTACGAAGGTATGGTTGTCCTGACACGGCGTTGCCGAACTCTGTGGCGACAGATGCGATGAGTTCGTCACCGGATTTCGTCTTCAAGTGGCCCTTGGTCCTGGCCGCAAGCTCCTTACGGAACGAATTGTTCCGCAGCGTCATCAAGATTGCGGTCAAGTCCCCCAGGAATTCGTGAAAGGCACCTGTCTGTGGTGAGACCGCTTCCAGAAGATAAGGCCGAATGCCATCCAGCAGTGCATGACCAAACTCGTGATTGACGATATCGCTGGACAAGCAGGTGTGAATACGCTGACCGTTGTCGTCGTCAAAATAGTAGAACTGGAGCGATTTGCTCTGGCGATCATAATAGGCATTTGCGCCGTAACCGGCATTTGGCGTGACCAGAAGCCGATTGCCTTCGAACGCCCAAGAGATGCGCCGGCCGAGGCCGCTTGGGCTCTCGAAGAAATCAAGTGTGCTTTGCAGAATTGCCCAAGTGCTGACCTGGCGGAAGTGAGCGGTTTCTTTTAACGCTCGATCGATCCTACGCCCCTTCGGATCGAGAAAAACCTTCTCGCCGACGCTCCATTTGGCCGGTTCTTCCAACGTATTTCTGGTGCTGTCGTAATCGACAATAGCGAACCTCGCACTTGTGGGGCCGTCGCCAATGCGTGGCTCCCAAGGCACATAAAAATCGTCATCGATTTCCAGGCCGGGATTATTCTTCGCGACAAGGGGGTCCTTGTAATATGTGTCGAAGCGGACCTTGAGGCCGAGCTTCTTCTGCGTCACCCCATCCAGGAACCGTCGAGAGGCGTAGACGTCTCGCGTCTCAGCAGGTGACAGGGCCACCGCGACAGCCTTTTCACCCTTCTTAACGGGACTGCTCTTTTTCGCCATCTGCATCCCCCTGCAATCGTGAACTTGGAGACGTTACGACTCTCTACCCTAACTGCCGGCTTCTTTTGCCAGGCGATCTTTCATAAGGTCACCATAAGGCTCAACATCGAACGCCGTTGGAAAATTCTCTGGCTTATATCCCAAGATGGCTGCCTTCCGATCCAGAACCGACTGATGAACAAACGGCCGCGGCTCCTGTTTCTCGATCATGCGAGGCTCGGCCTGCGGAAGATAGAAACCGAGGGCGGATTTTCGCTTCCATTCACGCAATTTGACCGATTTTGGAATCCACTCGAGCGGCTTCCAGCCCCACGTCACTGAATCGTGCACGGCCCCAAGTGGATTCGGGCCCACGAAGTTCATCTTCCCCTCGCCCTCCCCTGTTCCGAAGACGAGGCGCTCCCGCATCCGAGAGTTGATCTGCAGTCCAAACGCCGTGGCTTCATCAATCATCCAGTCGAGCGGAAACTTAGAGATAGCGCCGTCCTCTTCAGGATAGCCACCACCAACATCCGAATGACACCCGGCGAACCAGACTTGCCTGATATCTTGCTCTTTTGCTGGCGCAGTTTTGTCGAAAGGATCTTCGACAAACGGCTGTGGTTCGACCCACCGGTTCAGCCGGAACATGCGACGATGCTCATCGATCGCAATCGCGTGGCGAAAGACCTCGACGCTCGGGTTGGTCCTTGTATGTGGCAGTGTCTGGAGCTGGGGCAGAAGTCGGTCCCTTCGCGGCACGATGACCGACGCAACCGTATCCCAGACACCAAGAAATTTGATACGAGCGTCTCGGGCTCCAGAGACTTTGGAGAAGTGCCAGGCGACGTTTAGGTCGTTCTCGTCGCTGGCCTGCTTATAGGAGCTTACAGCATATCGAACGATGTTAAGCTGATCCGGCTGCAGCAGGCCGATCATGTGGATCAGGCCCCCAACGGCGCGGACTGTGTAGGCACCGCGGCTGAAGCCAAAGAGGAAAATTGCGTCCCCTTCGACGTAGTGCCGGCAGATGAATGCGTAGGCGCCCGCGATTTCAGCGTCGAGCCCATATCCCGTGGCCAGTTCAAACACCGATTTGGTGTTTTGCCGCCAACGGGCCCATGCGTTGCTGGCGCCGATCGTGCCTACGCCAGCGTCGTAATAGACGCGCTGTTCCTCATTCTTCTTCAGGATGCGGAACAGTTTCAAAACGTTCGAGAGATTGCGCTCGATCTGGTTGCCCGTACCGTCGCAGCAGACGACAATGTTTTTCCCCACCTTGTTTTACGCTCCCGCACTGATGTATCTAGACTAAACTGGACGACTTCGAACTTCTTTCATCTAGCACGGTTTTTCGAGTCGGGCCCTCCCCGAAGCAGTCTAAACTCCGTTTGGGGCTCGCATTTCCTGCGAATACAGGCCTCAGGTCGGAAGCATATCGCGAATAGAAGTGCGATAATTGTTGCGCTCCTTTAGAATTCTGTAATCCGAATCACTGCGTGCAAGTTATTTCCTGGACAGCAACACCGGCATGAACATCCAAAAGGCGATCTCTAGCCTCCTCAATCCATCGAAGTTAGGCGCGCATGTCGCCTGCGCCGTCGCGCACGACGCGCCATGCGAGGGCGACGGGCCACGGACTGCACTACTTCATGTGCGTTTCAACGAAGACGAGCCGCAGATCGATGCCCTTGCGGAGTTTCTGTGGGGCCAGTGCATGTACTATGCCCTGCCGCGAAAGCGGCGGCTCGAGTACACGGCGGCGATCGAGAAGGATTTCACATTGATCGCCCGGGTGCATCAGGCCGTGCGGGACGTCTTCATCACCTTCAACGCCACCAGCCCGTCGCGCGCTAGCGAACTGGGCGAGGTGCTCGCCTATTGCGTCGTTCAGCATCATCTTTCAGCGGCACAGGTCGCGGCAAAGATGGCGCTCAAAACCTCCGCTAATATGCCGGTCCACGGCCTAGACGGGATCCACGCAACTTTTGAAGGCGACGCCCTGACAATCTTTTTCCTGGAATCGAAGCTCGCCGGGAGCGCCAACGCCGGCCTTAAGGACTATGCCAAATCCGCCGCGGGATTTCTCGCCAACCGGAAACAGTACCTTCGCGAATATGAGTTAGTATCGGACCTTGGGCATTTGGACTCTCTGGAGGGCGCGGCCCGAGAAGCGGCGCTCGATTTCTTCGACATCGTCGGCAAACCCGATCTACCGAGACGCGAACGTTCTGTCGGAGTGATCTGCTATTCCGAACGCCGGTTCAATGCCAAATTGCCCGTCTCCGATGGTCCCGTGGACGCGCACGAGGAGCATTTCGCGGGCCTCTACCGAACAGATCACAAACGGCATCGCAGCGCGGCGAATAAGCATATCAAGGCGTCAGGAGCTGACACCGCGAAGACCCTTTTGTTCCTTGTGGCGGTTCCGGACGTCAATGTGCTTCGCAAAGCCTTTTACCGGGCGATGGGAGTGGAGCCTCCTCACGAAGATATTCCAGCCGCGTCTGAAGATGAGGAGGAGAACGCACCCGGGTCGGCGGAGGATCTCGACGTCGTCGCGCCGGTCGAGAGCACCGACGCATGACCTTCGCCCTGGACCTTTCCCGTCGGCTTGAGACCCACCAGGCCTTCCGATCCGACTTCGACCGTCTTCAGGCGGAAGCCGCCTTTGCCACACTTCCCCACACGATAGAGTCGCGCCGTGGCGGGATGGATCGGCAGGATGTACTACGCCTGATGTACTGCGCCGGGGTGTTCGCCCAGACCGACGACGAGACCCTGCGGGCGCTTGCCCAGGCGATCTCGTTGGGCGCCCTTCTTATCGGTCGCGACGACATTCCAGTGGACGCCAGCCTTCGCCTTTTGACCGATCTAGGCAATTTCCCCGCCCTAACGTACGCGGAAGCCCGGCATGAGCCAGTCGCCACAATTCGGCAGGCCCTACGGGCGGCGATCTCACGCGAGGTAAATGGCATCGACGTCGGCAGCGAGCGAATTGCCCTTACCGATTTCCAGAAACGTGCTTGGGATCGGCTTGGCCAGGATACGGCGCTGGCTATTTCCGCGCCGACATCGGCCGGTAAGTCCTTTCTAGTCATCGAGCACCTTTGCAGGACCGCAGAACGGTCCGCCATCTTCCGGGCGGTCTATGTCGCGCCCACACGTGCGCTTCTCTCGGAAGTCTATGCCTCGATCCAGCGCCGGCTAAACGATGAAGTCGGCATTCGCGTTTCGACGGTGCCAACGATCGACCCTGCGGCCCCCGAGCGTCAAATATTCGTTCTGACCCAGGAAAGATTGCAAGTTCTGCTGGCGGTCTCAACTATAGATTTCGACTTGGTGATCGTCGATGAGGCGCAGAATTTTTCGGACGGCGCCCGGGGAATGATCCTGCAGGAATGCCTCGAACAGGCAATTGCCCGACGGGCTGACACTCGTCTGGTCCTGTTGGCGCCGGGTGCGGAAGGTTTCGAAACCGTCGCCGATTCCATCGGCCTGAAGGGACTGAAAGCATCTGTTTCGCTTCTGCCGTCCGTCATACAGAACCGCATCCTCGTGAGCCGGGCGGCCGAGCCGAGGACCCTCAGTCTGCGACTCCTAACCGCTCTTGGCTCGACATCGTTAGGCGTGGTTCAGAGCCATCGAGGGTTTGACCACCCCGCCAGCCGTCTCGCAGCGGTCGCGCTGGAGCTCGGACGCACAGGCGGTTCTCTGGTGTATGCGACGGGACCCAAGGACGCCGAAACAGTCGCACTACAGCTACACCAAGATTGCCGAGATAGCGGCGATAAGGTGCTCGAAGATTTGGCGCAGTTCATTGAAAAGCACATCCATCCCCGATATGCTCTCGCCGCCTTGGTCCGGCGTGGCGTAGCCTTTCACTACGGTAAGATGCCCACGCTGCTGCGGGAGTCTATTGAGAGTGCCTTCAAGTCCGGCGCGCTGAAATTCCTTGCTTGTACCACGACCCTTTTTCAAGGCGTAAACCTTCCCGCCCGCAACGTTTTCATCGACACGCCTACGCGGGGGACTAACTCGCGGCTGGATCCGGCAGCTCTATGGAATTTTGCGGGACGCGCAGGTCGGATGAAGGCCGACATCGTTGGAAATGTTTTTCTCGTTGACTACGACGAGTGGCCGGATAAGCCGATGAACAGCTTCGTCGGCTACCGGATCGAACCTGCATTCGGAAAGGCCGCCGCCGACCATGGATCCGCCATACTACAAGCTCTGGCCGGCGAACTGCCAAGGATGGTACCTGGCGATGAGGTGGCGGGGAAGGTTCGCGCCGCTGCGGGCCTGCTCATAGCAAGAGCCGCCAGAGGCGACGTGGCTCTTTTTGCGTCACGATCCCTGTCCTCGTTCGCGGCACAAGATCGCGACGCCCTAGTCGTCGCGGCCCAAGCTGCGAGCGATGGGATCGGCCTGCCCGCGACGCTGCTGTCCACAAACTGGACCGTAGATCCTTTCGGGTTGAAACGCCTGTTCAATGAATTGGTCAGCAAGATCGTAGCCGGCGAAATCGACGGATTGATCCCAGTCAACCCGCACGACTATCTACCGGCGCGTAAAGCGTATGAGTCGATTTTCATGCGTGCACAGAGGCTGGTGAATCTGTCCGCCAGCAGGTTCCCCGCATTGGTCGCCGGCGTCGCGGTCAAATGGATGCAGGGCACGCCCTACCCCGTTCTTCTTGCCGACGCTATCCGGCGCGAAGAGCGAACCCTTGCGAAAAAGATCAAGGCCTATGAGGATGAAATTGCATCGAATGCGAAGTCACGCAAACGTCGGCCGAAACCGATCGACATCAATGATGTGATCCGTAAGGAGTTCGACCTCATTGAGGACGTCATCCGCTTCCGGTATGTGCAACTCGGAAAAGCCTACATTGATGTCCTGGCCTTGGCATTGCGGCACTGCGGATTCGAAGCGCGGATCAAAGAAATCTTTGACTTCTCACTGGCGCTTGAGCTCGGTGTATGTACGAGGTCTGGTTGGTCTTTCATGGAACTTGGACTTTCGCGGATCGCTGCCGCTGCGCTTGAGCCTCATTTCCCAAACTCCGATTTGAGCGTCCAGCACGCGCGGGACTGGTTGCGCAAACTAGACGTGACTCAACTCCAAATCAGTTCGGTGATCGTCGACGAGATGCTCAGCTTGGGGCTGATAGAATTGGAGAATTTCGCTTAGGCAGCCTTATTTGGCCAAAGGCCTTGTCAGCCCCTCATCCAACTTGCCTGGCGGTCTCATTGCAGAGGCCAGAAACGGGCGCATCGGAATTCGACGCTTACCGCCACCGGGGCCTGTCTGGGCCACCCGTCAAGAAGTGCCGGGGCGGCTCCTGTGCCTATGAGGGAAGGTGTGGCTTAAGGCTTAAGGTTGGCAGTCACCCGGGGAATGATGCGATTCATACGGGCCAGTATGGCAAGCGCGTCAAGCATGGCGGTATGCTCGGATACGTATTTGATGGCAACTTCGCTTCGGCATTCGCTGCGATCACGGCTGCAATCGGAACGCGTCTCGCGGACCTAGACATGGATGCGCCGGGCGAGATGAAGCAATCTTCCAATCGGCCGTATGACAGCAATTGCCGAGAGACCTATCACAGGAGAGGTGAACTGCGCCCGTTGATCTTACACCACCAAGTCGTTCCAGTCGGACGGTAGAGAAGCGCCACGCTCCGACCTCGCCGTTGCGGCCGTCAGAAGCCGAAGTGTTCGCTCGATCTCCGATCGCCGGGTGGCACGTGAGCTAACTGATCTGGTCAGCCGTCGCGGGAAGCCGGACATGATCGAAAAGGGAACTGTTTGGATCAAGCTGGCAATACCTCTGCAAATTCCCCACCGCAGAACCCGACATGGGCTGCAAGTGCTCGGAGCAGAACGGGCCGCCAGTGATTGAGGTGAAACTCTCGGCTCTCCACATCTGCCTGTGCAAGAAGATAGCTGCGGACACCCTCAGCGCCAGCACTATCAAACAGGATTCTAACTGCGGTCGCCTGACTGGTCAGATAGATATTGATCTCCCGCGCATAGCGTTCGTTGAGTTTCAGGCGCTGCAAGACAAATGAGAGGCGCGAGCTAACTAGCGCTTCGATTGGAGCGGCTGGATCAATGTCAAACGTAGCAACCAGGCCGCCCCCTTCAATTGTGACGCCGGCTCGCAAGAATGACGTATCCGGAACCGCTTCGAAATAGGGGTGAAAGAACTGCTGGGCAGGCTCTAGGGCAGCCGATTTGCTCTTCGACTGATTACACTCTTGGCAAAGGGGCACCAAATTGCGAGGATAAACAGCCAACGGATGGTAATCTGACCGCGGAAGATGGTGATCCAGTTGGCGCGGCGGTGCAATTCCACATATCGGGCACAGCTCAATTCCTGCCATTAGCGACGCTCGAACCGACGCTAACTTGCCACCCGCTTGGGTGAAGTCATACCCGCTATAGATCGCGTCGCGAAACTGCTGAAGAAGCGCGCCGCCCTTTAGGATTTCCGCGGGGCCCCCCAAACCCGCGTCATAAGCGTCGTAGATGGCAATCACGCTGTCGATCTCAGCTTGGGTCGCAGCATAGCCTTTCGCAATACCGGCGTGAACGTAGGTCTCGATAGCGCGCACGAGGTAGGCTTGCGCCTCCTCGCGAGAAGGACATGGCAGGGTTCTCACTGGCGAGCCTTCCGGGCGAGGCCCGCAAGCACGTATGCGAGCGCCTGCCCGCTAAGGCCCGGCCGAAAATGCTGGTTCACGTCCTCGATTGTATTGTGTGCCTGAATGAGTAGATCAAGAATCCCATGAAAGTCTGTCGCGGCAGAAGTCAGACCGAAGGTATCGTGGGTTAAGGTTCCCACGTTCTCGCCGAATGTCTCTCGTGGCGGGATAAAGACCTCAAATTCCGATCCGATCCGCCTTATGACCCTCACGTGCAGTGCCAACGTCTCCTGGAGGATCACCGGTGAATGCGTTGCCACGATTGCGAACGCGTTCTTTTCTTCCAGTACCAATCTCAAGGCGTGCATGACCGCTGCAATGAGCGGGGGATGAAGGTGTGTCTCAGGCTCGTCGAAGAGCACGAGGGATTTTCTCGTCGTATGTGCCACCAGCGAGGCGATCGCATGCATCGTGATTTTGTGGCCTGTGCTCCATCCGAGAAAGCTTGAACGGGGATTGGCACCAAGCAGAGCCTGTCGATCCGTCCCGGCAACATCGGCAAACGAGGCGTCGGCGAGCACCAGCGCAAGAGCAGCATCGAACAGCGCATCATCTCCATGCTCCGCGATCTGCCCGATTAGGCGAACAAACTCGTCAGCGAGCTGCTCGAGCGACTTCAGTTTCGTACTCGATCGTCGATCCTCGATGTCCAGGACAGTTCTTTCATCCACGTCCGTCGGCTTGGCCCGTGCGGATGACAATTGCTCTCGCACTTCGGCAACGACGTCGCGAAGGCCGGCGTAGACGTAGCGACCGCCTCCCCTCTCCATGTCCGATGCGATCTGCTCGAGCTCAGTCTCATACAACCCGGGCACGGAGAAGTTCTCGAACGCGCTGTACGAAACCGCGATAATGCGCATGAAGCCAATTGACGGTGGATCGAACACGCCGACGGCGGTCAACTGAGGCCACGTTCTGTCCGATGGCGACGCAAACGCGACCCGTGCGATGCGCGATAGGAAGGTGCTCTTGCCCGATCCGTTGCGTCCAATCAGCACCATCACTCGCCGTGGGAGCAAGACCTTGCGCTTGCTGGGGCCAAGTTCGCGTGTCGGGCCGAAATAAAACAGTGGGCTCGGCGCATCGAAATAGAGCTGGATCGGCGCCGCCCATCCGGCCGGATGGAATGTGAACGACAGATGGAGGTCTGGAACCTCGCTGGCATTGCGAGAGTGAATCTGTCTAGCATCGGAAAGGAAGCCCTCGGGTTCCGGATTGTCGCGGAACAGAGATATTCGCCAGCCTTCCTCCTGGCTGAATAGCGGCTCTAGTTGCGAGTTGGCAACGACGTCGTTCAACGAGCCCAGAATCTCATCTCGGTCCTCCCCAGCAATCTCATTGAGCCGCTGGTAATAGTCGAGTGAGCTGCCAACAGAGCCGAAGTCAGGCGGAAGGCGGTCGAATGGTTCGGTGATCAGGATGCCGTCTTGCGTGGTTTGGCCTCGCCGTAGAATCTTGACCGGCCCGATCAAAGTAGGAGGGCTTCCCTCGACCTGATAGTAGAGGTGATACAGCGTCATGAAGGAAAAATCGTTCCATCTGTCCTGCTGCAGCGCGAACTTTGTTGCAAAACTCTGCACGCCCTGGCGGCTCGGGGGCAAGACGCTAATGGCCATGGGCAGCCTCACTTGCGGGCGGTCCGCCGTGCTGGCTTAGCTGGCTCCCCCTATCCAGGAAGCCATCAAGGAGTTGTTCGCGGTTCACCATCGGATCCGACGATACGGCGCCAATAAGCCCGCACACCACCTTGCGAGCGAGTTCTCTGGCACTTCGTCTATCGTTCCCGGATATGTCCGCCATCGGCCTCCCGTGTAGGAAATCGCTCCTAAGCCCGAAAAGCTTGGAATAGGCGTTCCCAAACGAACCATCGTTGAGCAGTCCGGAAATGCGAAGCGTGGCCCGGCGCGTCGCGCCGGGATTCTTTCCTTCGATCTTTTTTCGGGCGCGTGGGTCATGGTCCAAAGGCAAGCCGAGCGCCGCCTCGATCGTTGAAATATGGGCAAGAAACTCGTCGATGGCTTCTGATTGAAATCCACGGACAAAGAAGTGCGCAACAGGACGGTCGAACAACGTCGTCCGGCGCGCCGCTACAATGTCACTCCACGCGTCGTCGGTCAGCCAGGTAATTGCGCTGTCGCTGTCATCATTTAGCGGATAGGCGACCGGCGCTTCATATTCATGCTCGTCGCCATTGACATCGAACTGCCATGCAGGCTCCCAGCTCAGGCTGTCTGGAGAAGGTGGCGGAACCCGACGAGCAAACACGTCAGAGTCGACGGTGTAGACCCAAGGAACTCTAAAACCACGCCATTCCATGTCCTTGTATTCAGCGATCTGCTCCCAGGGGATTGTGAGGAGTCCAAAAAGCGCAGCTTCGACAGATGAAGGGAGGCTAGTTTTGTGCGGTTCGATTCGTCCAAAATCCTGGCTAAGATTCACGAACAGGCCGGGCAGTGTTCTCCCGTCGGGACCCATGTCGTCGTGGGAAACCTTCTCGTCGACGACGAGCCAATTGAACTCGGAGAAGCGTTTGCTATCGAACGACCAGTTCTGGTTCGCCCGATGAAGACGCAAAACGTCGAAAAGCTCCTCAAGCTCCGTCGCCGAAAAGCACCGCACCTGATTTGGACCGAAGGAGATCGTCGGAAGGCGCGATGCCAGATCGAGCGGGCACAGGTGCAGTCGCCTCGATGCCGTGCTCCGGATGGCTTTGTCGAGGCCATCCGATATTTCGGCCGCACTCGCTGCCAACCCAGAACCCTGGCCACCGACGAGACAGGCCAAGCCGAGCTGCCGCAATGCTGAGGCAAGCGAAAGTCGCAGCATGGAGCCAGATCTAATCTGGGGGTATCGAGTTTGACATAACTCCGCAAAACGCAGAAACGCCGGAGTGTTCTGCAGGTGATTAACGTCAGTCGCCGGCGCCCGACCCAGCTGTTCCAGTTCGTGGAGAATATCGACAGGAGGGCCGACCGTGACGTTCATGATGTCTGCGGTCCCGGCGGAGCTCGATAGAGAATGATCCGTCCGGTCGGCAGAATCTGGGTAAGGAAATCAAAATCGCGGACGTTGCCGGTCAGCACGCCCGCCCCCAACTGACGCGCCTGCAGGAATACGAGGGCGTCATTTACGAAGCGGCGCTCGTGCCCCTCCCCCTTGGGCAGATTGCTCAGCCGGCAGAGCAAGCCAGCCAACACACCGGCCTGTCCCCACATCGCTGCATCCGGGTCATGAAGACGGTGGTCCGGAATGTCCTCCACCGTGGCTTTGATTGTCTCGAGGACAGCTTTTGTGGAGGCATGCTTTGGGTCGAGCCGGCCAAAGGCGTGGGTCAGCTCAGAAAGGCAGACCGCGGAATGGTGGCATCGGCGATAGGTAAGCAGCGTATCGACTTCAACCGGTGCTCGTCCTTGCAGGACATCCAGATAGACGCACGTATCCAGAAACACTGGTCCCCCGATCGCGGGTTCGTTTGCAACCCATGGGAGATCATCATCGGCCCTACGCTCCAGCGTTCCGGTGTACTTTTGCGGCTTGAGCGATCGGAGGGCCTCGGAAAGATCAAAACCCAAGATCTATGTCCGCCGGGATGCTGCCCTTGCGTCCGACCAAGCCGGCGCCAAAGTCATCTTCGAGAGCCAGGCGCGACAGCGCCAATTCCAACAGCTCCGTGTCCGAGGTGACATGAGCGCGCTTCTTGGCCGCCTCGATCAACTCCGAAGGCACTCGCCCCGAAAGACGGGTATTCTTCGCCGCGCCGAGCAGTCCGGCGGCTTTCGCTTGCTCGAGTACAAGCTTATTGCGGGTCGATGCGACCTTTGCTTCGCTTTCTGAAGCGGTCCGTGTTTGCGCGGCCATCGGAACCTCCTGTGTTCAACAGAATATAGATTGCGTTGAACGCATAAGCAAGGCTTAGTAGCCGCTGGCCTTCGGGACGTAGGCACCTGAAGCACACTTACCATAGTGATCGATTGGGGGATCGATGGATTCTATGCAAGCCGAAATTGCACGCTTCCTTGCGGAAAAAGCGGTGCGGCAAACGCGTGCGACATATCAGCAGGTGGGGGACGCCGTCGGTTGGAACCATCCGACAGGTCGCGGTCTGGGCAAGAATCTGGAGGTCGTCCTGCACGCTTTGCATGATCGCGGACTGCCGCCGCTCACGACGATTCTAGTCAAGCGCGGCGAGAGGCATCCGGAGCCTGACGCCATGGCGTATATCCGCGGAGCCTTGGGCGATATCGACATCGATGCCGCACAACGTGAGGTCTTCGCCTTCGACTGGCGATCGATTCCAGACCTGGCTCCTGACGTCGACAGACTTCCGAGCGGCCGTGATATTTGGCTGACCTCTTTTTGGGGGTTTGACCCCGCGAGTTGGGGCTGCATCGGCTTTGCCGACGAGGCCAAGCGCAACCGCTATCTGAGATTATCCACTCCCAATGCATTGGTGGCGATCTACGTTACCAAGGGCAAGGGGCCCGAGGAGATGCGGGGCAAGGTCGTGGGCCTCCTCGAGGTTTCCCACAACGCCGGCCATGCCAGTCAGTTCATCGCCGGCGACCGCTGGGCCGAGAAGGAAATGGACCCTGCCTCGAGAGGCAAATGGCTGTTCGCCGTGCAGGCAACCCGCGCATGGCGGGTCGTCCAGGAGGAGTGGAAACCTGTCGAGCAGTTGTTTCCAGCCGCGTATGCGAGCGCGCACGCCGAATACATCGGATCTAGTGGTGTCCAGGTTGACCCAGTTGAAGCCGAGCATCTCATGCAACTCGATGTCTATGAGGTGCCCGTCTATGGCCAAGGGAGCCGCGTCAACGGCACAATCCAGACGCTCGAGTCCGCTTTGTCGCCAAGTCGCGCGATCCCACCCGCGACCGAACCGTACTGGGTTGGCGAAACCGATGGCCCCAAGCATCTCTACATATTGGAGCTCAGCGGCGATACATCGGCCTATCTCGGGCGTTCACCCGCCGACGTTGATGGCCGCGCCATCATTAAGGTCGGTTTCTCCCGCAGCCCCGCGGCCCGTCGCGACCAGATCCAAAGTGCATACCCACAGGGGCAATTCAAGTGGGTGATAAAGTACCCTCATCCCGTCCCAGATGCCGCACCGTATTCTAACGCCAAGACGGCGATCGTAGGCGAGGATGCAATGAAGCGGCGCCTCGTGACCGAGGGGGCTGAGGTGCTGGGTGGAGAGTTCTTTCTTGCCGAAGACTGGCTCGTCCACAACACGTGGAGAGCTGGCAAATTTGCGGCAGAAAAGGCCATGGAGAGCTGACTAAGCTTCAAGTGTTGGCTTTGCCCCCCCAGAAATCAGCGCTGAAATTGTTCAGGTGGTCACCGTCACCGAGCCTGACCTCAAACTCACCGGGGATACCCCCCCTGTCATGACCCGCCCCAAAATAGTCGCGCACTGACCAATGAGCCAGCTGCTCGAGGTGCTCCCATTCGCGTAGCAGATCGGTCTCGCGGTCCTCCGCAAGCTTCCCTGGCGCTCGGCTTGCCCTTAGACTTGGGCTGAGCGATCGTATGATAGTCGAAACGGGGCTGGACCTTGTGTTTGAAGATGATGGAACCGGAAGTCCACTCATCCTCGATCGTTCGGCGCCACTTGTAGCTGACACGAACCTGCATGTCCTGGGTCAGACGAAACGGAGCAATCGTCGGATCGTAGATGAAGAACAACTGGCTTTCGCGTTCCTCGACCTCCAAGCGCTGCTTCATCTGACCGAATGCAAAAGTCAGATCACTGCCGGCTTTACGAATAGAATGTAGAATTCCTTCCCGCTTCTTCGCAGATTTCGCGATCCTGTATGCCGCAAGCGCTTGATCGAAGTATCGGAGCTTGGTGGCCACGTATTCTCCGCAGTTGTAGAGCGGTAGATTGCTGAGTTTTCCGAGTTGCTCTGACCTGATGGCCTGGTCAACCAGGTCGTGAAGCGCCCCGCTGTCGATGGCTCCAATAGCCTGTTTCTCGCGGTCACTGAGATTCATCAAGCCCATCTTGTCTCCCCTCAAACACAAAATCCCGCAGCGTTCATCGGACTCGAGCTATCTGGCAGCACGGTGGAGAGACGACGATCAAACCGTTGCCGCGTCAGCTAGTGAGATCGCGTTTGCAGCGTGTTCGTCCTCGGCCCGAAGACGCTGATGGGATGTTTCCTGCGTTTCCACAAAGAAGCTCTTTCCAGAAATGCCGGCGCGATCGAAGAATGCCTGATTCCGCTCTCTGGCGTCACTGAGGAGTGTGTCCCACCCGATGAGCTCGATCGACCCTTTAAAACCCGAACGGGGCTGGTAGTAGCGCCCTCTCCCGTCGGCAGTGCGGTCCCACGAATAGGTCCAGTCGTCCATTTTGCCCACGATGTCGGCAACTATGAAGCAATAGAAAACCGTGTCCTCCTTCAGCTTTATGGGGCGCCCCTTGACGTCAAGCTTCCCCCCTTCAAGCAGCCGGCGCACATAGCGCTCGACCTGATGCTGGGGGTTCTCGTCCGCGGCATAGCTGGTTCGTCCCGGGCGCTTGAACTCAACGAGCAGCACGCGCGAGGGATCCTCGGTCTGGCGCAGGCCGTGTACGTGATCGAAAATCAGAACATCCGGCCGCTCGTCGCTGGCGACTGCATCAGAGAGATTCTGGAATTCCTCATCCGAGCTGAAATACTGGGCGAAGGTCAATCGCTCATCGATGATCCAGAGGTCGTGCGACGCCGCCGGCACTACCTTTCTGGCGCCATCGGCTAGGGTGTTGACCCGCAGAGGACAGATGAACGAGTGCAAAATGTCTTCGCGCTGATAGCTGCTGTCACGCGTATCGTCGCGGACCTTCTCCAGCAGGATCTCGATGAAATCGAGCACGACCTTTCGGCGAACGATGTACTCGGTGAGACGACAAAAGGCCCAACACCGTTTCAACCATCGAGCGCCCGCTTTCGTCGCTCTCGTGGAATTTTGCCCAGCGCGGCCAGCCGCTGGACCGCAAGGACCGGCATATCGCCACGGTGATGGCTGGCGTTCGCAACACCCACGCCTCCCCTCCCCGGCAGAAGGAAGCGATCCTGCCCGAGGATCTGATCGCCATGCTCGAGACCCTCGACCGCGGCACGCTGCGTGGTCTGCGCGACCGCGCCATGCTGCTTTTGGGTTTCGCCGGCGGCCTTCGCCGATCCGAAATCGTCGGCCTCGACATTGGTCGCGACCAGACCGAGGATTCTTCTGGCTGGATTGAGTTTTTTCCTGACAAGGGCGTGCTGGTGACCCTGCGCGGCAAAACCGGTTGGCGCGAGGTCGAGGTCGGCCGCGGCTCCTCCGACGCCACCTGCCCGGTGGTCGCGCTGCAAACCTGGCTGAAGCTGGCGCGGATCGGCCATGGCCCTTTGTTCCGAAGGGTAATAGGGCAAGACAAAAGAGTCGGCGCCGATCGGCTTAACGACCAGGAGGTCGCACGCCTGGTCAAGCGCACGGCGCTCGCAGCCGGCGTGCGTGGCGATCTGTCGGAGGGCGAACGCGGTCAAAAGTTTGCTGGCCATTCGCTGCGCGCCGGCCTCGCGTCCTCGGCCGAGGTCGACGAACGCTATGTGCAAAAGCAGCTCGGTCACGCCTCGGCCGAGATGACGCGAAAGTATCAGCGCCGGCGCGATCGTTTCCGCGTCAATCTCACCAAGGCGTCCGGGCTCTGAAAAGCCCCCCTCCCTGCCCCGTTTTGTCCGCTGGGATGAGGCGGTCAGATCTCAGGCGATAACAATACCTCATCGAGCACAGCGAGCGCTGTATCCAGACTATCGGCGGCCGACGCTTCGTAGTCAGGCATGATCATCAACTGCGTTATGGCACGGCCCACAAGAGGGCATCGCGATAAAAGTACGCCAAACAACGCTAAGGGAGAACAAACGGTGATCTGATTTCGTTCGACGCTCGTTTTCGAGAGCCGTTCTGGGTCGTTCGCAATCAACTGTGTAGGCCAGCGGAGCGAGCAAGGAGCGCCAGATCCGGACAGGGCTGAGTGGGGTGTTTTTCCGGAAGGTGGGGCCATGCCCTAAGGGACACGAGATGTAGTGGACTCGTCGATCCGCGCGGTTTCGATTCGCGCACCCCGGGCACAACGCTGGGATAAGTCCCATCAGATGCTCTCCGGTGGCCGTCATCTGTTTAGCTGACATTGGGCCGAGGGCTTCCAGCACGAGCCACATGGCGGGGGTATCGGCCGTGACCATGGTGCGCCGCCCCTGCCGTCAATGCCAGCCGCCGTCACCGAGTCGCGAAGATGAAATTCAAGGTGACAAACTGGCCGGAATACGAGGCGGGCCTTCGGCGGCGCGGCAGTCTGACGCTGTGGTTGACAGAAGAAGCCTTGGCCAGGTGGCATGCGCCGCGAAGAACGACCCGCAGCGGCCAGCCCCGCTATTCCGATCTCGCCATCGAGGCGGTCTTGACACTGGGATGCGTCTTCGGGCTTCGTCTGCGCCAGAGCGAGGGATTGGCGACCTCGCTGCTCGATCTGATGGGGCTTGATCTACCGGTTCCCGATCACACGACGCTAAGCCGCCGGGCGCAGATATGGGAACCATCGGCCAAGCGGCAGCGGCATCCCGAGGACGGTCCGCTGCATGTGCTGATCGATAGCACCGGATTTGAAAGTCTACGGCGCCGGCCAATGGCTGGAAGACAAGCACGGTGCCAGATCACGCCGGACCTGGCGCAAGCTGCATTTGGTTCTCAATGCCGACAGCGGCGAGATCATCGCCCATTGTCTGACCGACCAGGACGGCGACGATCCCTCGCAGGTGAAGCCGCTGCTCGACCGGATCGATGCAGAGATCGACCAATTCACGGCCGACGGAGCATATGATAGCGGTCCCACCTACTGCGCGGTGCTGCAACACAGCGTCACCGCAAGGATAGTCATCCCGCCACGTTCAACGGCCGTGGAGAGTGATGACACCGGACCACCCGGTCAAAGGGACGGTCACATCACGGCGATCGCCAATGATGGAAGGCTGAATTGGCAGGCGTCCACCGGCTATGGCAAGCGCGCCCTGATCGAGACCGCCGTCGGGCGCTACAAGGGGCTGATCGGACGTCGCCTGCGAGCCCGCTCCTTTTCGGCTCAGCAGACCGAGGTCGCCATCGGCTGCGCCGTTCTCAACCGCATGACGGCGTGCGCACGCCCGGAGTCCGTTCGCAGCCCGGCAAGGCCGACATAGCAGGCGGCATCAAAGAGCTGATTGTGCCTAATGCCACATTTGTGCACCAACGCCTTGTGGCGCGGGCAGCCGCAGGCACAGGCTACGCGGAAAATGAAAAGCGGGGCCAACCCATTCGCTTGCACACAGCCTGCGTTTTGCCAGCTCCTCAACCGCAACGTGCTGTCAATCTTCGTCTTGCCATGTCTTGAACGCCGAACTGTTCACGCCATTGGCGCCGCTTTGTCATCCCGTGCCCCGAAATGAGGCCGTCGTTCGAACGATATGCGCAGTTGCTTATCCGCCAGAAACCGGCTAGCCAGATCGGTGTCGCGCTTACCCACGCGTGACACCCAGTCCGAAAACAGGCGAACCGCGCGCCGGTTCATATGCCGCGAAGGACAGACCAGCCAGTATCCCGGAAACTCGATGACCTCGAACTCTATCGAGACCGGAACCAGAGAACCCGACACCAGGTCCTCGAATGCGATGGATGTGCTTTCCAGGACCACACCTGCACCGTCCTTCGCCAGTTGAACCGACATTGACGAACGGTCGAAACGATAGGGATACGTCATGCGGGCGCCCTGGATACCGTTGCACGGCAGCCAATAATCCCACCGGAAATAGGCCTTCACACTGTCGATCAACCGCGCATGGCGAAGCTGCTCGTGCGGATCCGGTGAGATCGCGCGCAGTTCGGCAAGATAGGAAGGCGAGCACATCGGCAGGATCAGATCGTTGACGACGCAATCCGAATAAAGGCCGGCCCAGCCGCCGTCGCCATAACGAAGATCGAGATCGATGACCTCCGTTTCGAAATCCGAGAAATTGGGCGTGGCGTCGACGCGCAAATTCCAGCTCGGATAGCCCTTGCTGAACTCGGCCAACCGCGGCGCCAGCCATTTCTCGCCGAAGGAAGGACTGACGCGCAGGCTAAGCTGGAAGCTTTCGCGCTGCCGCACAATGGCATTACGCACCTCGCGTATGGATTCGAAAGCCTGGGTCGTGGTCTGGAAGAGCCGCTCACCGTCGATCGTGAGCGAGAGATGGCGCTTTTCGCGCTGAAAAAGCCGCACCCCGAGTTGGTGTTCGAGCAGCCGCAGCTGCTGGCTAACCGCCGAAGGTGTCACCTGCAATTCCTGAGCGGCCTTTGCCACGCCGCCGAGCCGCGCGACTGCCTCGAAATGCGTCATCGAATTGAACTTGATGTCTGACCTCGTCCTCGTCAGTTAAGCTCAGCTACACAGAATGTTAAGAAACGAAAATTGAGCCGAATGTCAATCGGTCGCACAGTGGTCCCGGAAGGAGATACAGGATGGAGCCGAGTTCAACCCAAAGCTTGGGTAGCGCCGGCAACGTGCCGGGAGTTGGACAGGTATTGACCAGGAAGCCCCTGATCGAAGCTGCCAATATCGAGAAGAGTTATGACGCAACCCGTGTCCTGCGGGGTGTGAGTTTTCAGGTCCGGGCCGACGAAATCCACGCGCTCCTGGGCGGCAACGGCGCCGGCAAAAGCACTCTCATCCGCATCGTCACAGGGCTGACCTCACGCGAAGCCGGCGAGATTGGCTTCGCCTCGTCGAAGGCCGACCACAACAGCCCGATCATCGCGGTGGTGCATCAGGAGCTGGCGCTGTTGCCCGAGCTGTCCGGTCGCGGAAAACATCGGCATTGTGCATGCGAGGTCGGGCTGGTGGCAGATCAGCCGTCGCCGCACGCGCGAAACTGCGCTCGGAGCGCTCCAGCTGATCGACCCAGCGATCGGCGAAGCGATCATCGATAATGCCGGCACGCAAATTGTCCCTCCACGAAGGCCAGATCGTCCAGATCGCTCGTCCCCTTTCCACCGGAGCCGAAGTGCTGCTTCTCGATCCCGGCGATCCGGTTGGGGAAACGCGCTGGCTGCAGGAGATCGCCAACAAGCGAGGCTTTCCGCATGGCATCGTCGGCTATGCCGACCTGTCCCAACCCGACGTCGGCGACCTCCTCGACCGCCACATGGAATATCCGAACTTCCGCGGCATGCGGCAGCCGATGAATTATCATCCCGACCCCGCCAAGACCTATCTGGCGCGGCCGGAGGTCAGTCGTACGCCCGAATGGCGGCGCGGCTTCCGGGAGCTGGCGAAGCGCGGGCTGAGCTTCGACCCGCAGCTCTACTATCCGCAGATGAGCGAGTTCCTCGAACTGGCGCGCGACTTTCCCGACGTGCAGATCATTCTCAATCACACCGGCATGCAGGTCGACGGCGCCGAGCATTTTGGCGCCTGGAAAAAAGGCATGCACCAGTTAGCGCAAGCGCCGAACGTCGCCTGGATCTCGGGCCTCGGCATGGGCGACTGGACTTGGACCACGTTCTCGATCCGTCCTTATGTCGAGGAGGCGATCGCAGCCTTCGGCGTCGGCCGCTCGATGTTCGCGACGAACTTCCCCGTCGACAAGCTGTTCTCGAGCTTCGACGCCATTTTGAACGCCTTCAAGGAAATTACGATCGCCCACCCGCACGAGGAGCGGCTCGCGCTGTTCCATGACAACGCAGCCCGGTTCTACCGACTTTAGATCACCGGCAAACAGAAATAGCAGGAGAGTTCGACTTGTTGCTGAAGGGCAAGGCCGTGGTGATTTCGGGGGCCGCGGGCCCCCGGGGAATTGGCCGCTCCACGGCAGCGCTGATGGTACAGCACGGGGCTCGCGTTGCAATACTCGACCTCGATGACGGGCAAGCGCGTGACGCCGCTGCGTCGCTTGGACCCGACCATATCGGCCTTGCGTGCAACGTCGCGGACCTCGACGCCTGCAAGAGGGCGGCGGCGCAAGTGACAGAAACCTTGGGCAGGATCGATGTGCTCTGCAACAATGCGGGCGTCACGCAGCCGGTCAAGACGCTGGAGATCAGCGCGGCTGACTGGGACCGCATCCTCGATGTCAACCTACGCGGCGTGCTCCATCTCAGCCAGGCATTCATCCCGAACATGCGCGAAAATGGCGGCGGCTCGATCATCTGCATGTCGTCAGTTTCGGCCCAGCGCGGCGGCGGCATCTTCGGTGGCCCGCACTATTCGGCTGCCAAGGCGGGTGTTCTGGGGCTTGCCAAGGCCATGGCGCGCGAATTCGGTCCCGAAGGCATCCGCGTCAACTGCATCACACCGGGCCTGATCCAGACCGACATCACCGGCGGCAAACTGACCAACGCCATGCGCGCCGACATCATCAAGGGAATCCCGCTCAGCCGGCTGGGCGAGGCGCGCGACGTAGCCGGCGCCTATCTCTTCCTGGCTTCCGATCTGGCCAGCTACATCACCGGCGCCGTGATCGATGTCAACGGTGGGATGCTAATCCATGGCTGAGTGGACAACGGAGCTTGAGATGCCTCGCGCTGGCAGCAATGTCAGCCTGGCCGAACGAGCCTATCGTATCCGCCGACACGCCGTGCGGATGGGTCAAGTCCAGGGCCAAGGTTATGTCGGACAGGCGCTGGGTGTCGCCGACGTGCTTGCCGTCGCCTATTTCCATGCGCTTCGTTACCGGCCGGAGGACACGTTGTGGGAGGGACGCGACCGCTTCCTGCTGTCGATCGGACACTATGCGATCGCGCTCTACGCGGCTCTGATCGAAGCGGGCGTGCTGCCGGAGGAAGAGCTCGAAACCTATGGCAGCGATGAAAGCCGTATGCCGATGTCCGGCATGGCGCCATACACGCCCGGCATGGAGATCACCGGCGGCTCGCTCGGTCACGGCCTTGGCATTGCCGTTGGCATGTGCATGGGGCTGACGCGCAAGCGAAGCGACAGTTTCGTCTACAATCTTTTGTCCGACGGCGAGCTCGGTGAGGGCTCGACCTGGGAAGCCGCGATGTCGGCCGCCCACCACAAGCTCGACAATCTCATTGCCATTGTCGACTTCAACAATCAGCAGGCCGATGGTCCGTCGACGGCCATGCTCTCCTCCGAACCGGTGACCGACAAGTTCGAGGCGTTCGGCTGGCATGCGCAGCGCGTCGACGGCAACGACATCGAGGCGGTCCGCAAGGCCTTCGACATGGCGCGCGGCCTGAAGGAACCTCGTCCGCGTGTGATCGTTTGCGATACGCGCATGGCCAAGGGTGTGCCATTCCTGGAAACCCGCGACATCACGCATTTCATCCGCGTCGAACCGCACGAATGGACGTTAGCGCTCGAAGCTTTGGAAAAGGGACGTCCGCGTTGAGGTTGTCAAAGTTCGCGCCGCGCCACGCCGCCAATGCCGGTGAGCGCAAGACCACATCGGCGATGATCGCGTCGATCGCGCCCGATGGCGTACCGACACGCAATGCGCCGTTCGGGCACACACTGGCCAGACTGGCGCACCAGCGGCCCGGGATAGTTGGCCTGACGGCGGACCTCGCGAAATACACCGATCTCCATGTCTTCGCACAGGAGCATCCGGACCGCTTCTATCAGATGGGCATGGCGGAGCAGGTGCTGATGAGCGCCGCCGCCGGCTTGGCGCGGGAGGGTTTTACGCCCTTCGCCACCACCTACGCCGTCTTCGCATCGCGACGTGCCTACGATTTCATCTGCATGGCGATCGCCGAGGAGAAACTCAATGTGAAGATCGTCTGCGCCTTACCGGGGCTGACGACCGGCTACGGCCCCAGCCACCAGGCGACGGAGGACATCGCGATCTTCCGCGGGATGCCGAACCTGACGATCATCGACCCTTGCGACGCGCTCGACATCGAACAGGCCACGGAGGCGATCGCGGACTACAACGGGCCGGTCTACATGCGGCTTTCGCGCGGTAAGGTTCCTGTCGTGCTCGACGAAGACGACTATACATTTGAAATCGGCAAGGCGCGAATGCTGCGCGAGGGCGCGGACGTATTGTTCATTTCCAGCGGCCTGATGACCATGCGCGCGCTGGAGGCCGCGAAGGCGCTTGAAGCCGACAGGATCGGCTGCGCCGTTCTGCACGTTCCGACGATCAAACCTCTGGATACGGAGGCGATACTCGCTGCCGCGCGCCGTTCGGGACGGCTGGTGGTGGCGGCGGAGAACCACACCATCATTGGTGGCCTTGGCGAAGGCGTTGCCGCGCTGCTGATGCGCGAGAGAGTGACCCCAGTCTTTCGCCAGATCGCCCTGCCCGACGAGTTCCTCGACGCTGGCGCGCTGCCGACGCTTCACGATCGCTACGGGATCTCAACTTCCGAGCTCGTGCGCCGCGTCCGCATTTGGAGCGAATGAGAAGTAAGAGCTCTCCCCACACAACAGTTGAGTCATCGACCTTGACCTTGCCCCTCTTATCTAATCCGGTTTGAAGTTCGTTCTGGCCCATCGAGAGGACCAGGACATGAAACGTAGCCGCTTCTCTGAAGAAGCAGATCATCGGAATTTTGAAGGAACATGAGGCCGGGGTATCGGTTGCCGATCTGTGCCGCAAGCACGGGGTCAGCGACGCCTCGATTTACAACTGGAAGGCCCGCTTCGGCGGGATGGATGTCTGCGAGGCTCGGCGACTGAAGGCTCTGGAGGACGAGAACACGCGGCTGAAGCGGCTTCTGGCCGACGCCATGCTCGACAATGCCGCGTTGAAGGATCTTGTGGGAAAGAAATGGTGACGCCCGCGGCCAAGCGGAAACCTTTCCAGCGACCAGATCGATCAACTTCAACGCCGACTGCAACGGACCAGGCGATCAAGGAAAGGTGCATCATGAAGCATTCGCGGAGCCGACAATAGCCGACGCCATTCTCGACCGGATCATCCACAACGCCCATCGCATCACCCTCGAAGGCGACAGCATGAGAAAGCAAAAAACACCGCCGCCCTTGACCGGCGCCGAAAACGGCGAAATCAATCGCAAATGACTTCAACCAGGCAACCGAGCGCCGACTCCATCCTGCTGTCCGCGAATTAGTGAAACTGCTGTCCGCGATTTAGCGGAACGACTGTCCCGTTTTTGCGAAATACGCACGTCCGACGCAGCTTGCGTTGACAGAGGCGGTTTTACGCGCAGTTGCAATAGCACTTCCGCCGGCCTATTTTTGTGGAGTTCAATTGTGCTTCGGCCAAGGGCGCTTTGGGCGCCGGACCGGCCCCGTGTAAACCTCATTAAAGAGAGACGAACCCTGCCATGGAAGAATTCTTATCGCGCATCGCCACTGGTGCCGGCATCGGCCCGGCTCTCGCAGAGAAGGCCGTTGGGTTAATGCTGGGTTTCCTGCAACGCCACGCGGCCGACGGTCCCGTTGCGCGCATGATCGCGGCCATTCCCGGAGCTTCGGAATTAGTGGCGAAGTATCATGGCAACGACCCAGAGGGCGGAGGCGGCCTCATGGGGCTCGGCCAGCAATTGATGAGTGAGGGTCTCAGCATTCTAAAGATCGCCGCCATCGCCAACGAGACGATCGCCTTCGCCAAGGAACATGCCGGCGACGAACTCGTGGACGAGGTCCTCAATTCCGTTCCTGGCCTTCCCCAGTTCGTCTGATCAGCGGCAGCCGGGGCGCATGACCTCGTGCGCCCGTGCCGGCCCGTCTGCGCAGGTAGGCATTCTCCGCCGAGCGCTCCGTACCGATCTCGCCAGACCACCAACCGCCGGGCACGCGAAGCGAGCGTTGGAGTACTTCATTCGTCTCTCCCAAAATCGACCGCAGGCGAACCGATGTGTATAACTTCCGGCGGTAAGGGTTTATCGTGAACGCTTTCGATGAAGCCCGCGAGATAAGCAAACGTATTGTATTTCTCAAGAACCAACCGCTTCGCCTCTTGTATTGCGCCGCGACGCTCCTTCCAGAGGTCCGAGTCGATGATTTCTTGAATTTTTTGGATTACGTTCTTGTCCTCTGGGTCAATCAGAACCATTGAGTCGGAAGGGAAGAACCTCGTGATTGCCGGGCTGCCGTAATAGATCGGCATTGTTTCAGCAACGAAGCAGTCCATAAGCTTCTCTGTAAAATAGTAATCAGCACGAGTATTCTCGAAAGCTATACTGTAACGGTACGGTGCGAGTGCGTCCCATTTATCTCCAATCAGCCGAAAACCTCGGCCGAACAGGTCAAAATCGAGCTCCTCTCTCAGCCGTTCCAGAAACGCCAGCCGATATCGATGCCCTTTAAGCAGGGCGATGTTACTGGTAATCCATGAGAGCCGAAGCGGCTTGTCCACGACTTCGCTGACCAGAAGTTGGTCATATGTCTTTGTTACAGACCAAGACCGAGTGATAGGTGGAGACAAAACGAATCGGCGCTCTGCATTCTGCCGAGCAGCCAGCTCTGCGTCAGACGTCAGGACGATGGTATTTTTCCCCTGCCCTTCATGAAATGCGCGATGAGCTTTCGTCGGCGGTTCGCCGATTGCAAAAATTGTCCTGTTTGGACTCGCCTCGATATCAACAGGGAGCCCAAAAATAGAAGCAGAGTTAAAGACAATATGCCAATCGGGCGCGAAGGATGTCCTGCGTACAAAAGCGACATTGTTCCAGATTCCACTGCCCTTTGGAGTGAGATGGTGGATTGCATCATCCAAAACGCCCCAAGAATCCAGACATGTAGCAACAATGGGCGCCGGACGTTCCGTCAACAATTTGGTCGACAAAGCACTTCCACCCCATTCACTTCCGTTGGACCGGGAGCAACTCGTGCATCGGGCGCAAGACCTCTCTGCGCCTGAAATAGCTCGCGATCCTGATCGGTATCAAACACACGATTCTGTGCGACTTCGCGATTCTGTGCGACTTCGCGCCATTCGACAACTCATCTCTAAGACCGCGGGAATCCCTTCACTCGTGAAGGTACTCAATCGCCATTTCGGATTGCGGTAAGATTGAGCAGCATAAACCTTCCGGGACCCGCTGTCGAGGCAATTGTCGCTTTGCACCTAACCAGGTTCTTCCTCACTTTGTGTGGTGATCAGGCCGGTTGAGTGGCAGCATGCGTGCCCTCTAAAATATGGAAGTTGACTACATTCTTATTATTAATCGGGATATACGACCAGTTTAGAGGCGGCTCGCCTCTCACAGGCGACGTTTGCAGCGGCGACGGCAGATCGAGATATTGGCGGGTTGATGCTGGGGCTTTGTCCGAAATCTGTGGTCCGATTTCGGACGAAGTGACGGTCAAGATGTCCGAAATATGCTACGAATTTCGGACAAGCTTCACACACAAAGCGCCGCGGCTTTGCCCGACATCATCGATATCGTCATGCAGATGGGCGATGCCGACCTAGCCTCGTCCCCTCCCCTTCCAGCCATTGCCAATCCCAGCCTGCCTGCGCAGCTTGAGGCGCTCGCCGGCCGCGCGCGCGATTATATCGAGGCGGCGAGTTCGGCCAACACGCGCCGCGCCTACGCAGCCGACTGGAAGCATTTTTCGAGCTGGTGCCGGCGCCAAGGCATCGAGATGTTCCCGCCCGATCCTGAGGTCGTCGGGCTCTATATCGCCGCCTGCGCGTCAGGTACGGCCACTGGCGACAAAAGGCCCAACACCGTTTCAACCATCGAGCGCCGGCTTTCGTCGCTCTCCTGGAATTTCGCCCAGCGCGGTCAGCCGCTCGACCGCAAGGACCGGCATATCGCCACGGTCATGGCTGGCATTCGCAACACCCACGCCTCCCCTCCCCGGCAGAAGGAAGCGATCCTGCCCGAGGATCTGATCGCATGTTCGAGACCCTCGACCGCGGCACGCTGCGTGGTCTGCGCGACCGCGCCATGCTGCTTTTGGGTTTCGCCGGCGGCCTTCGCCGATCCGAAATCGTCGGCCTCGACGTCGGCAGGGATCAGACCGAGGACGGGCGCGGCTGGGTCGAGATTTTTGCCGATAAGGGTCTGCTTGTCACATTGCGCGGCAAAACCGGCTGGCGCGAGGTCGAAATCGGCCGCGGCTCCTCCGACGCCACCTGCCCTGTGGTCGCTCTGCAGACCTGGCTAAGACTGGCGCGCATTGCGCACGGACCGCTGTTTCGGCGCGTTGCTGGTCAAGGCAGAGCCGTCGGTGCCGATCGCTTGAACGACCAGGAGGTCGCACGCCTAGTCAAGCGCACGGCGCTCGCCGCCGGCGTGCGCGGCGATCTGTCGGAGGGCGAACGGGCCAAGAAATTCGCCGGCCACTCACTGCGCGCCGGCCTCGCCTCGTCGGCCGAGGTCGACGAACGCGATGTGCAAAAACAGCTCGGCCATGCCTCCGCGGAGATGACCCGCCGCTACCAGCGCCGGCGCGATCGTTTCCGCGTAAATCTCACCAAGGCGTCCGGGCTCTGATGCCCCCGTTTTGTCCGCTGGGATGAGGCGGTCAGATCTCAGGCGATAACAATTACCTCATCGAGCACAGCGAGCGCTGTGTCCAGACTATCGGCGGCCGACGCTTCGTAGTCAGGCATGATCATCAACTGCGTTATGGCACGGCCCACAAATTCCGGGTTTAGCTTTTCCAACCGATCCTTGGTCCGGGAGACCTGTTCCGGGAATGCGCGCAGATTGAAGCGAACAAATGACGAGGTCTCTTATCCCCGACACGAATAGCTCGCGATCTCATCGGGATTTCCCTTACCGCCATAGGCAGCTTGAGTGGGATAAGCGCAGATCGGCTGGTGCTTGCCGGGGAATGCCTTGCTGCCAGCCGCGAGAGAATCTGGAGCCTTGTCTTGGTTTATCCAGCCCTCGATGGCGGCCAAAGGATCAAAGTCGTCGAAGGCTCGGCCATCGCCGCAGTGGGTCATCCCCGGGATTATGAACATGCGCACGAAACGGCGAGCCGCTTCCAAATCGCCGCCGCTTGTGACCTCGACGACTTGCTTGTACCAGCGCACCAGATCGTTGGCTGAGAAGACCGGATCGGAAAGTCCCTGAAACAAGAGCAGCTTTCCACCGTGGGCAGCGAAGCTGGCGAGATACGTGCCGGTCGCATCATTGAGCTTGGCCGTATCCGCAACGCGTGCCGGATCCTTGTCGAAGTCGAACTTCAGGGGGTCAAAATTCGGCGCCGGGGGCGTCATGAAGTAGTATTGAAGCGAGCGGGCTCCCAGAACGATGTTATTTGCATCCGACTGGGAAGTGGGGGAATTGCCCAGCTTCCACATTCTCCAGTCCGCGCCCGCAACGCCCGTATCATATGGCCAATCGCTGTAAAGCTTTTCGCCATCGGAGCTTTCCGGACCCGCGAACGCGCGGCTCATGGCCTGCACTTGACCAGCCGTGAGGCAGCTGTCCGTCTTATCGCCTTGGCAGGACAGGACCTTTGGGTCGAACCGGCACTGCTGCCAGGCGTTGATGACGCCATCCTCAATGCCATCGCGGGCATCACAGGCAGCGAGAACCGCCTTGGCGACGATGTTCAGATCCTGCTGGGAGAAGGCGCGGGATAGAATGGGATGGCCGGCCTCATCCTTGGGAGCGATGCTCATGTACTGGCGAGTATCCCAGGCTTCGGCAATGTTGGCGGCACTGAGACGAAAACCCGGGCTACCTGCAACAATGCCGTCGAACTCGAGCGGATATCGCTGAGCCGCTATCAACGCCTCACGACCGCCATTCGAGCATCCCATGAACACCGACTTTTTCGGAGCCGCCCCATAGAACTTGGCAATCACCTGCTTCGAGACCGAAGTGACTTTGCCAATGGAGGCGTACGCAAAATCAATGCGTGCGGCTTGATCGACCCCGAAAGCCGGATCGGGGCTTGGGTGCCCGCCATCCATGCTTACAACAGCGTAGCCGCGCAAGAGCCCGGGAGCCGCGGTCGAGTTCCGGCAAGGAATGGTCCCGACGGCCGGCGCCAGGAAGCCATCAACTGCGCCGCCGCCCTGGAAAAGGAACATGTCGTTCCAGGTCGTCGGAAGACGCACCTCAAACCGGGTGCCATATGATTGACCATCGACCCCCTGGCGTTTCCCGATAGCACCTCGGACAAGGCAGTGCCCGCCCACTTTTACCGCCTGAGGCGAGGCGCCGGTGAATGCAGTGAAGGGATCTGCGGGGATCTCCTGCGGCTTTTGAAGGCTAGCCTCGGTAAAGATCACGCTTGGAATTTTGAGCTTGGCGATGGACCGGCACGCCTGATCCGACGCGTTTGCCGCCAGTGCAGGCGCACATACACATATGATCGCCAACATCAGTGCCAGCGTGCACCCGCGGTCCCGCAGCTTGAGCCCGTTAGCCAAGAACATACCCATCCTCCCTGGATGCGCCCGATAGCCCGAAAGCTGATCGCATTGGTAGCTAGTTGTGAGCTTTCAGTAGGTTGTCCATCCGGTCCGAACCGGGAAAGCTGAGATTGTCGAAGCTTCAGTGACTCCAGGGGGACCGGATGAACATCCATAAGAATACCGGTCTGACGCCGCTCGGTCGAGAGCGGATTTTTTGCGCCTGGGCGCGCCGGCAGCACCTCGAGGTGTTGCCGCCTGATCCGCAGACCGTCGGCCTCTACATCACGGCCTGTGCATCCAGAAAGGTTACAGGAGACAAGAAACCAAACTCTGTGGCGACGATCGAGCGCCGTCTCTCCTCCGTGGCGTGGAATTATACGCAGCGTGGCGAGCCGCTCGATCGAAAGGACCGCCATATATCGCCACCGTGCCCGCCGGCATCCGTAACAGCCACGCAAAACCGTCTGTGCAGAATGAGGCCATACTTCCCGAAGACCTGATCGCCATGCTGGAGACGGTGCTCCGCAAGACCCATCAGGTCGCCCCAGGCCAGAGCAACCGGCTCGTCCCCGGGGAGGACGAAACGGTCGACCACTCCGCTTGTTCGACTTGTGTTCGGGCGACTATCCCCGCTTCTATGCATCGCGCTTCGGCGCGGCGAGCTTTGTCCAACGCGCCAAGCCTTTGAACCGAATCGCTGTAGACGGAAGTCGCGGCGAGCTTCGCGTTGTTGATCGGAGCATCGAACCAGGCGTCGTATCCGCGGTATCCACCCCATCGTCTGTCGCGCAATCTGTTGGTAGCGCGTCCTCAGCCGTTCGATCGCGGCCGTCTTTGCCGCAAACTATTATATGGCGGCCGCCGATGCCATTCGGGCGCGCAATATCTCAGGGGTTGAAGGATCGTCGATCAGTTTTCCGATGTCTTGGCGGGCCGCGATGATCTGCACATGACCCTGCAAAGATTGCGCGTAGTAGGAATACTGGTGCAACTGGTCACCCCAGGCGTCAGGATAATCGTAGAACCAATCGAACGAATGCACGCATCGCGGTTTGCCTACAGCACTGCTCTCCTGTCCCGATAGCGCAAATTCGCGGTTACCTCCGGCCACGAACAGTCGGACCAATTTTATTTGTAGGTTAGACCTTCGTCCTCGGCAAGATTGGCCAAGCGATGACTCGCTGCTGAATTGCCGGCTCGCGCGTGATGAGCGCGAAGGCGTCAGGTGCCCCCGCCGTCAAGACTCAAGCCGCAACGCAATCAGGCGGGAGTGGCTTCCGCTAGGTGGGGATGGACTGGCCGCCGAAGTCAGAAGCAGCAAGCCTGGAGCATAATGGAAGACCTCGACCATGTGAAGCAGGCCGTGAAGGGCGACCTAGCCTATTTGCAGCCACCTGCTCAAAGCCGCGACATGAAGCCAGCCGCCAGCCTGCTATGTTCGACAGCAACCGTTCAGCTTGCTGCCGCCGACCGCTTGAAAACGATGGTCACCTTCGTCCCTTTGTTGGCGCTGGACTCGACGGCGAGCTGCGCCTTGGCGTTCTCGGTCAGCGAGCGCGCGATCAGCGCTCCGAGCTTGCCTGGCTTGGGCCACGTCTCGCCTTCCGGCAGGCCGACTCCGTCGTCCGCCACTATAACCCGGCAGCCGTCGCCATTGACGATGCTGTGCAGCGTTATCGTGCCGCCGTCGCGTCCCCGGAACGCATGCTTCAGTGAATTGGTCAGCAGTTCGTTCACGACCAGTCCCGCCGGCATGGCGACGTTTATTGACACGGGATATGTATCCACCTTCATATCCAGGCGGATCCCCTCGACTGCATGCGAGCTCATCACCGCGGACGCGATCTGGCTGAGATAGACGCCAAGATCGACCTCCTCCTTCGGCTCGTCGGCCGTTAGCGTCTGGTAGAGGATCGCCAGAGCGTCGACGCGACCGGCGAGCCGCTCAAACCGTCTCCGGTCGGCCTCGGTCGCGTTGCGGCTTTCCAGCCGGATCAGCGCGGTGATCATCTGCAGGTTGTTCTTCACCCGGTGCTGCAGTTCGCGCAGCAGCGTGTCTTTCTCGCTGACACGCTCCTCCACCGAGCGCTCATCTCCCGCCTCGCCATGGGCGGATACGTCGACCAGGGCCACCAGTCGGAAGCACACCTTGCCGTTGTCGTCTTCGATCACGTTGGAATAAACGTCGACGATCGCCGGCTTGTCCTCGTTGCGCTCCAGCCTGAAGGTGCCGACCAAATCGGTTCCCTCGACCACCGCCTCGGCTAGCGGCCTGTCCTTTTGCTGATGGAGGCCCGTGCCTAAAAGGGCCGCCCAGTTTTCTTGGGTGAGCCTGGCGGCCATCAGGCCTGAGAGTTTCTCGAATTCCGGATTGGCGTAAACCACGCGCTCCTCAGCGGCAAGGTCCGAAACGGCTATCGCGATCGGCACCTGGTCAAGGAATTTCTTGAACTGTTCGCTTTCCAGTGCGGTTGCAAGGTCAGGTGTATCAAGCAACTGCTCGACCGCCTCGGCCTTCTCTGAATCCGGTGTCATTTGCGCGCCTGTTCCGTGCGGAGAATATCAACAATGCGGCGAGCCCGCCATCGCCAAAACTGGAGCTGCATCTCACGTTTCGCATCACGCATCTGACAACCAGCTCTGCATCGCGTAACGGCCGCACGTCTAGCATTGCGACCGGCCGAAGGAGAGCGGCAAGGATCGGCTACAATCCGGGTGCCTGGAATGTCGAAGCGACCGGTCAAGTGGGTACGCTGCGGAAGATCGATAGAGCAGGCATTCAGGGAGAATGAGTTCGCGTGCCGGCCTCGGCGATACGTGCCGACACTGTCAACCTCATGACCGCATGCGGGCTGAAAGAGCAGCGCTTCGCTCCAGCGGTAATTCAGGCCGCTAGCTGCCTAACTGCGGCAAGCCCATCGATCGTGTATGTTGAGACGCTATTGCCGATGCCTAAATATCGAACCCGTCATGGCAATCGTTGTGACGGGAAGCGCTCGCTTATGGGCTGTGCTGGAATGCGCATGAAGTATACGCCTGTGCGCCGCTTCGTTGATCTCTTGGCCTTCGAGGAAGTCGTCAATCTCATCGTATGTGAGACCGGGACGAGGTTCTCCAGGTCGGCGGTCGGGATCTTTTCAACAAGATCAGACGGAGCGCCCAGATACACTGCCAAGGCGCGAACTCTGCGCTTGTTCAGCCCGGAAAGAGGAAGAATGTCTGCGGCACCATCGCCGAACTTGGTGAAGAAGCCCATCAAGGCCTCGGCTGCTTCGAAGCGACTTCTGAAAAAGAAGTGTGGGTTTGCTCTCATACCCTTTGCTGAAAAATGTTGTCATAGAGCGCATGGAATGCCACGCGCTTCGAATCGGAGTAGCCATCCGGGAAGCCTGAAGCCCCTTTGAAGCGCATGTCCGGCAGCTATTCATAGTGTGGATGACTTTGATCGAAACAAACGATTTCATAACTCTTCGGAAATCTTGCATGGACAAAAGCACGTCCGCACCGATCACCCATCCAAAGGAGAAAATCTTCCATGCGCCCTGACGTGCAGTGGAGGTCGTGCCGAGAAGTGAGTTGCAACTGGCCGATCATGTCGGCGGTTCGACGCTAGTCGTCCCCAATGTTCCTGAGCTGCGAAGTCTTGCAGGCGAGCCAGCTGCCCAGCGCGATTCTGCTTGTGGCGGGCTTTTTGCCGCAGGCAGTCCGCTCGTTTGGGCAGCGGATTGGAGACCCGGCCGGCAGCGCTACCATACAACATCAGCGCACTTTACATCTACGCGGTATTGCCGGGCTTCCAGTCGGTGCCATGTTTGGCCGACGAATGACGCGATGCGGCCTCCTGCACAAGCGAAGGCGTTATCGGATGTGCGACCGGGAAGCAGGCGGACAGTGCAGCACATGTCACTCGCCTGTGCGACGGTCTTTCGGGGAATGAAATCGGGCCAGTTCACGGCGCGGCATTATTCGTCAACAGCCGCCCCTTCGCAAGGATATAGGCAGCCCGCGTCACAAGTTCGTGCTGCAGATGAAAACGGCATCGCCGGCATGCAAGTCAGCAGCCGCTCAAGATTCGATGATCCAGCCAAGCTCTCGGCGTCATGGAACGGCAGGCGCCACGATCGAAGCATCTCATGTTGATTCAGGCGGACCCTTATGAGGCGTTCTTTGATGCCGGTGATGCCTGACAGGCGGTTGCAGCTGCAAGCGACAACGCGGCCTATTTAGTTGGAAACGGTCTGAGGCAGGCCAATTTGGCTTGCCCATCACTATGTGGAGAAAGAAATGCTGTGTCTAGGAATTAGCGGCGGACTTGACCAAGTCCATGAAAACCGATTCGAGCTTCGGAACGCCTTTATGCACGATGGCGCCGCGGTGCTCGTCCGAGACGGACGGGTGATAGCAGCCGTCGAAGAGGAACGCCTCAATCGGATGAAACACTCCAACAAGCTCCCAATTCGTTCGATTCAATACTGTCTGTCAGCGGCGGGGGTTCAGCTCAACGACATTGATCGTGTCGCGCTCTACGCCAGCGAGCCCTATGCCAACGCCATGCTTGAAGGTATGTCCGCATCCCACCCGGACATTCTCTCCATTCCGTTGGATGCTAAAACGTTGGTGCAGGATCTGTTAACGCGTGAGTTCGGCACTAAGTTGGACAGTTCGCGTATTTCATTCGTAAGTCATCATCAGGCGCACGCCGTGAGCGCCTTTGCAATGTCGGGCTTCGAACAAAGTCTCATTCTAGCGATTGATGGCTCTGGTGATTTCCTATCGGGCCTCTTGGCGGTAGGGTCTGGCACAGAAATTACGCAACTCGAGGCTTTCCCCGAGAACAATTCTCTTGGGCTGTTTTATCTCGAGACGATCCGCTATCTCGGCTACGGCTTGTTCGACGAGTATAAGGTAATGGGACTCGCGCCCTACGGCGACCCCGCTCCCTATCGCGAGCTCTTCGAGCAGTTCTACGAGCTCTCCGCCAACGGCGGTGGCTACCGTGTTCACCTCGACCGCATCGGTCCGGCGTTGCTCCGCAATATCGAGGTCAGGCGAAAGGGAATGCCCTTCACCCAGCAGCATCGAGATGTGAGTGCGTCACTGCAGGAAGCGCTTGAGCGGATCGTGTTCCACATTCTCCGGCATCACCGTGAGGCCACCGGCATGAAGCGGTTGTGCCTGGCGGGGGGGGTGGCCCACAACTGCACGATGAACGGAAAGCTGCTGTATTCAGGGCTTTTCGAAGACATTTTCGTGCAACCCGCGTCTCACGACGCTGGCTGCGCATTGGGAGCTGCGCTGATAGTCTCTAACGAGATGGGCCGCCCCGCGCCGTGTGAGCGACTGCAGGAGGTCTATTGGGGTCCTGATCTCGGGAGCGAGCGCGCCGTGCAACAGGAACTGAATGCATGGGCCGGACATCTCGAGGTTGAACGCTCTGATGACGTGGCAAGCAGTGCAGCCGACTGGATCGCCAACGGCGCCGTGATCGGCTGGGTGCAGGGTCGTTCGGAGTTTGGGCCACGTGCGCTGGGCAACCGCAGCATTCTTGCCGACCCTCGGCCCGCCGCAAACAAGGACCGGATCAATGCGATGGTCAAGAAGCGCGAAGGCTATCGGCCCTTCGCGCCATCTGTGCTGGAGGAGGATGCGAGCGAATTTTTCGACCTCCCGGACGGTAGGCACGAATTTCCATTCATGAATTTCGTCGTTCGCGTGCGTGACTCAAAGCGCGCCTTGCTCGGTGCCATCACGCACGTCGACGGTACCGCTCGCCTGCAAACAGTATCGCGCAACGCCAATCCCGCGTACTGGGAGGTCATCAATGCGTTCAAGAAGCGCACAGGCACTCCAATTCTGCTCAATACGTCCTTTAACAACAATGCCGAACCGATCGTGGATTCGGTTGCAGACGCGATTGCCACCTTTCTGACGACAGAGCTGGATGGACTTGTGGTCGGGCCCTTCCTGGTAAAAAAGCGGGCTGCAACGCTGCAGGATTGGACTGCGCTTGCGGTTTCGTTGCCGCCCTATGTGTCCCTCCATCAAACCCGCGCTTACAAAGCGCCAGATCGTCGGGAGACTCACTGCGAGATCAGCACGACCCACTTCAGCAGTGACAGTGTACGAATTTCACACGACTTGTTTAATCTGCTGATGCGGATTGAGGGCGAAGCCATGTTGGGAGATCTCCTCAATACAATTGCGCCGGATCAGGCTAAGCGTGACGCTGTGATGGAGGGCCTGCGACGACTGTGGGAGCAGCGCCTCGTTCGGTTGCATCCCTCACAAGCTGCTCGCATGGATCAAGACTGCGATCAAACGCTGGACCAGCATAACAGGCTCTCAGCGTGATAGGGATGCCGCTATCCAAGCTCGGCGAATAAAGGTGTTCATCGACGCGGCCCGGCCCCGGACACCGGGGGGGGGGGCGGGCGTGTAAAACGGGTGTTTTGTGGACGCTAATTTTGGCCGGCCCGCCGCGCCAGCAAAAAACCCCGGGCGGGGGGGGGTTTGAT
>NZ_JAMYNR010000040.1:0-48660 GCF_040319155.1 Mesorhizobium sp. M0954 | reverse complement strand
TCGCTAAACGCGTCGTTCCGCCATATTGCAGAAGGCCGGAACGACGCTCAGCACCAACGAAACCGCAAAACAATGAGGGGGTCAAATCTTCAGTTCGCCCTGGGGGTCAAATCCTCACTTCGCTTGACATTGCTGAAGCAGGATTCTTTCGCGAGGTGCGCGTGAAAGGCTTCGACAGTATGTTGACCCGCACGCTCGTGGCAGCACGCACTCGGCTGGTCCGGATCACCGTCGAGCTTTCCAACCAGATCCGAGGGATCATGAAAACGTTCGGCTTGCTCGTTCCCGCCGGTAAGGGAACTACATTCGAAAAGAATGTCCGGAGCCTTCTTATCGATCAGAGCGAGCTTGCTCCTGTCGTCCTACCGATGTTGGAAGCCTGGCGCAGCATTCGCATCCGTGCCGCCGAGCTTGGGCGCCAGCTTGTCGCAGATGCACGTCAAAGCCAAGCATGCCGCATACTCATGTCGATCCCCGGCATCGGCGCCATTACCGCAACCTCTTTCGCCACTGCCATTGAAGATCCGGGCAACTTCAAGAAGTCCCGCTCTGTTGCCGCTTGGATCGGCCTGACAACTCGCCGCTACCAATCGGGAGAAGTCGATTATGACGGCCATATATCCCGACGCGGCGATCGACATTTGCGGGGACTTCTCTATGAGGCTGCGGCGGTCATCCTGACACGCAGCTCGATCGACAGCAGCCTGCGCACGTGGGGCCTCAAGCTCCGGGAGAGGGTTGGCTTCAAACGAGCTGCCGTGGCTGTGGCGCGCAAACTGGCGGTGATAATGCATTCGATGCTCAAGACCGGTGAGTTCTTTGATCGAAATGCAGGCGCCACAGCATGAAATCTTGCGAATAGCGTTCAGGATCTGAGCGCCTGAGACGTCCCTGCCGGGACGTGAGCCGAGCCATTCCGCTGATGGGGTTGCACCGCTGTCTCAGCAAAGTGCGTCGTCCACATTGAAGGCTCGTCCGCGGAGCTCCATCATGCGGCGACTGATGTCGACCGCGAAGACAACCATGCACCCGGCAGCGTCGTCTCGACGCAATTACATGCTTGACGTCCCAGCGGCGATTAGACAACCCCATCACTATCCTCGGACGCACTACCCTTCCGGAGTTCGGGAATTCGTACGCCTCCGGCGAGGGCCGCCTTGCGCGAGCATGGCACGGTAGCGAGGCTGCGCTCTTAAGGTCGCCCTTACGAGCGTAGTTAGCAGCACAGCATGAGCCATGTGACGTTATTGACCGGGCCTGAGCGTCGTCGTCGTTGGCGTGAAGAGGATCAGTGCCGGATCCTGGCCGCGGCATTCGCGCCCGGGTCAACAGTGGCGGCGGTAGCGCGTCAGTACGATGTCGCAACCAGCCTGATCTATAAATGGCGCCGCACGGTGAGAGCCCGCGAGACGGGCTTTGCCGAAGTTGTCGTGGTTCCCGATGAGCCTGTCGCCGCTTCGGTGCCGGCGGCGCCACCAGCGGTGATCGAGCTGGAGATCGCCGGCAAGGTGCGGCTGCGGATACCGCTGACCACGCCGCCGACACTGGCGGCGGCGATGGTGAAGGCGCTGGGCATTTCATGATCCCGGTTCCGAGCCAGGTGCGGATCTGGTTGGCGGTCGGCCGGACCGATATGCGTCGCGGAATGCAAGGCCTCGCTCTGCAGGTTCAGGAGACGTTGGGCCGGGATCCGCATGCCGGCGATCTTTATGTCTTCCGCGGCCGCAGCGGCAACCTGGTCAAGATTATCTGGCATGATGGGCTCGGCATGTCGCTGTATGCCAACGATCTGCATTCATACTACGTCCCTTTCGTCTTCAGTTGAGAGTTTTTGCCTGGCTGGCATTTTGCCTTCGTGCGGCAGTGCGATCGACGAGCCGGTTCCATCGGCTGCATTGTTTTTGCGGTAGATCCGAAACGGGAAGTTCGTACAGGCAATAGTGCCCGTTGTAGGCGTGGCTGGCGATGAGGCCATGTTTGGCCCATCGGGTGACGGTGTGCTCGTGGATATTGAGACGCGCGGCCGCTTCCTGTTTTGTCAGCATTCCACGTTCCCGCAGGCGGTCATAGCGAGAGCGCAGCTTGTATTGGTGAACGAGATAGGCAACTCGCAAGGCCGTGAAGCGGGCGTTGTGGCGACCGCGGCGTGCGGCCTCACCGGGACGGTATCCTTACTGGTTGAGCAGTTCTGCGATCTCGGAATAGATGTGGTCGTCGAGGAGTTTATCGACCAGTTCGACGATGCCGGGCTGCGTCTTGACCTGCTGGGCGGAAGATTTTGGGCTCAAGGTTGTGAGCGTCTGGATCTTGCCGCCTTTGAATCGCACGTGAACCTTGGTGGTTCCTTCCGCCGGCAGCTTGACGAGAGTGACATCCTCGATGATGTGGGCAAGGAGTCGCTTGCGTTCGCGGTTTG
Source organism: Mesorhizobium sp. M0954 (assembly GCF_040319155.1). Lineage (NCBI taxonomy): Bacteria > Pseudomonadati > Pseudomonadota > Alphaproteobacteria > Hyphomicrobiales > Phyllobacteriaceae > Mesorhizobium > Mesorhizobium sp. M0954. The sequence continues at coordinate 46,244 of NZ_JAMYNR010000040.1, read as the reverse complement.
GTGTGTCGGGATCCGCCCAGAGTGTCAAACGGCTTCCAAAACTGACCCCCGATCGGCGTCCAATTTTGACCCCCATTATGTAGTGCGCAGCGATCAGCGTTCGCCCGGGCGGAGCTGGTCAGGGTTGCGCAGCCCGGGCGAGCGCGGATAGCGCTTGGCAGCTGATGGGGTGATCAGGCGCGGTTCTTGAAGCGCCAGGACTCGTTTCCGGTCTCGATGATCTCGCAATGATGGGTGAGACGGTCGAGGAGCGCTGTCGTCATCTTGGCGTCGCCGAAGACGGCGGGCCATTCTCCGAACGCCGAAGCTGTCGGGAGAATCGAAGCCGGCCGAGGCGATCCGCTATGCACTCGGCCGGCGTGCCGCGCTCGAGGGCTTCCTCACCGACGGCCGCATCGAGCTCGACTCCAACGCCGTCGAGCGTGCCATCAGGCCGCAGACAATTACGCGAAAGAACAGCCTCTTCGCTGGCAGCAACGGCGGCGGACGGACATGGGCCACCATCGCCACGCTGCTGGCCACCGCCAAGATGAACCAGGTCGACCCGCACGCCTGGCTCACCCAGACCCTCGAGCGCATCGCCAATGGCTGGCCAAACAGCGATATCGACGCCCTCATGCCCTGGAATTACCAGAGCTGAACGGCCTCAGCTGCCCGCTTACGACTGTAAGTCTAGCATCCCTGCTGCTTCCTCCGTATTCGACAGCATTCTAGCGGAAGTCTGCTGTATGCCGGTCCGAGGCGATCGCCTCGGGTTCCGAGCTCTCATGCTTGGGCGCTTTCCGGCGCTGGCCCGTTGCGGTCGGGGGTCGGGGGGCCGTGATTCTCCCGAGAAGTGTTACTCGATCTGTCCAATCACGTCGTCAACGGCGACGCGGTTTTCGCCGAAGAAGAACTCGACTGTGTCGCCGAGGCTGTCGATGGCGCGGTAGAGATACATCCATTGGCCGCAGACCTTGATGTACGTCTCGTCCATATGCCACTTGCTGCCTGCGCCGGTTGAAGCGCTCCAGCAGCTGCGGCGAGACGTTGGCAACCCAGCGATGCACGGTGGAGTGGTCGACCTTCAAGCCCGCGTTCGGCCATCATCTGTTCCAGATCGCGCAGGCCCAGATTGTAGGCCAGCTACCAGCGCCCGCACAGGAGGATCACCGACTGGTCGAAATGACGGCCCTTGAACATCACGTGCTCCTCCAGCGCGTAGCTTGACTCCGCCTGCGCTGATCGACTGCCAAGTGTTCACTACGCCGCGCCTAGCAGTGCCAAAGTGACAATGTCGTTCCAGTTCGAAGGTAAATGCATTCCGCAGCGTAGCATGGCCCCTAAATGACATAAAGGACATTCTGCCACATAGAGCTAACTCTCGACGGGCGTCCTGGCATAACGCGGGCGACACACTGTTGTGATTTCCCAGGTGAGGCACGTTTCGTCGCGACCACACCTTCAACGGCGCCGGAAGCGGCAGCCGCTTCCGATTGGTACGGCGGCTCGTTGATCAGCCCATACGCTCGGAGGCATAGGAGCCGGGGCTAGGCGGAAAAACGATTGTTTTTTTGCCGTTCTTGAAGGTGCGGTGGTGTATATGCGCGTGTACGGCGCGGGCAAGCACCTGGCTTTCCACGTCTCGGCCGATCGACACGTAGTCTTCAGCCGACTGCGCATGGGTGATCCGGGCAACGTCCTGCTCGATAATCGGGCCTTCGTCAAGATCCTCTGTCACGTAATGCGCTGTCGCCCCTATCAGCTTCACGCCGCGCTCATAAGCCTGCTTGTAGGGGTTAGCCCCCTTGAAAGACGGCAGGAACGAGTGGTGAATGTTGATGATCCGGCCCGACATCTTTTTGCACACGGCGTCCGACAGAACCTGCATGTAGCGGGCAAGAACGATGAGCTCGGCGCCGGACTGCTCGACCACCTCCATCAGGCGGGCCTCAGCCTCGACCTTGTTGTCCTTCGTTACATTGATGTGATGGAAGGGTATGTCATGGCTGACGGTGACCTTCTGATAATCGAGATGGTTAGACACGACGCCCACGATCTCAATAGGCATCGCACCGATCTTCCAGCGGTAGAGCAGGTCGTTGAGAATGTGGCCGAAGCGAGAGACCATGAGCAAAACTCTGGTTTTTTTGTCACTTCGGTCAAACTCGTACTCCATCGCAAATGCTGCCGCGATCTCGGCAAAGCCCTCGCGTATCTCGGCCTCCTCAACGCCCGTTTCCGACAAAAAGCCGACGCGCATGAAAAAGTGGCCGGTCTCGAGGTCGTCGAACTGAGAGCTATCCGTAATGTTGCAGCCGTTGTCAGCGAGATAGCTTGAGATGGCCGCGACGATGCCACGTGTCGATTTGCAAGAGACGGTGAGGATGTAATTGTTTTTAGTCACAGATGGCTCCAACGCGTTAATGGGCATGGGATGCTTTAACACCGCCCCCCGGCGGACTTGATGAAAAACCAAAATAATTTCTCAGATGCAGAATCGTTTTTAGCAGTCGCGACTCGTCGACCAGGTGTCCGTTGCGCGACCATCAACCTCGTTCGCTAAGCGTGACGGAGGTTTATGCGCTGAGACAAGAGCTTCCATCACCTCCGTCATCCGATCGACGTCGACTGGCTTCTCGAACCTCGCCGTATTCCTGAAGGTTTCAGGGATATTCGAAGCGTTGAAGCCCTGCAGAAATACAAATGGGATTTGGCGTCGCTGCAAATGTTCAGCCGCCGCGAAGGTCGCCTCGCCTTGCAGGTTCACATTGAGGACGGCTGCGTCAATAACAGCCGACGACATGATGACGTCCAAGGCATCTTCGATAGTGTCTGCCGGATAGTTGACAGTAGCACCGGCCTTGACGAATGCGTCCCGCAGTTCGGAAGCCAGGGAAAAGTCGTCCTCTCCTATGAAAATGGAGGAGTTTAGGAGCGCGTGTCCTTCCGCTTTGGTCTCCCGCCATCTCATTCAGGTCGGACCGGTTACATTGGAGAATAGTTCCTCGGCATTCTGGTGCATGAGGCGGGTAATCAGGTCAGGCACTGCACCGCGTTCTATCCAACCTCGGTGCACCAATGCCGAAAGGGCTTCAGCTATACCTTTACGCGCGATTACACTGTGGCCAACAATGTTTTCCGCCACCGTAAAATCCCCGCCAAACGTGAGAATTTTATTGGCGGGCGCCGAGACCAGGAACTCGGTCAGAAATCGAACCGAGGCTTCCGGGTTGATAATCCATGCCCAACACATGTCGATATAGGCGTTGGTAAAGTGTTTGCAGAGCGCGATGTATTCGTCCTGATACGGATAACCGATATGCATGAGCACAAATCGGACATCTGGATAGGACTGCAACAATTTGCAGACGTCGGCTGCGTTGTCGCGCACTCTTCCGAGGGGCATTAAATTCGAGCCTGCATGATATCCTGTGTGGATTTTCACGGGCAGTCCGTAATCTTGTGCTTTCTTTATGCAGTAGTGAAAGAGATAGTCTTCGAGGGCCTGGGCACCTTCGACGCCGATGAAGGGACGTGGCGCCACCAGTGTCGAAAAGTGGCGTTCAGCAACATGTCGGTCGACATGAGCAAAGTTCAAAGCCCTATAGTACGCACCTACGTATTTGATCGCGACTGCGCGCCTGCCAAAGCGCTCAAAATAGAGGTCGATCGCCGCCAACCAGTCCGTGAAAGAATCGACTTCGACGCCTAGTTCCGACTTGACCTTGACAATGTCGGCAAGACTGCACTGGGTGATCTCCTTTATGCTGAGGTCCTGTTGCAAGAGCGATGGTTGAGCCGTCTCCATGAAGACTCGTTCTAGAGAGTTCACTTGGCATATCGATATGTTACAGACCTGCTTCAATATGTGTTCGTAGAAGCCGGGCTTTCTGACCTCACGATATCGAGTATCTAAAAGATGAATATTTTTCAGCGAAAACGAATCGACGCCATAAAGCTCGCGAATTGTAATGCTAAAATTCTTCCCGTAACCGGTATGTTGAACGCGCTCCCAATAAGGAGAGACGATTTTGTACTTTTTTACTGCTGAAACCTCAGGATCGTAAAATCGGCGTGCCTCCGATTGGCTCATTCCTGAAGAATAGAGATCGTCCTGCAGGTACTCTTTGAAAAGCAGTGACCAGTCATCACACGGTAGGAGCCAGTCGTTCAAAGGCAAAACGCGTCTGGATTCTTCAACGAGGTGCTCGTGGGTGTCGGCAAGAATGGTCGCGCCCACTTGTTCATGGATCCAAGTCATGGCTTCAGAGCCGATCGTTTCGAGTGTTGAACAGGGCCGAAAGCACTCGGCTCCCGGCGGTTTCGCGTTTGCCGCCGAATGCCGAGTCAACCGGATTCGTCCTTGTAGGCCTAGTCTAGCAGGCGATCTTCGAACGGGTAGGACGACAGGAGTTCATACCCATCCGCTGTCACCAGCACCTGTTCCTCAAGCTTCACCCCGTCACGTTCGCCGACGGCGCCAATGTAGGATTCAACGCAAACGACCATGCCAGCTTCGAGGGTCGCCTCAAAGGCAATTGATCCTCTAAATACCGGCTTAACTTGCGGAAATTCGTCACACATTCCGACCCCGTGCATCAAGCACGTGTAGGCCTGCTCGTGGAACTCTTCCGGCACCGGCCAAGCCTTCTCTTGAAGTTCTTTCATGGTAAGGCCGGGACGAATAAGCTTCAAGTTGGCGTGCAACTCGTCGTAGGCATAACGATAGAGCTGGCGCTGACGTGCACTCGGGCGGTCTTTACCGTAATAGAATGTCCGGGAGACATCGCAAAAATAGCCGAACGGGCCGACCATGTCGGTGTCGAACCCGATCAAGTCGCCTGGCTCGATGGCTCGCTGGGTGGCTTCCTGAAGCCATGGATTGATGCGAGGTCCAGATGCGAGCATCCGTCCCTCGTGCCAGCCGCCCATGTTGGCGAGGTTGGTGTAGTTGAGAATTCCCCAGAGTTGCACTTCGGTGACGCCAGGTCCCATGCTGGCCTGCATGCGGGCGATACCATGCTCAGCCACGGCGCATGCCCACCGAATGCATTCGACCTCATCAGCCGATTTGATAACACGTGCACCTTCGACAATGTCGACGGCGTCGATAACCTCGATTCCGCGCTGCAGCAATGCTAGTGTAATGCTCGGGTTTACATACTCAATCGCTACCCTGCGATTCGTAGAACCGATCTCGCTCAGAAACTGAACAATATCATCCGCGAACAGTCGGGCGTTTTCCGTCAGCTCGCCGCCGCCTTCGAAAAACGAAATCGGCCGTCCTGGACGCGACACATCGGCGGTAGATTCATTCCCAAGCCCGGCATGCAGAACGATCGGCCCGTCGACAGGCATGAAGAGGTAGGTGACGGGTATATGGGATTGAAAGAGAGGATAGACGTTGTAATCGATCGCATAGCGAAGGCTGATAGGGCTCACCAGGACGCACATGGCGACGTCCGACGCGCGCGTCGCAGCCATCAGGCGTTCCTTGCGGTACTTGTCGAGCCTTTGACTGTCGAATGCCGGCATCGGCCGGAACTGTCGCAAATCGCTCCAGTTGTCGCGAAGCAGGGACCCGTCAGGATCTGGTGAAACCAATTTGGTGTCGTTCATGGGTTCCTCGCTTGCTTTGATGGCTCGGGCCCACGCCTTACATTCTGGACCAGAGTTTGCCGCCGGTGGCCCAATTATTCGGCGCGTATTCGTCGAACACAACGTGGACTTGTTCTGGTTTCAGGTTCGACTTCTCGCAGAGCAATTTGGTGATTTCTGCGGCAATTTCGGCCTTCTTATCGTCATCAGTTTTAAACGTTTCAATGTGGATGACTGGCATAACACGCTCCTAGTTGGTCTGCGGATGAGCTTGATCATAGCTTGTCAGGACTACTTCGCTTATTGCGGGCCGGTCGAGGCAGCATGCGCGGCCACGCAGAGGGCCGCGATAGCGAGCTATAGGCAGCGGCGGGCTTTCATTCAAATGAGTATTACTGTCGAACCGGATAACCAGGAGTCATGAGGATGCAGCCTGAAATTTGGCTGAGGTCTGCTGCCGAGGGGCCATGACTTCAGCTTGTCCGAGGCATGACTTTTTGGTCGCTTGCGAAGAGGCGGTCTGGGGCCCTAGATCAGGAAATGTGCCGGGCGGCGGTTCCGTCGGGCTAATCGTAGACAGGCAACCAGCATATGACCCATTCCAAGAAGATTGTTATCGTCACGGGCGCAACATCTGGAATCGGCGGCGCCATTTCGGAGGCGTTTGCGTCTGCTGGTGCGACACTGCTGCTGGTAGGGCGCGACCGAGAACGTGGTCAACGGGCTCTCCAGGTCGTCGAAAAGCTTGGTTGCACCGCGCAGCTAATACTGGGGGACGTGGCTGACTCCGCCTTTGCGGACGAGGTGGTAAATTCTTGCGTCGAACGCTTTGGCAAGGTTGACGTGCTGGTTAACAGCGCCGGCATCATCCGGCGTGGCAATGCGGTTGACACTAGCAATGATGACTGGCGGCAGACTTTTGAGGCCAACGTCAGCGGGGTATTCTACTTTAGCCGAGCCGCCGTGAAATCCATGCGGACCACCGGCGGCGGCAGCATCGTCAACATCGCTTCGAATGTTGGTCTGGTCGGTTGTCCCGGGCTAGTTGCCTACTGCGCTTCCAAAGGTGCGGTTGTTCTCATGACCCAGGCCATGGCCCTTGATCATGCCAAGGAGCAGATCACCATTAATGCGGTCTGTCCCGGCGCCGTCGATACCCCAATGCTTGTGTCGGCCCACCATAAACCTGTCACCGCGGATGAAATCCTGCAGAGGAATGTCGATTCGATACCACAGGGCCGCGTGGCTACGCCCAAGGAAATCGCAAGTCTAACTCTGTTCCTCGCAAGTGACGGCGCAAGGCACATCACAGGCGTCGCTATTCCAATCGATGGCGGCTTCACGGCAGGATAGGAGGACATTTTGGGTAGTCGGGTATCAGGCAAGGTCGCCATCGTCACTGGGGGCAATCAGGGCATCGGGCGGGCGATCGCGGAGAAGCTTGCCGAAGAGGGCGCCATTGTCGTCGTCGGCGACCTGCGCGACGATCGTTCTTCCGGTGCGGGCGGCGAGGGAATTACGGCTCTCACCCTTGATGTGACCAAAGAGGTGTCGATCCGGACTTTCGTCGATGACGTCCTCCAGAAGTTCGGTCGGATCGATATCCTGATCAATAATGCCGGTCTGGTGATGCACAAGACCCTCGATGACCAGACAGCCGCAGAGTGGGACCGGCTCATGGCCGTTAATCTCCGAGGACCCTTCTTAATGGCTAAATATGTGGTCCCTGAAATGAGACGTCAGGGCGGGGGGACCATCGTCAATATCGGGTCGGTCGAAGGGTACATGGTCAACCCGTGGCACACAGCCTATGCGGCCTCGAAAGCCGGGGTTCATGGACTGACCCTTGGGCTGTCCGTGGACCTTGGTCCCGATGGTATCCGTTGCAACACCGTCTGCCCGGGCTGGATCGACACTGATCTGAATCGCGCATACGTTGAGATGCATCCGGATCGAGCCCTAATTGAGCGCGAATTGGGGCAGCTGCATCCCGTGGGTAGAATTGGCGCTCCCAAGGAGATAGCCAATGCAGTCCTTTGGTTGGCAAGTGACGATTCCACTTTTGTAAGTGGTGAAATGATCTCCGTCGACGGCGCACGCACCAAGAAAATCTCTCTGCCTGCAATCTTGGACGAGGAGTACCGGGCCAAGCTGACGAAAGCTCAGGCATAACGGTGCGCCGGCTACTCGAGACGGCATGCGCCAGTTTAAGCTGCTCGCGGCGGGACTCTCTGTTAAAAAACAAGGATCCCGCCGGCCTGCGAGGCTCGTCTTACGAACTCCCACCGAACGGCTATCCGAAGTGAGTTCGAAGACAAAGGCAAAGCCGGTGTTCCTCGGGATCGATACCGGCGGCACTTATACCGATGCAGTGCTGTGGTCAGAAACGGAAGGCCCGCAACAGGGATCTAACAAGGGCAAGGTGCTGGCCAAGGCCAAGGCGTTGACCACGAGGCACGATCTGGCGGTCGGCATTTCTGGCGCAGTCGACGCGGTGTTGTGCAAAGCCGGCACCAATTCTGCTGAGATCAAACTGGTCTCAATGTCCACGACGCTGGCCACCAATGCGCTGGTCGAAGGGCAGGGCGGTCGGGTGGCGCTGATCATGATCGGCTTCTCCGAGTCCGACCTTGCCCGCGACGGGCTGAAGGCCGCACTTGGGACCGACCCGGTGATTTTCTGCCCCGGCGGCCATGATGTGCATGGCAACACCGCCGGACTTGACTTGTCAGGTTTGCAAGAGGCACTCTCGGCACTCGGTGCCTCGGTATCCGGCTTTGCTGTCTGTGCCTATTTTGCCACCCGCAATCCCGCGCATGAAATTGCTGCTCGCAACATGATCCGTGACAGGACCGGGCTGCCCGTCACCGCCAGCCACGAGCTGTCAGCCAAGCTCGGCGGCCCTCGTCGGGCGCTTACCACACTGCTCAATGCCAGGCTGATCTCCATGATCGACCGGCTGGTTGCGGCAACCGAGGGGTTTCTTGAAGAGCGCAAGATCGTGGCGCCGCTAATGGTGGTACGCGGCGACGGCGCTCTGGTCTCGGCGGCCTTTGCCCGCCAGCGGCCGATCGAGACCATCCTCTCCGGCCCGGCCGCCAGCCTGGTCGGCGCCCATCATATGACCGGCCTCGACAATGCCGTCGTTTCCGACATTGGCGGAACCACTACTGACGTAGCCGTGCTCGACAACGGCCGGCCGCGCCTCGACCCGGAGGGCGCCACAGTCGGCGGCTTCCGCACGATGGTCGAGGCTGTCGCGATGCGCACATTTGGCCTTGGCGGCGATTCCGAAGTGGCATTAGAGGAAGGCGCGCTAATTCCAAAAATCCTGCTTGGGCCGCGCCGCCTGGTGCCATTGGCGCTGGCCGGCATGACGCATGGCGAGGCTGTTACGGCCGAGCTCGACCGGCAATTGCGGACTCCCAATCCCGGTCGCATGGATGGCCGTTTCGCGGTGCGCACAGGTGTGCCAGACAGGCTTGCCACAGGCCTTACCGCGCCGGAGAGCCGACTGTATGAGGCAATCGGCAATATGGCCGTCGCGTTGGATAACCTCCTTACCTCCAACGCCCAGAACGCCACGCTCAACCGACTGGTGTCGCGCGGACTGGTGCATGTCGCCGGCTTTACCCCTTCGGATGCTGCCCATGTGCTTGGCAAACAGGCGAATTGGGACCCCGTCGCTGCCCGGCTTGGCGCCGAATTGTTCGCCCGCAAGCGTGACGGCCGGGGCCACCCCATTGCTTTGTCCCCAGAGGCGTTTTCGGAGCGCGTGCTGCTGACGCTGACCCGGTGGTCAGCCGAGGTTATTCTTGAGACGGCTTTCACCGAGGACGGGCTCGATGGCGCTTCGACGGTGGCACATGCGCTGGTCCAACGCGCGGTCGACGTACATCCCGGCATCGCCCGGTTAAGCGTCGCGCTCGACCGCCCGGTCATAGGCCTGGGCGCCTCTGCGCGGTTGCACTATGCCGGCCTACCAACCCTAATCGGCAATGACTGCGTCGTGCCGGAAGATACCGATGTCGCCAATGCACTGGGCGCGGTCGTCGGGCAGGTGCGCGTGTCGGCCGAGGCACAGGTCAGCCAACCCAAAGAAGGACTCTTCCGCCTTGCCTCTGGGGGTAGAGTTCGCGATTTCCTCGATGAACCATCGGCCATCGCTGCCGCGGAGGCCGATGTCCGCGCCCTCGTTGCGGGGACGGCTTGGGATGCAGGCACCGACAGCGCCGAGATTGAGGTCACCACCGAATATCGGGTTTCGACCGTGGAAGGTCAGCGTCTCTTCATCGAGGCACAGGTGTTGGCGGTCGCGTCGGGAAGACCCAGGATAGCGGTTTAGCCTGCGACAGTTTCACTGTTTCACGGAAACCATGAACTGCTTCATTTCCTGTGTTGACGAAATTCCGGACGGAAACGGAGCGCACGTTTCCTTGAAATTGTTATAGCGCAAGCAACCCGCCAAAAAGGAACTGCGTCGGCCTGCCAAGCAGAAGCGAAAATCGGGCTGTCCCTTCCGAACTTTCAGTTCCGGTGGCGAGGCGCTCAGAGACCTAGGCTGTGCAGCTGCTTGGCGGCACTCGCGCGCGGGTCGCAGGTTACCTCGAAGCGCTCCATGCACTTGGCCGCCGTAAGACGGTATTGGTTAAGCAGCGCTTCGACGGCGCCTTCAGCGTCGCCATCCACGGCGGGCTCGGCGATCAGCCGATGCTCGCCGATCTCGTCGCGCTCGGATTCATCCTGGGAGATCAGCCGATAGCGGGAGGCTGGGTCGGAAAGTTGGTCGCAGAAATCGGTCAACCAGCGCGAGCGGCAACCGGCGACCAGGACCCGATGAAAGGTGCGGTGCAGCTTTTCCCATTCCGGAGTGTTGGAGGAGGGATCCTCCGGCAGGCGACGCTGGGCGCGCGCCAGCCTGTGCAATGCCAGCACCAGCTGCTCTTCCCGTTCGCCGGTTCGGCTGACAATGGATTCACGCAGCGCCGGCTCCTCCAGCCAGCAGCGCGTGCGAGTCAGTTCCTCCAACTCTTGGGCGCAAACCAGCAATGAAGAAACCGCGCTGGTCGTGACGACCCAGGAGACCTTCGGAGGCAAGTCAGTTGAGAGCTTCACGAACAGCGAAGTGCCGGCTCCGTAGCGAGAGACCGACCATTCGACCCGCAATTTGCTTACGCTTTCAAATACGCCGCGCAGAAGATCCTCGCGAAGCTGTTGATAGACCGTACTGGCGGAGTGTGCTTTTGACCGCGTTTTCGCTCATGTCGGCAGATTCATAAGCCACAATGACTCCAATAGCTGTCCGATGCTCCAAAAGCCTAACGCGGTTTGCCGTTTCCATGAAGCAGTGGACGCTCTAATCAATTCCGCCTAGGCACGTCAAAGCAGACTATGGGGCTGCAGGCCCAGACGGAGAATGAATGCGGAGCTCTCCGCCGGTCGTTAATAGCTGTGTCAACCAAGGCCGGGCCCGACCCACGCTGGTAGCGCAACACGGCATTGCTGAGGTGACACGCCATGGAAGGTTCTAAAGGACTTTGCGAAGTGCGAAGCAGAGACGAAGCCGCAGGCTATTGCGATATCGATAATGGGCAAGCTCGTGCCTTCGATCAGACGTTTGGCGTGCTCGACACGCACGCGCAGGTAATGGCGCACCGGAGGGATGTGGACGTGGGCTGCAAACAGCCGCTCCAACTGACGTCGTGATATGCCAACGCGTCGGGAGACTTCCGCCATGCTTAAAGGGTTTTCCACGTATTCTTCCATGATGCGCATTGCCATCAGCAGCTTGTCGCTCGCGCCGGCGAACGCAAGGCCGGTTGGTCCCGTCTGACGGTTCGAACCAGAACGTTGCCCGTCAACCGTTGCGTACCGGCAGACCTCCTGGGCGATTGTTCCGCTGACATGGCCCGCGATCAGGTCGACGGCGAGGTCGAAGGCCGCCAGTTCCCCCGCGCAGGTCGCAAATTGTCCGTCCTTTACGAATAGCGCATCCCGCGCCTGCGTCTGTTGGAACATCTCCGAGAATGCGGCCAGTCTCGACCAATGGATCGTGCAACGCGTACCTGCTAGCAGACCTGTCTGCGCCAGAAGCCAGGTTGCTGTGCCAAGTGCCGAGATTGGAATCCCGCGGCGTGCAAATGTCCGCAAGACACTAGTTATCTGGGGCGGCAGACGCCGGCTCACGGGTTCCCCTGCGATGATCGCCAGGTGGTTTGGTGCCTTGCCGCCGATACAAATATCCAGGTCATCGAGGGTCATATCTACGTCCACCGACAGCCCGCTCGCGCCCACGACCGGCCGTGCGTCAAGTCCCGCTATGCGCCACCGGAACAACTCCAGCTTTGAAAGCACATTGGCAATGCGGAACGGTTCGATGAACGCGTGGAGTGCCAATTGCGAAAAGCCAGGCAGGACCAGAACAACCAGGTCGACGGGCTGTCCGCCGCGAATGTGGCTGTCGAGTGTAGTCAAAGCCTTCATGGCATTCATGTCGGGAGGTGCGTTCATCAGCTTCTTCCATACCTTTCGGAGAGGATTGCCGGCATGTGGACCGGACAGCCTTGGTGTGACTTCAGCTAACTGGGACGTGTCGCAATCCGTGCCGGCTGCGCATGGCCCCCTCGACGACACTGCACGTGTCTCGCGCGACTCGGTACCTATGGCCTCTGGCTGCCGCTTAGAGGACTGCGTCGCCGATCTGGAGTTCCTTCCGCTTCATGAACTCGAGCAAGGCTTCATCAATCGCCTCGTCGAGTGGCGGGGCCTGATACTCCCTCAGCGCCTTCGCTGCCGCGGCGCGCCCCCGCGTGTCGGCGTCCCTGGCGCCTGCAAACGACCATTGCTCAAAGCTGTCGTGGTCCATCAGATCGGGCACAAAAAAAGCCTGCTCGAAATTCTTGAGTGTGTGGGCGGTGCCGAGATAATGGCCGCCGGGCTCGCTCTGTCGGATCGCATCGAGTGTCTCATCCAGCTCGCTTTTCACCAAGCCCTGACCCAGCTTGTAGAACATAACCATCTGCTCTGCGTCGAGCATGAACTTGCTGTAGCTCTGGGTGAGTGCTCCCTCGAGATAACCGGTGGTAGATAGTACAAAGTTCGCGCCAGCGATCAGCACGCCATACATATTACGGGCCGCCTCATACCCCGCCTGGGCATCGACGAGCTTGGAACTCGTGCACATGCCGCTGCAGCGCCATGGGAGCTTGTAGCGCCTCGCCAGCTGACCGACCAACATGTTCATGTGGTCGATCTCCGGCGTTCCTGCCATAGGCGCACCGGTTTTCATGGAGACCGTGGCCAGCCACTGTCCATAAATTGCGGGGGCTCCCGGCCGCACAACTTGTGCAAAGGCTATGCCGGCAAGCGCCTCGGCGTTGAGCTGCGCAACCGCGCCGAGGGTACTCGCCGGGGTGCTGGCGCCCGCCAGGACAAACGGGGTGAACAGAATCGCCTGATTGCTCGCCGCATAGACTTTGACTGCGTCGAGCATCGTCGAGTCCCACACCAACGGGGAGTTGCAATTCGCAATCGATACCGTGACGGTGTTGTTGTGGACAAATTCGTCGCCGAAAACAATTTTGGCCATGGAAACAGTGTCCTCTGCCCTCTCGCGAGAGGTAACGGCACCCATGAACGCTTTGTCCGAATATTTGATCAGGCTGTAATTCATGTGTAGATGGCGCTTGGGAACGGCCACGTCCATCGGCTCGCAAAGGACGCCGCCGGTCATATGCATGGCCGGCGCTTGATAGGCCAGCTTTGCAAAATTCACGAAATCGGCGATCGTCGAGTTTCGTCGCTTGCCTTCCAGGTCCAGCACGTTCGGGGAGCCGTACGCTGGAGTGAAAATCGTCCTTCGACCGCCGAGGGTGACTGTCTTTGCCGGATTGCGGGCGTGGACAGTAATCGTCTCGGGAGCCTTCGCCACGAGATTCATCAACAGGTGACGGTCGATCCTGACACGCTGTCCGGTGACGTCGGCGCCGGCAGCCTGCCACAGCGCAATGGCCTCGTCGTCACGAAACTCAATGCCAATCTCTTCAAGGATCTGCATGGAGTAGTCATGAAGACGCTCCAGTTCGTCCGCGCTTAACAAATCCATGTAAGGCAGGCCGCGGTCCATCGGGGGCATATATGTTACCGCCCGCTCCAAACGCATCTTCTGCCGGGCGTCCCGGCCACCGGGTCGTGCAGACATAGCTTAATCCTCAGTTGCTGTTAGAACATAGCTCAGCGATCAGCAGATAACTAACAATAAATAGTCATCTACGTCATGAAGTACGGTTATGTCAGACGAGTGTCGGGCCGCTAAAGCCTCTCCTCAATGCCTTTCAGCAGGGAGGATACAGTGACGATCCCAACGTCGGCGCCGGAATCATCCGTTATAACTAGCGGCTTGTTGCCATTTTTATTTGACAACGCCAGCAGCTCCTCTACCGCAAAGTTCAACCTCACCCTCGGAGCGTCGGCGATCGCCGTGCCTCCGGCACTCGAATAATCGCTGAGGGGTGAAATGACCGACGCAGCCGTCAGCAGCTTGAGACGGCTGCTTCCCTGGACAAACTTCTCGACGTACGGATCCTGCGGGTTTCCAATGATATGATCCGCAGAACCGATCTGCAGCATTTTGCCGTCTTTCATGACGCCAATCTGGTGACCCAGGCGCACCGCCTCGTCCAAGTCATGTGTGATGAAAAGTGTTGTTTTCCGAAGCTTGCTTGACAGCTCCTTGAACTGGTCTTGCAGCTCCCGACGGATAAGTGGGTCGAGCGCCGAAAAAGGCTCGTCCATCAGCAAGATGGCCGGGTCAGCCGCTAGCGCACGGGCCAATCCGATCCTCTGCTTCATTCCCCCGGACAATTCGTCCGGATAACGACCACCCCAACCGGCGAGCTGCACGAGCTCCAGCTTTTCCTCGGCGACCTCGTAGCGCCGGCGTTTTGGAACGCCACGTAGCTCTAGACTTAATGCTACATTGTCCCGCACTGTTCGATGCGGCAGCAGCGCCACGTTCTGGAATACCATTCCAATCGATTGAGCCCGCAGCTGGCGCATCTCCGCCTCGGACTTCAGATTAATGTCCTCACCGCCTACAATAATCTGGCCAGCGCTAGGTTTGATTAGCCGGTTGACATGCCTGACTAAGGTCGACTTACCGCTTCCGGACAAACCCATGATGCAGAAGATCTCTCCAGCCTTGATCTTGAAAGAAACGCCGGCCACCGCAACGACGCAGCCGTGCTGTTCAAGGAGAGCGTCCTTTGAAAGATAATCCTTCTGGATGCGAGCCAGATCGTACTTTGCAGTCGATCCGAAAACCTTCCATACATCCCTGAACTCGATGGCGTGCGTAGTCAAAATCCGTCTCCAGGTTTCAGGCCTAACGTCCGGCAGGGCTATTCTGCCGGACGAGTTCTATCCTTTGATGGTTATTTCGCAGCGAGTTTGGCCTGGGCGATCCATTTGTTCCACTCGTCGAGATGGGCCTTCTTCCAATCTTCAGCATGCCGACGAATGTCCTCATTCGACTTCTCGCCCTTGTGAATCAGCAGGTTCTCGCTGTCGATGTCGTCAATCGGAATCTGGACTTGCTCGAACCACTTGTTAGCGACGGGATTTTTCTCAAGAAACGCGGTGTTGGCGAACACGTGGTGCGTGTTCACAGTAAAGCCGAGATTCCCTACGCCGGGGACTGTCGTATCTGCCCCGGCCTGTTCATCGGGCAAAGCCGTGAAGGGTACCGTGAGCCATGAAACATTCTCGCCATGGCGAAGAATGCCGTTGATCCAGGTGGGCGTCCAACCGTAGTACAATACCGGTTTGCCTTCTTTGACCCGTTCGATCGCATCAGCGATCAAAGCGAAATATTCGCCCTGGTTATGCGTTACCGTGTCCCTCAGCCCGTAAGCATCCAGCTGATGCTCGATGACGCGCTCACACCCCCACCCGGGCTCACAGCCGTAGAGATCTGCCTTGCCATCTCCGTCAATATCGAAAAGCTTGGCAATCTTCGGATCTTTCAACTGATCGATGCTTTTGATGCCGTGCTTGTCGGCCGTAGCTTTATCAATCGAGTAGCCCTGAATTGAGTTTTTTGCCAGGGTTCCCACCCGATGGGCTTTCGCGTCTCCGCCAGCTTGGTTTGCAAACGCTATATGCAGGGGGTACCAATGCGGAGTGTAGTAATCAGCATCGCCATTTGCGACGGCCACATGGGCAACGGCAACCTGGGATTGCGCCGGTTCCTCGACTGTATAGCCCAGATTCTCAAGCCCAAGCTTTACCACGTAGGATTCGAATAGTTCCTCGGCGATTCCGTTATACATCGGCTTCACCGTGACGCCTTTACCCGGCAGATCTTCCGCAGCCGCATATCCGGACGTCATCATCATTGTGCCGAGCACCGTGATGGCGACGGCGAGTGGCCTAAGGGCCGAAGTAAATGTAAACTGGCTCATTGTTGCTCCCGCTGTTATGAATTTGACACTTGTTGCCGATCACTTCGCAATTGGTCGCGGCTTGCCGGACGGGCAGCGAGGGTTCTGACCACAGCTGTGACGATCCCAGCAGGGCCGCGGTTGTACCAAGCTACGTGAGCGAATTGCCTGCTGCTGGTCATGGCTGATTGGGTGAGGCGATCCAAGATGATTGCCAGAAGAACAATCCCGAGTCCGCCGGTTGCCGCCTGACCGACATCCAGCCGGCCGATGCCCCGCAGGACCATCTGTCCCAACCCGCCGACGGCGATCATCGACGCAACCACAACCATAGCGAGCGACATCATCAGCGTCTGGTTGACACCCGCTAATATGCTCGGCAACGCCAAGGGCAGTTGCGCCTTGAACAGAAGCTGACTGTCGGAAGCGCCAAAGGCGCGCATGGCCTCGACCACCTCCTCTGATACCTGCTGAATCCCAAGGGTGGTCAGCCTTATGACTGGTGGGAGAGCAAAAACAATGGTTACGATTACGCCCGGCACGTTGCCGATACCAAACAACATGACGACGGGAACGAGATAGACGAATGATGGGATCGTCTGCATTGTATCGAGCACGGGCCTGCAAATCGCGGCCGTTCGAGCGCTCCGGGCGGCAAGGACACCCAAGGGGATGCCGACGACCGTGCAGAATAGTACCGCGGTAAAGACAAGAGACAGAGTTGTCATCGTCTCACCCCAAATGCCGAGTAGGCCGATGACGATCAGCAGGCCTCCGGTCTGAAGTGCCAGCCGCCAACCGGCAAGCTGCCAAGCAATAAGGCCAACGATGACAATTGTGATGACGGGCGGGATGCCATTGAGAACAGCTGCAAGGGTCGTCAAAAGCTGGTCAATCGGCCACTTCACGCTTTGAAAAAACGGGCGGTAGTTTTCTACAATCCAACCTAAGCCGTTGCTGACCCATTGATCGAACGGTAAGTGCCAGCTTTTAAACGGGTCCAGAATGTCTTCAGGCTTCACCAAAAAGTCCTTTCAGCCGGCTCAGTCGGGATACCTAAGGGCGTATTGTCGTCCGCCGCACGGGTTATCCATTCTACGCCTTTCGAGGCGCGACGGTTTGTTTCGCGCGGGTCGGGTGCCTTCCCTCAGGAGCGGCCTTCGCTCAGCCTAGATGCTTGGCTCCCGTGTTATTCCCGGGCCCCAGCCCAGCATGAGAGTATTCCCTCTTAACGTTGCCGAAAACGCTAGCGACGGGGCGCCTTCGACACAATGGTAGAAAAAGTCATGCGCCGCAGGACTAAATGTTATCGTGCCAGGCCGTCGGGTCAGGCACCTGATCTCTCGCCATGAGCAAAGGATGTTATCTCTACCTCACCTTCTGCTGGCGCCGGCGACGAAGGATTGAGGTCTACCACTTGGGCCATCAGCCAGTTGCGAAAGATCTGGACGTCCTCCCGCTCGATCGCGGTATCAGGAATGACCAAATGATGTTTCCGGCCAGTAAGGCAGCTTTCCCGCAGAGGCCTTATCAGGGAGCCCTCATTGAGAAAATCGTTGACCAAATGTCGCCATCCTAACCCAATTCCGTGGCCTCTGATCACAGCCTGCATCATCGTCGGGTAGTTGTTGAACGTAATGACGCGTTTGAAATCGGAGGAGACGCCGAACTGTCCGAGCCAATGCACCCAGTCAAAGGGTGACCATGGATAAGCAGACCAATGCTGATCGTCCATAACCAGAAGTACCTCGTTAACGAGGTCCTCCGGCGTCAGAATAGGTGAGTGTGGCTGATAGGACTTGCTGCAGACCGGGAAAACCTCCTCGCCGAAAAGCTCGGTGGCCGTGAACCCTGGGCGCGCCAGATATCCCATAACGACGGACACATCGAAACCATCTGTCGCCGGCGCGGGGCTGCGCTCGAGGGAAACCAGGTGCAGGTCGACCTCTGGGTTGTTCGCCACGAAATCACCGATCCGATGGCTCATAAACAGCGTTGCGAAGGACATTGGCATCCCGACGGTCAAACGTCGGGCCTTTTCCCTTCTTTTGACGCTGTCAAAAGCTGCTGCAATGTGCGCAAGGCTCAGGGTGGCTGCTTCGAACAACTCCTCTCCTGCGGGAGACAACGATACCTTCTGGTTGCCTCGGTTGAAGAGCTGGATGTCGAGGTGGTCCTCAAGCGTGAGGATATGCCGGCTTACGGCGGCTTGGGTCACCGACAGCTCATTGGCTGCTTTGGTAAAACTCAGATGCCGTGCCGCAGCCTCAAAGGCGCGCAGCGCGCTCAGCGGAAGCCGTCGATAATTAGACATGAGTTATCGTTACCCAACTAAGGCCATTCGGCCCCGAGACCGTCCAAGAGCCTATCATACAGTTTATCCTCAATATGTCTCCCGTCGCCCCGAACCTTACGCGAGGCTACCGCCCAACAGGGCAGGGGCCACGCTTTTGGCTTTAGAGGCAAGCTGCGAGGTACTCTCCGAACGCCTCCAAACAGAAGGCGATTGGCCGTAAGTTTTTCGGAAGACTCGGGAAAAATGAGAGGCGTTCTCGAAACCGGCGCCCATCGCGACCTCGATCAAAGATGTGCTCCCCTTTCGAAGCAGCTGCTTCGCGTGCTCGAGCCGCACACGGCGGTAGACCAGAGCTGGGGAGCTGTCCAACTCTTTGAAAAACAGACGCTCGAGCTGCCGACGGGAAATCCCCAGTGCTGCAGCCAGCCTCGAAACCGGGAACGTGTTTTCGACGTTCTGTTCCATGAGGATCAGGGCCGCACGAAGCCGGGGGTCGTTCGTCTCAATCGTCAAGGGCCGGCGCGGTTGAACCCATTCGGCACCCCGGACCTTGTCGATCTGGAGCACCTCGAGCGCGTTGCGCTCGGCTGCGTTGCCGATGTGCCTTCGGACCAATTCCGCTGCAAGGTCGGCAGCGCTGCTACCGCCTGCGCAGGAGCCCCGCTTCTCGTCCAGGTTATAGATCCTGTCCGCCTGAACCTGGAGATCCGGAAAGCGGTCCCGGAAATCGAGATAGTGAAGCCAGCTGACACAGGTCTCGTGCGCGGCCATGAGACCCGCTTCCGCTAAAACGAAAGTCCCCGTGCAGATGCCGATCAGGCGCGCGCCTTTGGACGCGGCGTCTCGAAGGTATTGAAGGGTTTCGTTGTCGACCGCCTGGTCGCCGCTCAATCGCCCACCGATGACGACGATGTAATCAAACTCCATTGGGTCCAGAAACAAGGACGTTGGCGAGACTTGGATGCCACAGCTCGATGTGACGAGCTGCCGGGTGTGCGACAGCACCTCCCAGTCCGCGTCGACCCGGCCCGACCTGTCGGCCTCGTCACTTGCGAGCCGTAGGGTGTCGATGAACATCGCAAAGGCGGTCAAAGTGAAACAGCGGGCCAGGATAAACCCGACCTTCAGTCGAACAGAGCGAACCTGTCTGCGACACGCAGTTGAATGAAACACAATCTGCCTCCAGCTCGGGGAGAAGCCGACAGCCCGTCTAATTCGCCGCGCTGCCGGAATATCGTCTACCTATCTTGACGCATCTATTTGTCTACAATATGTCTACAATCAAAATTGAGGAGCTTCAATGATCTTTGATGAACCTGCACCGTCATTGGACCGAAAGGGCATTCTCGCCGAAACGCTGGTGCATCGGATCCTGACGATGCAGCTTGAACCTGGTGCGGTTCTCGACGAAGTCGCCCTCAGCGAAGAATTCGGCCTATCCCGCCCGCCGGTCCGCGAGCTGATGCGGCAGATGGCAGGCGAGGGCTACGTTGACCTTGAGGCCAACCGTGCTGCGCGCGTATCCATCATGTCTTATCAGACACTTCGGGATTTTCTCATTGTCGCCCCCATGATCTACGTTGGGACGACGAAGCTCGCGGCGGTCAACCACAACGCGGGGGACCTCGCAGTCCTCAAGCAGACCCAGCAGAGATTCCGGCAGTCCATAGCGGACGGTCACGTTGAGAACAGGGTGATCTTCAATCACCAGTTCCACCTGAACATCGGCAGGATGGCGCACAACCCATACCTGCTCCCCAGTCTCAAGAAGCTTCTTATTGACCACGCCCGCATCGGCAAAATCTTTTACCGCCAAAACGGCGGCCCGCGCATCCAGAGAGACCAGGAAACCGCTGCTCTGCAGCACGATCAGATGATCGAAGCCATTGAAGCCCGCGATGCAGAACGCGCAGGTGACGTGGTGCGCGCCCATCTCGAAGTGTTCCGAAGCGACGTGGCGCTCTACGCGGTGCCCAGCGGCATGCAGGGCGAACTCGAAGGTTAGCTATTGTCAGTGTCAATGGGACACAAGGGAGAACCGAAATGCTGAACAAAGTCGACTACAAGACGCAGGCAAGCGCACTCATACTGCCCAACAAGATGATTGTGGACGGCGTGCCGGTGGCCGCGCTCTCGGGGAAAACCTTCTCGACCCTCAATCCCGCGACGGGCGAGGTCTTGGCCGATCTCCCGGCAGCTTCCGCGGCCGATGTGGATAAGGCAGTCGCCGCGGCCCGGCGGGCGTTTGAGGATGGCCGGTGGTCGAAGCTGCCGCCGGCGAACAGGAAAAAAGTGCTTCTGAAGCTGGCTTCTATCATTGAGGAAAACGGGGTGGAGCTCGCCCTTATGGAGAGCTTGGACAGCGGCAAAACCATTAGCGACTGCATCAACATTGATGTGCCCGAGGCGATTAACAGCCTCAGATGGCATGCCGAAGCCGTCGACAAAATCTACGATCAGGTTTCCCCAGCGAATGACGCATCAATCGGTCTCATTGTGCGCGAGCCGATCGGTGTCGTAGGCTTGGTCCTGCCGTGGAACTTTCCGCTCTTGATGCTTGCATGGAAGATTGGTCCCGCACTTGCTGCAGGATGCACGATCGTCGTCAAGCCCGCTGAGGAGACGTCCCTCACCACATTGCGGGTCGCAGAACTCGCTCTGGACGCCGGTTTGCCCGCTGGCGTCTTCAACGTCTTGACTGGTGACGGCCCGGGAGTTGGTGAACCGATCGGCCGGCACCCGGATATTGATGCCGTTTCGTTCACAGGCTCCACCGAGACCGGTCGCCGCTTCCTGAAGTACTCCTCCGAAAGCAATCTGAAAGAGGTAGTGCTTGAAATGGGGGGCAAGAACCCTTGCATTGTCATGGAAGACGTCCCCGATCTCGATGCGGTGGCCGCTCATATTGGCAACGGCGCTTTCTGGAATATGGGCCAGAATTGCTCGGCGATCTCGCGCGTATTCGTCCACAATGACGTCAAGGACCGCCTCCTCGAAAAACTGACGGAAGTCGCCAAGTCTTGGACTGTGGGCGACCCATTGGACTCGGACACCCGCATCGGCCCGCTGATCTCCGGCACCCATTTTGGCAAAGTCAGCGGCTATCTCGGGGGCGAGGGCAGGGTGGTGACGGGTGGAAAGGTTTTCAACGGCACCACGATCGAGCCCACGATTCTTGAATTCGACCGCCACGATGCCAAGCACGTGCGAGAGGAAATCTTCGGCCCGATTGTGTCCGTGATCGGGGTCAGCTCCCTCTCGGAGGCAGTCTCACTCGCCAATGAGACAGAATATGGCCTCGCGGCCTCCGTTTTCGTGGCTGACGGCACACGGGCCCTGCGTGCCGCACGGGCTCTCAAGGCAGGGACCGTCACCGTGAACTCTTACGGGGAGGGGGACGCTGCCACCCCTTTCGGCGGCTACAAGCAGTCGGGATTCGGCGGCCGGGACAAGTCTTTGCACGCTCATGATCAGTATACCCAGACCAAAACGCTCTGGATCGACCTGAGCAGCTCAAATGAAGGCTTCTGAAATGTCATCATTCGCCTTTTCCGGCCTTAATCTCGCGATCACGGCGCCGTTCGACGCAAACGGCCGCATCGATTTTGTGCGGTTCGAGGAGCTCATCGAACGGCATCTGGGCGCTGGCGTCGACGGCTTCGTGTTCAGCTCCGGCACAGGTATGCACGCTTACCTGACACCGGAGGAATCGAGGTCTCTCATTGAGCGCGGTGCGCGTGTCGTTGCTGGGCGGGCTAAGGTGGTCGCCCAGGCATCTGCCTTACTGACTGCCGACGTCGTCGAAAGAACGCGTTTTGCGAAGGATTCCGGGGCAGCCGGGGTAATGGTCCTGCCACCGTTCTTCGAGGGCCCTTCAGACGACGACAGCGTCTTCGATTTCTACAGCGAAGTCGCGGGGGTCGGATTGCCTATTATCGGATACAATGTGCCCCAAGCGGTGGGAGTACGCATCACACCACGGTTGCTTCGCAGGCTCTGCGAACTGCCCGAATTCCAGGCCGTTAAGGACAGCAGCGGCGATTTGGTCGGCCAGGTCAGGTTGATTGATACCGGTCTCAATGTCATCAACGGGGCCGACCCGCTGGTGCCGTTCTCCCTATTCGCCGGTTGCTCCGGCTTGATTTGGGGCGGTGCGAATATCGCCCCGCGCACATGCGTTGCTATCGTCAGAGCCGCCCAGGAGAAGCGGTGGGACGACGTGCAGTCGCTCTGGAAGTTGCTCGAGCCGGTCATGTCGCTTCTCTGGGACGGTGACTATGTTCCGAGCGTTTATGCGGCTTCGGAGCTCACCGGATATGGGGGCGGCAGCGCGCGGAAGCCGTTCCGTCCCCTTTCGTCGGACCGCATTTCAGCGCTTCGGACGGCCCTTGGCCCTCTGATTGAACAAGAAGCGGTATGATGGCCAGCAAGACTTACCGGGCGCGTCGCCTTCCCGCCCATGGCGTGGAGTCCGGCTGGGAGGCCTTGCTCCCGGCGCGGACGCCGACGCCGGCGCTTGATCACGCAATCACTGCCGATGTCGTCGTCATCGGCGCAGGCTTCGCAGGGCTCGCAGCCGCTGTGCGACTTACCGATCTTGATCCTAAGCTGTCCGTGGCCATCATTGATGCCGACGAAATCGGACACGGGGCCAGCGGCCGGAATTCAGGATTCCTTATAGACCTGCCTCACGACATCTCGTCGGGTAATTTCGGGGCGGATGCCGTAGCCAAAAGCCACAATGAGATCCTGGTCGCGCGGACGGCCATTCAACATTACGCACGCTTGGCGGAGGCGCATGGGTGGGACGAGGAAGTCTTTGATCCCAGCGGCAAATATAGCGTGGCCATGACTGATGTCGGTACGGAGCACCTTGAAGCCTACTCCTTGCAGCTCAAGTCCTTGGGTGAACCAAATCAGCTTCTAAACGCTGCCGAGGTTGAGGACGTCACCGGGACGCGATCTTATAAGTCAGGGCTATTCACACCCGGTGCGGTCATGGTGCAGCCGACGGCGCTTGTGAGGTCCATTGCGGATGTGTTTCAGGAACCTGTGCGGCTGTACGAGCGGACGCCCGCTCTTTCTATCGAAAGCTCCTCAAACGGCTGCACGGTCAAGACGCCCAAGGGAGAGGTTAGGGCAGGGCGGGTCATCCTGGCGACAAACGGCCACGCAGAAAGCTTCGGCTTCGGAAAAGGTGAGCTTCTCCATGTCTTTACGCACGCCTCGCTGACCGAGCCGTTTGCGCCCGCAGCAATAGGCGGACTGCGCAAATGGGGAGCAACACCCGCTGCCCCGATGGGGACGACGGTGCGGCGCATTAACGGTCCTGATGGCGACCGCATCCTGATACGCTCACGCTACACCTACCATCCGACCATCGAGGCCGGGGCGGCAACGATCAAAAGCGCTGGTGATTTGCACGACCGTAAGTTCGCGGACCGCTTTCCAGATCAGCGTCACCTGAAAATGCAGTATCGCTGGGCCGGCGCTATGGCGCTGACGCGGAACACGGTGCCGCTGTTTGGCGAGGTTGCGCACGGCATCTTTGCTGCGTGCGCATGCAATGGCATAGGTGGAACGAAGTCTACCTCGGCGGGTATCGCGACGGCCGAACTGCTGGTCGGTCACCGGTCAAAGCTCGGCGATATTTTCCGCTCGTTTGAGAAGCCGCAGACCTTACCACCGCGCCCTTTTACCGACGTAGGGGCACGATTGAACCTGGCCTACAGGGAATGGCGGGCGGGACGCGAATAGGCGTCCTTCGATGAACAGGCGTCATCCGTTCACCCTGTTGGATCTCGGGCTCGTGGCCATGTGGAGCTCCGGGTATGTCGGAGCCAAGCTGGCGGCCGAGACCCAGTCGGTATACCTCGTTCTGTTCTGGTCGTTTCCTGCTGGTGGCGCTGCCGCTGGCGCCGGCATCGATCCGCCATATCGTCACGGGAGGCTGTGAATCGGCGTGCAAAATTGACTGCGTGTTTCAGTAAGTCCCGGACACCGTTTTCACTAACTCCTGGACAGTGATTCCGCTAAGTCCCGGACAGTTTTCCGGGGTGGATTTGACGGTCGGTCCTCGGCTGCTCCGTTCTGGCATTTTGGATCTCTCATCATCGAACCGAGAGAGCCCATGCCAAGACGGAAGCAAGCGAGACGAACGAGTGTGAGGGATATCCGGACGATCCTGCGCCTGACCCATGAACAGGGTCTTTCGGCGCGCGTGATGGCAGAGCGACTGAAGATCGGCAAGACCTCGGTTTCGACCTATTTACTGCGGGCGCGGGAGGCGGGGCTGTCGTGCTGGCCCCTGCCTGCTGGCTTTGACGACGATGCAGCGCTGGTGTGAAGACCTGGTGATGGGGTTCAAAAACATGGCTTGTGTAATGCCCGGCAACTCGGCGTTCAGCGGCTGGGACACTGGTGTCTGCTCGGCAGCGGCAGCTTTGATTTCCTGTCCCAAGTCGCTAAGCCGACGCCCCTCGGATGCATGAAGATCGAAACCAAACTGGTGTGCATCAACAATAACATACGTCATCCCGCCATAGCCAACGTCCACCATCAGTTCGCCAAAACCAGGTAGGTCAATGCTCCTGTTCAAGCAGTAAGCAGTAAGCGAAAGCAGGTTGATTGATGAACCGAACCGGACGACTTTTCCGTTTTCCATCCGAGGTATCACACTCGATCTCTATGAGGCCGGCAGGCGCCTCAAGTTTGAACCGGGTAACCGGGCCGGTGACCGGAACCATACCGGTGTTGAGCATTGTGGTTGCCGCGCTGATCGTGTTGCCGCCGGACCTTTCCGGGTATTCTTCTGCCTCGGCGATGATTTATGCAGCTACCGCTTCAGGATTTTCTGACGGCACAATCAAGTTGACGCTTTGGATCATTCTGCCACGGGCTCGCGAAGAAAGAATAGGCGTATGTCGTCGTGGTGGTCCCGGAGAAATTTCATTTTTTTAAAAGCGTGCCCTCTGGCAGTTCGGGCAGTCCAGAGATGACAACTTTCTCCACGTCTCCCTCGCAGTGGCAGTCGTACGCCTTAAAGCTGGCACTGATTTGACGTTTTGGGTAAGCCAACGCCTTAGACATAGCATAGTAACCTATACTTGCCGGATATGCGTGGCTTAGAAAATCGTCACCTTTGCGGAGCCAACCGCACGTGCTCAATTCGACCGGGAAGTCTGTAGTAACGACTTTCGGTTTATCGCTATCAGTGTCTAGCGTACCGTGGTTGGAGAAACCGTCCGAAGATGATGGTAGCCTCGCCCGTAAAACCGTCTATAAGGTACGGCCGATTGACAAATTTCTAGTACCTCGGCTGAACAGCACGAAGGCCTATAATCAAAAGGTTCTCCCGGGCGCCCGTGCCGCATTTGTCTACGAATAGCTGGCGACTGGTTCTCCTAGGACTTCCAGCCTTGGTGTGATACCCAGGCCAGGCGTATCCGGGGCCGTCACGCGACCCTCGATTATGTCAAAGGCTCCATCAGCCGTTGTTCGGGCGACCATGGCCCGAAGGTCAACCACGCAACGCAAATATTTTTCCGGAACCGTCTGGCCCATTTGCACAATTGCAGCGAATGCAATGTCCGATCCAATCGTTTCTTGGACACTCATTGTGTAACCGGCTGCGATTGCGATGTCACGGTGACGACGGCCTCTTGTCAGACCACCATTCTTGGAGATTTTGAGGCCAAATCCCTCTGCCGCATCGTCAGCGACCAATTGAACGATCGATGCGTCGCTCATAGCCAGTTCATCGAAAATCATAGGAACGCTGGAACGCCGGCGTAGCGAGAGGCATTCGCGCCACGTCGCGCACGGCGCCTCTAGCACAAAATCAAGGCCGTGCGGTAGCAAGCGTATCATACGAAGGGCCGTCTCGACTGTCATTCCACCGTTGGCATCGACAATGAAATATTCGCCGGGTTTTTTGTCAGCAAGCGACGCTCCGATGCGAGCCGCGTCCTCGGCTGGGTCTCCGCCGACCTTTACGGAATGGCCTCGATAACCCCTCGCACGATGCTCAGCTACGTTACGACGCATGTTTTCCGGATCATCCATGCGGATAGACGAGATGAGCGGCATTTTTAGGTCAGTCCGACCACCCAATAGTTCGCATATGGGAAGACCGACGGACTTTCCGAAAACGTCCCAACATGCGACGTCGATAGCTGTCTTGGCATGCTCATGACCAAGGAGCGCCGCTTCCATTGCATCGTTAATGCGGTCAACCCGCCTAGGATCGAGCCCGATAAGCCAGGGAGCAATTTCGGCGATCCCAGATCGCACACCCAGTGCGTGAGACGCGATGTAATTCGAGCCAAATGGTGTGCTTTCCCCCCATCCCTCAAGCCCAGTTTGTGTCTTAACACGCACCATGGTCGCGTCGAACGTCCCGTACTCACGACCTCCCGACAATAGATAGACGCCGCCCGAATACGGAAGGTCAACCTTGAACACGTCAATTTGAGCAATCTTCAAGTCTGACATTACGATCTCTTTCTAGTTAGGTATGACAAGGACCAGTTTCCCGGAGATACGTTTCGACAGAAAGTCTTTCTGGGCCCTGACGATATCCTTCAGCGGGTATGTGTTACCGACAAAAGGCCGAATCCCACCGTTTTCAATATAAGAAACCAGGTTAGTGAAAACTTCGTCGGGTTGAAACGTGCACCCAAAGAAAGTGAGATCTTTCAGATACAGCGTACGCACATCAAGCTCGACGATGGGCCCGGCGACAGCCCCCGCGACCGCGTATCGTCCGCCTTTCTTTAAAACGTCGAGGAGAGCTGCGAAGCCAGGTCCCGCAGCAACATCGATGACAACATCGGCGACCTCCTTGCCGAGATGTTTGACCAGATCTTCACCACGCGGCACGACGCGATGGGCGCCAAGTCCGCGCAATTGCTCGAGCTTGTTAGCCCCTGCAATCGCGGTGACAATAGCCCCACGGCGCTTCGCCAGCTGGATGGCAGCGGATCCGACCCCGCCTGAGGCGCCGGTGATTACCACATGCTCGTCTCGCTTCACTGCGGCACGATGCAACATGGCTTCTGCGGTTGAATAAGCGACTGGAACCGAAGCGAGCTCAACGTCGCTCCAATCGCATTCTACCTTATCGGTTTCGTGTGACGGAGCTTTGGTGTATTGGGCGAACGCGCCATCACACTCAGATCCAAACACCCAGCCCTCCATCGGCCTGAAATCTGCATACGAGCGAATGATGTTTCGCACTATGACGCGTTCACCGATCCGGCTGGCATCAACGCCGTCTCCGACGTCGACGATGCGGCCACAGCAGTCGCCCCCTTGAATTCGCGGAAAGGACATAGGAACACCGGACCACGTTGCGTCGGTGTCTTGCAAGGTTTCAAAGCCTTGCCTTGCGCCTGCCTCCGTAGCGCTGTTCACACCCTTCGAATACCACCCAATTCGTGTGTTGATGTCAGTGTTATTGATCCCGGCAGCGGCCACACGGATCAGAACCTCTCCCGGGCCTGGCGTCGGTACGGGAATATCCTGCCGGTATTCAAGCTTGTCGAAACCGCCGTGCCCTGTGAGCAATACCCCAGTCATCACATCTGGAATTTCAATCCCTGAGCCGCTCGAAGAGTTAGCGAAGGCGCTTTTCATCATAGTTTTACTCGAAGGTTTCGCGTGTCGACGCCGAAAACGCTAGAGCCGGGGAAGGGACATAACAACTGGATAAAAAGTCATGCATCGTGGGACTAAATGTTATCGAAGGTATGGGGTTCGGTAGGTCAGCCGTGCCGGGACCTAAGGTCCCCACCATTTTGGCGTTTTTCACCCTTGCCCGCTTGCAAGACCCAGGTCGGCATTCGCAGGGTCGAGGCGCCCCAATGCGAGTCTTGAACCCGCTAACCTGCCTCGCTGCCAGGTCGCATTTCCGCGAGAACCCACACAGCTTCTTACTGATGCGACAGCTGCACCGGTTAGAGATGCGACACTTCCCTCATGCCTTGGTCACCTTGTCGCAAAATGAGCTGCATCGTCCCGCCAGCTGAGCGTCGTCCAGGCGGCGGAGTTCCTTCATCTCAGCCGCAGTCAGGTTCGCCGGCTGTTGCAGGCCTCTGACCAGGACGGCGCCGGCGGCCTAGCGTCGAAGAAGCGCGGCCGGCCAAGCAAGCGACGCCAGCCAAGCAATCGACGCCATAAACGATGATTTCCGCAACAGCGCGCTGGACTTGGTCCGCGGCCGCTTGGGGGACTTCGGCCCGACCGCCGGGAGCGCAAAACGAAGCTTCACCAGCCACGGGGCCGGCGCCACTAGCCTCGGCGAGTTGGTGCAGATCGATGGCTCGCATCATTGGTGGTTCGAGAACCGCGGTCCAAAAGCGCCCTGCTCGTCTATATCGATGATGCCACCGGGAAGCTGCTGCACCGCTGCACCTGGGTTTGATTCCGTTTTGGCGCGCGACGCGGTCATGCCGCTGATGCGCGGGTGACCTTGATGGCGAGTGATTGGAGGGACTTGACGTCTATGGATGTGTCGCTAACCTGCTCCGGCAAGATAGTCTGGCCAGCTTCAATGACGCGTTTGCCGACCATATAGGACCGCGGGTCGTTCATCGCGTCTAGCGCAAGCAGTTGGGCCCGACGGTAATACCACACAGACCGCGAATTCCCGTCCCCTTCACGCACTACGATCCGATCATGCCCGGCATTGAGACCGGCGATCTGGAGCTTGACGTCGTATTGATCTGACCAGAACCACGGCCGCGCCTCGTATGGACCAGATGCACCGACCATGTTCTGAGCAACGAGTTCGCCATGATCTATCGCGTGTCCGACACTCTCTAGCCTGATGCGGCCTCCACCAAGGGAGAAGGAAGCGCATTCTCCCGCCGCCCAGATGCTTGGGTCGGAAGTGCGACCGAAGGCGTCTGTCACGACGCCATTGTCGATGACAAGACCCGCATCGGAAGCAAGCTGCGTTCTTGGCGCGATGCCGATACCCACGATCACGAAATCGACCTCTAGCTCGCTTGCGTCGGATAGCCGCGCGCCGGAAACGCGCCCCACACCTGTCAATCGGTCGAGACCAATGTTTTCTCTGATCGCAACTCCGTGCCCGGTGTGCAGTTCCCGGAAGAAGTCGGACGTGGCGAGGGCAGCTACCCGCTGCAGGATGCGCGGCGCCATTTCGATCAGGGTGACCTTGAGCCCTAATTTTGCGCCTACGGCGGCGGCTTCCAGACCGATATAGCCGCCCCCGACGATGAGCAATTTGCGGCCGGCGCGGAATTCCACCGCCATCGCGTCCACATCGGCCAGCGTTCGGATCGTGTACACTCCATCCAATTGGCCACCCACTGCTGCGGGCAGCCTTCGAGCGCTGGACCCTGTCGCCAGGACGAGTTGGTCATATCGAACGCTCTCTTCGCCCAACTTTACCGTTTTGGTCTCACGGTCGATTGCCATGACGGGCGCGCCGAGCTTTAGGTCGATAGCGTTATCTTTCCAGAACGACGGGGCTCGGAGAAAAAGGCGTTCGAGACTGGTTTCGCCGAGTAGATATCCTTTGGACAAGGGAGGGCGTTGATAGGGTGCCATAGGTTCGTCGCCGATCATCGTAATCGGACCCGAAAAGCCGAGCGCCCGTGCCCTCGCCGCAACAGAGGCTCCCGCTTGGCCTGCGCCTATGATGACAATGCCTGACATTTACTCTTCCCCTGTGGCTGAGATGGACCGACCGATCCTGAACCAGACCGTCACGTCGGTACTCGTCTCAGGCCTGTCTCTCCGGCATGTGCAGCACTAATCCTTCCAGAGCCTCGCTGACCCTAATCTGGCACGTCAGACGCGAGCGGGCAGGGTCCGGCTCGTGGGCGAAGTCCAGCATGTCTTTCTCCATCGGCTGTTTGGCCGGGAGCTTCCCGACCCATGCAGGGTCGATGTAGGCGTGACAGGTCGCGCAAGAACAGGCGCCTCCGCAGTCTGCCTCGATGCCGGGAATGCCGTTGTCCCGTGCCCCCTCCATGACGGTCGCCCCTTGAGGGACGTCAACGACATGCGCGCGGCCGTTGTGTTCAACGTAGGTGATCTGGATCATGATGACCTCCTATGGGTCGTCTATGAGTACGGACGTACAGGTTGCTTGGAATTCCTTCCTGCAGGAACCAACAGTGTTCGTCAGCTCGCCCGAAAGGAATTAGGAGGGCCGCAAGACTTGGCCCAGGCTGTGGCTCACTTCTTGCGCATCTCCTTGGTCCGAATGCGTGTTCGGGCAGTTGCTTCTTCCGACCCGTCGTGGAAGGTGCCAAACCACTTGTCGCAAGGCACTTCTGGTTCGCCATAGTTGCATTCGAAGTAGCGGTGATGCAGCTGGTGAAAGAAGTCGCCAACCTTCAGGCCTGCGTCACTGTGTTCCCCTGCCGTAATCGACTCATATCCAGCATGCGAGCTGACGGCCAACAGTACCTTAGACTGAAGGTGGAAGATAAAATGGATTGGATGGGACGCGAGGACGAAGTGGATCACAACTGACGTCAAATAGGTAAGGTGCTCGATGGGATGCATCGACATGCCCGACCACGGGCCAACGTTGACATTCCGATGATGCAGCGAATGGACGTGGTTGTAGATTGGGCCCCAATGAAGCAGGCGGTGAATCCAGTAGAAGTGGAACACCCCATAGAGCGGCAGAAACACAAACCAGAGGACGAACCAGATCGGATGAGTCGTGAAGTCTAGCATCGGCATGTAGCCGTTGGCATAGCACCAGAGGCCTATGACTTCATACCCTGTCCAGATCGTTACGCCGCTCGCGATTGACCAGAACACGTTGTCGAGGAACTGGCTACTGAAGGTAAATAGCGCGTTCTTCTTATGAAACGGACGGGCGTCATATCGCAGACGGTTACCCTGCATCTTGAACGTATAAAGGTAGAGATGCATTCCGCCAGCGAGGAGCACTATCAGAGCAAGATTGCGCAGATAGACCGCAGCTATCCAATCGATGCTGAATGTACGGGCAGTTTCCAACGTTGGTGAAAGATAATACCAGGTCAGGAAGGACACGCCGAGCACGATCAGTCTGTCTGAAATCGGCAGCCACGAATTCCAGAGAAGCTTGAGCCCCTCGAGTGGGCCGCGCTTGAGGTTGAAGAGGGATCGATCCTGAAGCGGTAGGCCTGGATGGTAGTTCCAGGTCGATTTTCCAGGGATAGTGACCTCAGGCTTCGTCGCATCGTGTGTCATGTGTGTCATCCTTTGCTTTGCGCGCCCAGGGGGGCCGTTTCGCCAAGCCGAGTCCGAAACGCATCCAGCTCGTTGGGTTTCATGGAGATTGTGACGTCGCGATAGGGGAATGAGCCATCGCGCACGGCGGAGTGGAACGCGCTCAGAGCCTCCACCCTTTCGCGTTCCATCTGTTCCTGAAGCCGCAGCACATTGCCGTACGCGAAAGCGTGACGCGGAGGATTCCTCGTCTCACCACAGATATCTTCCGAAAACAGGAACGTGACGTCCCCGCCAGAGCCGGAGCCAATCGAAAAAGTGATTAGACTGGTTTGCTTGTTAATCGCTTCGAGCACCTCCTGGGGCACCAACTCGACCTCGACAGCGAACGCGCCTGCAGCCTCCATCGCACGGAATCTTTCGACAAGCTTCATTGCTTCATCGGCCTTGGTGCCGTAGGCACGCAATCCGCCGATCCATGTGCTGTAGGGCGGAATGAGCCCGGCATGGCCCATAACCGGAAAGTCAAGATCGGCAAGCATCTTGATGGTATCGAGGCTACGGCTCGTGTAAAGCGCGTCGGCCCCCTCATCCATCGCCCGCATTGCTCCTTCGAGCACGTCCTTTTCCGTTGGATGGTCCACGAGCATAAGGGCGGCGGTCACGAATGTAGTGGGCGCTCCATCCCGCACCTCTTTCAGCATTTGCGAACGCGTCATCAGGGTATCGATGCCGGCGGCGGCAGCTCGCGCCGCCTGTTCGCGGTTTGTGGCTGTCACCTCGGTCAGCTTTACTTTGCCTTTGTTGGCGCGCAAGTCTGCGACCGTCCAGTTTCTTTGGGCTGGCCGATGACCAAATGTGAATATGTTGCGCATTACGTCATCTTCCTCGCAGCAGCTCTAGCCGCCGCAGCATCTCTCATCGAATGAACGATGTCGGTGCAAGCTTCAGAAATCAAATGAAAGTTGGGCTGCTCTTGCATTCTACCAGAGAATGCAAGAGCAGCCTTTATGGCTCAACAAGGTCCCGTTTTCACGGCAATGTTGGGAGGAACCATGTGCTGTGCCAAGAGATTTTTGGCTAAGCGCCTCATGCAGGGTTGTCGAGCCG
This sequence comes from Mesorhizobium sp. M0954, assembly GCF_040319155.1. Classification (NCBI taxonomy): domain Bacteria; kingdom Pseudomonadati; phylum Pseudomonadota; class Alphaproteobacteria; order Hyphomicrobiales; family Phyllobacteriaceae; genus Mesorhizobium; species Mesorhizobium sp. M0954. Next base: position 13,616 of record NZ_JAMYNR010000040.1, on the reverse strand, counting down.
GGCAGCATTCATACACCCGGATGACGTTCCGGCTGACCATCAACGATTAAGAAATGCAGAGAACCGCCGGATGCTTAATCGCCGGGCAGGCTCCGCGAAAAGCTTTTGATAGGCCCGCCATAACGGCGGGTCAGCCATTCCTCGAACCGCTCTATCGGAAAATCCGGAGGTCGATTGGAAGGCCAAGCTATGTGATACTTATCCTCCGTTTGTAGGGACTCGGAAAGTGGCGTCACCAGACGCCCTGTCTCAAGCAGTTCGCCAAGCACCCGGAGGTATCCGAGGGCCACGCCTTGACCTGCGAGGCACGCCTGGATCATGTTGTAGTAGTTATTGAATCCCATGGTTCGGTGGTTAGTGGGTGGCTCTAAGGAAAACTCGCGCAGCCATTGACGCCAGCCCACCCACGATGGGTGTTGAGCCTGCATGTAGAGAAGTTCGCAGGTCGGCAGGTCGGTCACTTTTTGGAGCGGGCCGTGCGTTTCCAGGAACTCAGGAGAGCAAACCGGCGTCATGATGTCAGGAAACAATGGTCGTATTGTAAGGCCCGGAAAATCAGGCTTGCCGAATGTGAACGTTAAATCCACCTGCCCGGTTGGCTCGATTCCTTGAGGATCGGCGGTCAAGACGAAGATCTCTCCGCCGCCAAAACACTCCCTGAGCTCGGCCACCCGGGGCAACAGCATGAATGTAGCATTGGCGGTAGAAGTCGAGAGTACAATCTGTTGCCTCGACCGATCCTGGATCAAGTCCTCAAGGGCGTCAATGACCTGAGATGCCGCCGCAGAATAAGCAAGCAAGAGCCGATGGCCCGCAGGCGTCAACGAAATTTGCTTGTGCACTCGGGCGAAAAGCGGCTGCCCCAGCCTGCTTTCGAGCTCCATGATCTGTTTGCTGACCGAACTCTGTGACAAGCCCACTTCTTCGCCCGCCAACGTAAAGCTTTCGCGACGGGCAGCTGCTTCGAAGGTCGGCAACAGTCTTTGGATGTTCCGGTAAATCGTCTTTGATCGCATCGCCCTGTCGTGCCACAGCAATTTGAGTTCATTTGCTTCTGTAGGCCATCCTCAGATGACCGACAACGTTGGCCCACAGCGGCGGTTTGATTGCAACGGCTATAGGAGCGCAGAGGCCCGACGCAAGGTCAACCAGCCGGCGAGGATTCGATCGGCTCGGCCGGGGGACGAATTTGGATTGAAAGTGTCACTGGTCGCGTGATCCATCGTGATGCCGCTCTCGGCCATCTTCTCCTCAAGATCGCGCAGGCTTAGATTGTAGGCCAGCTATCAGCGCACGCAATGCAGGACAACATTGCAACCCCTAGGTTGCGCTGCAATCCAGGTAAGCCGTTAGTGTTGAGCGCCAACGCTAGAACGCCTGGCGCTCATTGGGTCTTCAACGGGACCCTCGATGAGTTTTCGCAAGCTGTTTAGGAATAGCTTGCAACGGGATCGCCCAGGAAATCGAGACGAGGTGTAATTCCCAAGCCAGGCAGATCTGGTGCGACGATGCGCCCGTCGATGACATCATAAGGGCCGTCGGCGGTTTTCCCAGATAACACGCCGCGGCTTTCAAGCACACAGCGAAGGTACCTCTCCGGAATGGTTTGTCCCATATGCACAATGGCAGCAAATGCTATATCTGAACCGGCGGTCTCTTGAACGCTCATTGTGTAACCGGCCGCAATACAGATATCGCGGTGGCGGCGCCCTTTAGTGAGCCCACCATTTTTAGAGATCTTCAAACCTATTCCTTCTGCGGCATCGTCAGCAATCAGTTGAACGATCGAAGTGTCGCTTATTGCCAACTCGTCGAAGAATATCGGTATATTGGTCCGTCTGCGCAGAGATACGCACTCCCGCCACGTCGCGCATGGTGCCTCAAGTACGAAGTCAAGCCCATGCGGGAGAAGCCGCAGCATTCGTAGCGCAGTTTCAACCGTTAGCCCTCCATTCGCATCAACAATAAAGAATTCTCCGGGCTTTTTATCTGCGAGAGCAGCCGCGATTCTGGCCGCGTCCTCAGCCGGCTCGCCGCCCACCTTCACAGAGTGCCCTAGATAACTCATTGCACGATGCTCAGCTACGCTACGACGCATGTTTTCCGGTTCATCCATGTGGATAGACGAGATGACCGGCATTTTTACGTTAGTGCGGCCGCCCAACAACTCGCATATGGGGAGCCCGACCGATTTTCCAAAGAGATCCCAGCAAGCCACATCAATAGCTGTCTTCGCATGTTCGTGGCCTAAAAGGACTGCATCCATCGCATCATACGTGCGGTCAACACGTCGTGGGTCAAGGCCAATCAGATGAGGTGCAATTTCTGCGATGCCGGACCTAACGCCAAGCGCGTGGGAAGCGATATAGTTAGAGCCCCAGGGAGTGCTTTCGCCCCAACCTTCGAGTCCGCTATGTGTCGTGATCCGAACGATTGTTGCATCAAAGACGCTGTACTCACGCCCACCTGACAAATAATAAATTCCGTCGTATAGGAGATCTACCTTGAAAACATCGATGCGCTTGATGGTGCAGTCGGACATAGTAATTTCCTTTCCAAGGGCACATCCGGACGATTTTTGCCGCTCACCGTTTTGCATGTGAAATCCTGTTAAGCTTTGACCATTTCTTTCGACGCGTAGGTTTTTCCTGAATGTATCTCGCCCACTCGACGTCTCTTATGATATTTTCGAAGACGATGTCGTCTTGAACCTGCACCCTAAGAAACTTAAGTCCTTACAATGCGGGGACATCCAATTCGACTGTAGGTCCCGCGATCACGCCGGCAACGGCGTATCTCCCCCCTTTTTCAGTGTCGGACCAGCGTTGACTTTCCGCTTCCTGACAGCCCCATGACACAGAAAATCGCGCGCCGGCTTCCGACCTTAGCGCTGGCGACGGCTGCCACGCAGGCATGTTTCTCAAGGAGTGGGGCCTTCGAAAGTTCGTCGCGTTGGACACTCGCAAGGTCGAACTTCGAACTCGTCGCGAAGACCTTCCAAACATCCTTGAATTCAGTGGCATGCGCTTTCAAGCGTACGCTCCACGATTGAGACGTGCCGCCCGGCAGCGTAAAGCCTACCGGGCGAGCATGCTTTTCGTGGTCCAGCGGCTACTTAGCTGCCTGCTTTGCTTGAGCTATCCAGTTATTCCACTGATCGAGGTGAGCTTCTTTCCAAGCCTCGGCATGACCGCGGATACCATCGTCGGACTTCTCACCTTTGTAAATAAGAAGATTTTCGGCGTCGACATCCTCGATGGGGATTGTGACTAGCTGGAACCACTTGTTTGCAGCGGGGTTTTTCTTAAGGAAGTCGTTGTTGGCAAACACGTGATGGTCATTCACGGAAAATCCTAGGTTCCCAATGCCTGGAACCATCGTGTTCGCACCAGCCTGTTCGTCGGGCAACGCCGTGAACGGGACCGTCAGCCACACAACCTCTTTGCCGTGGCGAAGAACGCCGTTTATCCACACTGGGGTCCAGGTGTAGTATAAGGTTGGTTTACCGGACTGAATTCGCTGGATGGCGTCAGCGATCAAAGCGAAATACGAGCCCTGCTTGTGCGTGACGGTAGCCCGAAGGCCATATGCATCAAGGTTGCGTTCAATGATGCGTTCGCATCCCCAGCCCGCCTCACAGCCATAGAGGTCTGCTTTACCATCTCCATCCACATCGAACAGTTTGGCGATCTTGGGGTCCTTCAACTGATCAATCGTCTTGATGCCATACTTGTCGGCTGTGGCCTTGTCGATGTTGTATCCTTGGGTTGAGTCCTTTACGAGTGTTCCGACCCGATGAGCCTTGGCATCGCCGCCAGCCTTCTCAGCAAATGCGGTATGCAAGGGATACCAGTGCGGCGAAAAGTAATCCGCATCACCGTTTGCCACCGCTATATGGGCAACTGGAACCTGGGTTTGGGCGGCCTCGGCCACGGTATAGCCCAAATCTTTGAGACCCAGTTCTACCACGTCATTTTCGAATGCTTCTTCTGCGACGCCTTGATTGACGGGCCTAACGGTCACGCCTTTTCCCGGTAGGTCCTCGGCAGCCACGTATCCAGGAGACATGGCCAAAGTGCCAAGCACTGTCACGGCGGCGGCAAGCCGCCGAAAGCCCCATTGTATTTTAAGCCGATCGCTCATAATCGCTCCCATTGTTGTTATCTAGACACGCGTTGCCGGCCATTTTTCAATCCTTCGCGTCCCGCCGGAGGGCCTTTGAAGGTCTTTATAACACCTGTGAAGAGCGCAGCTGGACTCCGCTTGTGCCAGGCTACGTGGGCAAAGTGTCTGCTCTTCGCCATGGCGGATTGGGTAAGGCCTGGGCCCTCAGCCCGAGGGTATTCCCTCTTTACGTTTTTCAAACGCTAGCGGCGGGGGGGCTGCGAGACAACGGTATAAAAAGTCATGTGCCGCAGGACTAAATGTTATCAGGCGCATGTCAGGCCTTGATGCCACCTGGTGTCGCGCTGTGTGGAGCTGGTGTCGCCCTGCTGTCTTCCCCAGCCGACGTTGGCCGACCGGGTTGAGATCTGCGACCTGTGTCATCAGCATTGCGGAAGACCTGGACGTCGTCCCGCCCAAGTGCAGTATCCGGAATGACCAAATGATGTTTTCCGTTGTCGGTGAGCACGGTGTGGATCGGATCTGTTGCAACCTTTTGATTACCAGCGCTGTGGCAAGGAGCCTTTGATCATTTTCGGAGGGTTACAATGTTCAACGGCCGTCAGTTCGACCAGTCCATGATCCTGCTTTGCATGCGCTGGTACTGGCCTACAATCTGAGCCTGCGCGATCTTGAGGAGATGATGGCCAAGCGCGGCATCATGGTCACACGACCATTCACCGCTGGACCGTTCGTTTCTCGCCCTTGTTGCTCGAGCGCTTCAACCGGCGCAAGCGTAGCGTGACCGTCAAAGCGCATGTCGACAAGACCTACATCAAGGTCCGCGGCCAGTGGATGTATTTCTATCGCGCCATCGACATGTCGGTGACACAGTCGAGTTTTGGTTCAGCGAGCGGGGCGGCCTGCCGGCGGCCAAGGGCTTCGTCAGAAAGGCGCTGGAGCGTCATGGCCGACCGGATCGCGTCGTCATCGACGGGAGCCAGACCAACCAGGAGACGATCGTTTCCTGCGACACCAGAAATCGCTTGCAGGATCGCGCCCGGCGCCGGCTGAAGCCGATCCGCATCCGCAAGAGCCAGTATTTGAACAATCGGATCGAGCAGGACCTGGCGCATCAAGCGCCGAGTCCGGCCGATGCTCGGCTTCAAATCGACGGCCAGCGCCTCCACCATCCTTTCCGGCATCGAAATGATTCACATGATGCGCAACCGACAGGCGAGGTACGCCTTCAATCCGAATCCGTCCCTGGCCGAGCAGTTCCAAATCCGCGCCGCCTGATTGACCTCGCATCAGGCCTCTGCGCCCCTATTCAGCCGTTGCAATAAAACCAGTTCCGATATTATCATCAATTTAAATGAATGCGTTTCATGGGCTATTAATATGCCGAAGATAATAGTCTCGCCCGGAAGTGATTTGAATCATGCCGATATAGCAGGAAATTCGGGCGGCGGGAATATCTTTGGCGATGTGCGCTGCCATGTCTTATTGACATTTAAATTCGGCATAATTGCTTAATGCAGCTCATCTCAGTGTCGCCTGTGGCAAGCCACACACGCATGCCTTCTGTCGGGATCATCGCGGGATTTCTAGCCCTGATCTGGCACTGAACTGTCATCCGGCGGCGATTAGAGTCCGGGCCGTTTCTGCTACGCCACTTGGTGCGGTTAAGCAACCGGCGGAGGCGCAGAGCCTTCCATCATCACAGCGTCTGAGCCGGTGCGGTGATGTCCTTGGCATATGCCGTCGCGGTCTGTTAGCCGAAAGAGGAATGGGCCTTGCGGTGTTGAAGTCCTCCCGCCATTCGGCGATGGCGCTGCGGGCGGGGTTGAGGCCGAAGAACAGGCTCTCGTTCAACAGCTCGTCGCGCATGCGACCGTTGAAGGTTTCGACCTAACCGTCCTGCATCGGCTTGCCCGGCGCGACGATGTGATGCCATTCGATCCCGTGATCCTTCGATCATGCGAGGATGGCGTTCGACGTGAACTCCGTGTCGTGGTCGGAGACAATCATGCGTGGCTTGCCGCGCTGGGCGATCAATTCCGTCACTGACGAGCAACCCGACGGCCGGAGTTCGAGGTGTCCGGAATCGCGGCGAAACATTTGCGCGTCACGTCGTCGACAATGTTGAGCACACGGAAGCGCCGCCTTTGCCGACTGCAACGTCGATATTGCCGGCGCAAAGCCATTGCAGAAAGCGGCAGGCGTCCCGGCCTTGGACAAAGTGCTTGCCGAATGAACTCTGGTCGAACGGCACCGCATCGGCGCCCGCCGCACGGCCCTCTTCAGCGGTGTGCTTGAACCAGTTGGGTTCCTCATACGAATGGATGTTCTCGGAGGACTAGCCTTCTCCGGCGAACCAGATCGGACCTTCCCAGCCCATACCCTCACCGAAACTTGCGCCAAGTCTCGTCCAACGATCATGGAGGGCGCTCTTGCGGACCCCGCGCGAGGTCCGGCTGATGACTCGGCCAATGCATCTTATGGTGCAGGCTGGGCACCTCCGCCGTGCGATCGTGCAGATAGCGCTTGTTGATCTGAACGGGGGTGGGAACCGGGCCACGTCGACGAAGCTGATATCCATCTGCGGCGACTTGGCGACGATCCATTCGGCCAACGCCCTCCCAGCTCCGGCACCGTACTCGATACCTTCGGAGTTGTAGCCAGCCGAAACAAAGAGGTTTTTCAGACCCGGTACCTCGCCGATCATGAACAACAGGTCAGGCGTAAAGCTCTCGGGTCTATTGAAAAACTTCGCAATTCCGGCATTGGCAAGCTCGGGCACGATCTCGATGGCCTTCGTCATCGGCAGCTCGAAATGGTCCCAATCCTCCCAGAGTTCGATAAAAGCCGTGTTCGGTAGGCGCTCCATCGCGACGGGCTTGCCCCAGGGCTCGAAGGCGCCGATCAGGAGCTTGCCTGCGTCTTCCTTAAGGTACACATGGGCGTCGGTATCGCGCAGGACTGGGAGCTTGGGCCGGATGAAGTCCATCGGTTCGGTGACCACGTAGAAATGCTCGGCGGCGTACAGAGGGACGCGTGCGCCTAACCGCGCTGCCAGGTCACGTGTCCAGAGCCCGCAGGCCAGAACCAAGGTTTCCGCCTCAATGACCCCATGGTCGGTCTGGAGCTGGTAAAGGCCTTCCGGCGTCCGCCAAAGGTCTTTTACCTCTTGGTTCTCGAAAATGCGGACCCCATTCTGCTTGGCACCCGCCGCCAGACGCCATGCAGGTGTCGATCGGGTTTGTCTGCCCATCCCGGGGGATGAACACTGCGCCCTCGATCATCGAAGCGTCAATTGCAGGATAAAGCGTTGACGGCAGTAAACGGCTGAAAGTCGGGGATCCGCTGCTTGGAGACACCGACATCGGGCCGATGATTTCCGCCGTATAAGAGCGGAAGAACGCGTCGCGGAAGCGATTTCTGCAGGTGCGACCCTGCTTTATGGTCATCAGCGGACAGGAAGCCTCTGCTATCTGACCATCCTCGCGGACATTACCGGAATACCAAGTTCCTGCTCGAAGCGTGCAAGGTGAGGAACAACCGGCATCGACGTGCATGACAGGAAAAGCGCATCAGCAGCTGATGGTTTGACAAGCGCCTTGGCGGCGCTGAGGATCTCCTCCACGCTAGCTCGCAAACCTCGACATCGGTCTTGCAGTCGAAGACTCCATCCGCAACGACATGGATTCCGGCTCCGGCCAGGAAGGGCAAGAACTTCTGGTGGAAGTCAAATCCGTACGGGGTGAGCAATGCTATACGTTTCGCGTTGACGTGCTTGAGTGCTTCGATCATCGCGATTCCAGGGACGTATACTTGACATCTGGGCAGGCCCGCTCGAGCTCACGGAGCAGCGTCGGTATGCCGAGCGCGACCGGCCTGCTGGTGCAGCTGTACGCCAACACGTCGAAGCGGTTGCTGGGAGGAAGCGTATTGGCGATTTCTGTAAACGAGGTCGGCGTGGTGAAGCCGCCACCCGCATGGCTGTACGCTGTTCTGGTCGTATAGACCGCGACATCTGCCGGCATCAGCAGTTGGAAGGCGCCTTCACCCACTTCGTCGGAATTCAAAAGGATGAAGCCGATCCGGGCGCTTACCGCCGCCGGGACAGTTTTCGGCGAAAACACGACGGTAGATGTCTGAGCCTCCATTTTAACCCTCTGTCCGGTCAATCCACGGCGGGCGTTTCGCAAGCAGTCTACGACTTGCACCGCGCAGGCAGGGCGTTTCGGGGGATCGCTTCGCGGCCGAACTGCATTATCGCGGCGGATAAGCGTGTGCGGCTTTCCGATCAGTCTGTAGGGATTACGCTTCCGCGTTTGTAGACCTGCAGGCAGACGCTCGTGTTAATACGTTTGATATTCGGGTTCATCTCCACCATCACTTGCCGGCTTGTAGGTGCAAACGGACTGGTTGTCAGTCCAGGAACGTCGGCCCCCCGTTACCCGCATCACCCTTCCGACCTGCCGTGCCCATTACCCCGGCGGATCGAACGGGTGCACATGTCGATTGCTTCCCCGCTCACGCGGCCTTCCCTGAAATTCAGGCGGGTCGGCATCCACATTATCACTTTCGAGGCCTGCTCAGGCTTCACTCAGTTACGGCCCATCGGATTGCTTAACCGCCCAAGGCGGCCTTTGTCAGGAGGCTTCGACCCGGCCAGTTACCCGACCGAGCCGCTCGTCAGCTACCAGACCAATCGACTACTATCTGGGTGGAAGCTTCCTCCACTGGTGATACGCGCCATCGGGGCGCAATGCATAAGACGGGCTAAAGATGACGCCGATGTCCCGGACCCGACAAGCGCGCGGACATTCCAGCGGGGATGCGGGCAGCTTTTCGCTCTCGTTAAGCGCGCGCAACCTCATTCCACGAGTGGCACGCCGATTGCATTTGATTAGGAGGCAGATGCAACATGGAGATAGACCTATGAAACTCGCTTCCGGGTACAAGGCTTTTTGGGATGCCGCCCACGAGAACTACCCCGATCAGATGAAGCCCGACGGACTTCTTGATCAGGCGTGGCGAAAGTTCATTCCTGACTGGCTGGGAATGTTTGACACCATTAGCAACGTCCTAAATGCTGATGATTCTGGCCGCTTTGCAAAGCCATCCGATCGAACATGGATGTCATCTATCTTTCCATGGAGTGCTGACAAGCGCACAAAAATTGGAGCCTTAGCCAGAACTTATAAAGGGCTGATACTTCTGAAGACTCCTTTTGATCTCGCTCTGTATCCACGGCTAATTTGGGAACTTCAGCCGAGGACAATTATAGAGCTCGGCTCATATCAAGGCGGCAGCGGACTGTGGTTTGCTGACAATATGTCGGTGCTATGTGATAACCAAGGTGAAGTACACTCATTTGATTTGTACACCAAGTGTGTCCATGATAACGCAAAAAAGCATCCACTGCTTACGTTTCATCAAATCGATCTTTCTGATGCCGCCAACTTCGAAGAGAATTTGCTGATGAGGCTCCCTCATCCTTGGCTTGTGATCGACGACGCGCACGTGCAAATATTTTCTATATTTTCGTACTTGAACAAATTTATGAAACCAGGCGACTACTATGTAATTGAGGATAATCCTTTCCAAGTAAACAGAGAGATTATCGATGGATTTCAGATGATAGAGGAATCTGGTTTCTTAGTCGATACTTATTACACCGATGCGTTCGGGATTAATGTCACTTGTGCTCCAAATGCATGGCTTCGAAAGTCGTAACCTTGGCTCTGATATAGAGCTTCGTTGGGCTCGCAACGCAGGCAGCGCCAGTTCGGCCGGGACTTGCGAGCCCATCGACGGTGCGATCCACGGAGATAGCGCCGTCTAGAGCACGTCCTGTGATCGATGAAGCACCTGCTCGACATAGGCCAGGAACACGTTGACATTCATGGCGCTGTCGTAAACGAAGGGCGCAGCCATGCCCGTCAGCCGCAGCGCTCCGGTGAAGGTCGTGGTCTTCCAGTGGCCATGAGGCACGCCGGCCCGGCAGCGCTCGCCGCGCGGCGCTCTTCCACGCAGGCGGGCCATCTTTGTGGAGAGGCCGGGGTGAGTAGGCCGGAGGAATTTCACCTACCGGCCTCTCGCAGAACGGCGCGTGAACCTCTCGATTCACACCGCTCCCATCAGGCAAACGTATTCGTTCCGAATAGCCGCCTGTGAACGAACAGCCTATATCGGCACGGCATCTCAAGCGGGGACGACGCTAGACGGCCCTGCTGGCCGGAACTTGCGCCTCGATGACGTTGAGGAAGCGGATGAACTCCTGATGGTGATGCCGCTGCATGTTCTTGCCGATGACGGTGCCGTCGAGCACGAGGGCGGCAAACAGGGTGGTTGTGCCATTCCGCTTGTAGTCGCGGTCATGGTGCCGAGCCTCCCCCTTCTTCATGGGCAGGCTGGGCTGGGTGCGGTCGAGCGCCTCTCGTCGACCGACAGCTCGATGGCGTGAGCCGGCGGATCGACATAGAGGCCGTCGCGCAGTTTGTCGACGAACTGCGGATCGTTCGAGAGCTTGAACTGGCGCCAGCGGTTGGGCTCAGCCCGTGCGCCTTCCACATGCGACGCACAGCGCTTGCGCTGATGCCAGCCGCTTGCGCCAGCCTTCCAGTCACGGAGTATATTCCAGAGACAAAGCTGGGGTTCGCGCGGTTTCGCTAACATTAACCGCAGGGTCCGCGAATACTCGTGCGGGCGCCGCAGCCCAGAGAAATACTCCCCTCATGCTGATCATCTCGTTCCATCCCGGGCTAATCGCTCCGCTTCCCACGCCCGAAATCATCGCGTTGGCGCAGCGGCACAAATGGAAGCCGTGGCGCTGCGCTTGCTTGAAAGGTACGGCGCGGATCTCGTGTGCCACATTTCAAGCAATGCGCCGGTATCAGCGTGACTCTCCGAGGCGTTGTAGCCCGCCGCGCTATACGCGCGACGAATTGCTTCTGGGAGAGTTCTTCCAAGGCACCACGTGCCGAGTGGTCGCCATAGTTTGCTCACGCTTCAGAAAGCCGAACACCTACTGCAACTCTCGCGCGCGTCCGGCGCCATTCCCCTTTTCCCAGACTGATTCGAAGTTGCGCAGCATCATTTCTGCGACGCTGAAGGTATGCTTCCCTTGCCGCGAAGTCAGGCGAGCGTCGATGTTGGGATAGATAAAGAAGGGAAGGGAAATTCGTTCGGCCGGACCATTGTGCGCGACCTGATGCGGCGTACTCTTGAACCGGTCGTCGCTCAAGGCCTGAAGCATGTCGCCTAGATTGACCACCAGACTGTCGGGTAGACTCGGCACCGGCGTCCAGCGCCCGCGGAACCACACCTGCAAAGGGAGCGTGGGGAGTTCCTCCTGCAGCAGCAGCGTGAAGAAGCCACCGTCGGTATGCTTTCCGGCCGTGCCGCCAGTCGATGGATACCGGATCACGCGTTGCAGTACCGTCGGCGAGCTGAAATGGCGTTGGAACCAGCCCTTTCCCATATCGAGCAGGTCGGCCAGCGCGCCCCCCAGCTGCGGCACAACCTCGTTGAGCACTGTAGCTTGCAATGCAAGTAGGCTTCGAGCGAAACCAGGAGCCAACGCGTCATCCGGAAGGCGCGTGATTCCGGCAAACGGACGCCGGTCGCCCTCTTTCTCGATTCCGAGGTCGAACATTTCCTTTGGATCGGTGCCGGCCTCAGGATGTAGCATTTCACCGTGCAACGGAATGTATCCACGGGCGGTAGCGGGGTACACGTCTTGAGAGGCGTGACCGTAGCGTTCCTTCGTAGCCTGCGGCAACGCGAAGAAACGCCGGGAAGCGTCGATCGCTTCTGCGATCTGTTCTTTCGGAATTCCGTGCTCAAGGTAGAAGAACCCGTACTCCTCGCAGGCCATGCGTAAACGCTGTTGCTCTTCAAGTCGCGTTGCATCGGATGACAGTTTCGCCAGTGATATTTGCGGTAGCGTGGTCATAGTCGCTTCTCCTTTGGTGCTTTGCCCTTATGGGGCTCCTGGAAACCTGGCAGTCCACATTCTTGATCGCGATGTATCAGTCGTCGTCTAGACACTGTGCTGGCAAGGCACGGTCGCATTTTGGAGACGGCTCATCTCGTCATCAAAGGATGCGGCCTCCCCATAGCTCTTAATACTACCCTGATAAATTCCGCTCGGGCGCGTGACGCGAGCCAGTTCGAGCAGCCAATCCGGCCGGACATGCCCGAGCGTGAAGACACCGCCGCAGACCGTGTTGTGATAGTTCGCCCTGGTGTATTTGGAGCGGTTCATCAAGGTCGACATTGCCTCGGACCTGTCGACAAACGTGGGTTTGTCGGACATTTCTGGCCATCTCTCGTAACTGCTGCTCCTATTAGCTTGAAGTAAGCATGAGCCTCATTTTACAAGAAAAGCCATGGCTTTCTTGGATACAATTTTATCTTGCCACCATATAACTTTCTAACATTTACCATACTTTCGACCAGTTACAACACAGAATAATGTTAATACTATTATATCATTGCTACAGTTTTTTTACGCCGCTTTAATAGCCGTTGCAAGCAAGTCGTAATCCCTCGAACTCAAGAAGGTGACGTTAGAGGAACTTTCCTGTAGATCCTGGACGATACGCCGAAGATCGGCCTCAACTCGTTCGAATTTACGCTGACCGTGCGATCTGAACTCACAAACGGGAGCCGCATTATTACAGTTGCCGCGTGATTTCCTCTTTCGAGGGGAGCGCAGAACGGAAGGCAATCGCAGTTTTGGGACATGCCGAAAGCGTGCGTCATCAAGGGTTCCTGTCCCTGTCGTCCAGACGCAATCGAAAAATCCGCATCGGCACGGACCGCCGCGCCGACTTGCCGCACAGTTCTATGATGCAAGGCGCGATACGTTCTGAGGCGGTCTTGAGAACCGCGCGGCCAGTGGCCATCGAGGCTGTTAGGACGATACCGCCAATGTATCTAATCATCTGGGACTGAAGTTCATTTCATTATAGAGTTGTGCTCGCGACTGAAGGTTTCGCCGCTGGTGTTGAGTGCGGATGAGTGGGCCTATCTTGAGCGTTAGGTTCGCCGGCGTCGTGTGGCGCGGTCGATGTTTGAACGATGCCGGATCATTCTGCGGTGCGCAAATGGCCTTCCCAGCAATTCGGTGGCAGCCGAGCTCGGCGTTCATGAGCATACCGTCGGCAAGTGGCGGTGGGCGCTTTTTGAAGGAGCGCGTTAACGGCCTGCTGGATGAAGCGCGCCCTGGCAGGCCGCGCACGAGGGACTGTCAGGAATTCTGTGCGCGAGGCCGATTTCGTCATTGGCTGACGAACCTCTCGCCGAAGACGACGGCGAACTGGGTCTTGGCCTCGAACCAGTGTCCCCGGGTGCGGACGGCGCGGCGCAGCTTAGAGTTCAGCGCCTCGATAGCGTTCGTAACCGGTATGATCATGACGGTGCCATCCGATCCCCGCTGGAGATGAGCGATTTTCGGCGTATGGTGCGACCATCCGGGACAGGGGCACCGGGAGCAC